>JABAQT010000019.1:0-61682 GCA_019187195.1 Bryobacteraceae bacterium
CCTTCGGGTTGTGCTTCGCCAGCACCTTCGTGATCGCGGCCGTCAACGTCGTCTTGCCGTGATCGATGTGCCCGATCGTGCCGATGTTTACGTGCGGCTTACTACGGTCGAATTTCTCTTTGGCCATGTAACGCGATTCTCCTGTTTGAACCTATCTGCTTACTTTCCCTTGCACGCGGCTGATGATCTCCTCCGCGATGGCTGCCGGCACCTCTTCATACTTGCCGAAGTGCATCGTAAAGCTGCCGCGGCCCTGGGTGCGCGACCGCAACTCGGTGGCGTAGCCGAACATTTGCGCTAGCGGCACCATTGCCTTGACGATTTGCGAAGTCCCTCGCAATTCCATTCCCTCAATACGGCCCCGGCGCGAATTCAAATCGCCGATGACGTCGCCCATGTACTCCTCGGGGACCACCACTTCCACGGTCATGATCGGCTCGAGCAGCACCGGTTTCGCCTGGCGGGCCGCCGCCTTGATCGCCAGCGATCCGGCGATCTTGAACGCCATTTCCGATGAATCGACGTCGTGGTAGCTGCCGTCGTAGATGGCCACCTTCAGGTCGGACATCGGATAGCCCGCCAGAATGCCGCCCTCGAGCGCTTCGATCATCCCTTTTTCGGCCGCCGGAATGTATTCCTTCGGCACCGCGCCGCCCACGATCTCGTTGACAAACTCGAATCCGGACCCGGTGGGCAGCGGTTCCACGCGGATCTTCACATGCCCGTACTGACCCTTGCCGCCGGACTGCCGCACGTGCCGTCCTTCGGCATCGGCGGACTTACGAATCGTCTCCCGGTAGGCCACTTGCGGTTTGCCGACATTGGCCCCCACGCTGAATTCGCGCTGCATGCGGTCAACGATGATTTCAAGATGCAGTTCGCCCATGCCGGCGAGAATCGTCTGCCCCGTTTCGTGATCCACCGAAACCCGCAGCGTCGGATCCTCCTGCGCCAGTTTTCCGATAGCCATGCCCAGTTTTTCCTGGTCGGCCTTGGTCTTGGGCTCGATCGCCAACTGAATCACCGGCTCGGGGAAGTCAATCGACTCGAGCAGTATGGGGTGTTTTTCCTCGCAGATCGTATCGCCCGTGACCACCTGCTTCAGGCCGACGGCGGCGGCGATATCTCCCGCCAGGACTTCGGTGATCTCCTCGCGCTTGTTGGCGTGCATCCGAACGATGCGTCCGATTCGTTCCCGGCGCCCCTTGCTCGGAATGTATACCGTGTCGCCACTGTTCACCTTGCCCGAATAGACCCGGAAAAAGGCCAACTGCCCGACAAACGGGTCGGTCATGATCTTGAACACCAGACCGGCAAACGGCGCTGTGTCCTCGGACTTGCGCTCTATCGCGACTTCGGGGTTGCCCACTTCCGTTCCCACCACCGGCGGTATGTCCACCGGAGAGGGCAGGTAATCCACCACGGCATCGAGCAGGTTCTGCACGCCCTTGTTCTTGAAGGACGAACCGCAGATGACGGGGAAGAGCTTCATGGCGATCGTGGCGCGGCGGATTCCGGCCAGCAGTTCCTGGTTGGTAATCGGGTTGCCTTCTACAAACTTAGTAAATAGCTCATCGTCCGATTCCGATACCGATTCGATCAGTTTCTCGCGGTACTCGGCCGCCTTTGCCGCGTACTCCGATGGAATCTCCACGTCGTCGTACTTGGCGCCCAGTGTCTCTTCCCGCCAGATGCGCGCTTTCATGCCCACGAGGTCGATCACGCCGGCGAACTTTTCCTCGGCTCCGATCGGCAACTGAATCGCAACCGGCTTAGCCTTGAGGCGGTCCACAATGGTATCGATAGCGTGGTAAAAATCCGCGCCCACGCGGTCCATCTTATTGATAAAACAGATACGTGGCACGCTGTACTTATCGGCCTGGCGCCAGACCGTCTCTGACTGCGGCTGCACGCCGGCGACGGCGTCGAAGACCGCCACCGCGCCATCGAGGACACGCAGGCTGCGTTCGACCTCGGCGGTGAAATCGACGTGGCCGGGTGTATCGATGATATTGATCTGAATGTCCCGCCAGGAAGCCGTCGTGGCGGCGGAAGTAATGGTGATTCCGCGCTCCTGCTCCTGGGCCATCCAGTCCATGACGGCGGTGCCTTCATGGACTTCGCCGATCTTGTATGTTTTACCCGTGTAGTAGAGGATCCGCTCCGTGGTCGTGGTTTTCCCGGCATCAATGTGCGCCATGATGCCGATGTTTCGCATTCTCTCTAATGGGATTGTGCGTGCCATAAAAAAATCAACTGCGCGCGCCTACCATCGGTAGTGGGCAAAGGCCTTGTTCGCCTCCGCCATGCGGTGTACATCATCCTTTTTCTTGATCGCTCCGCCGCGCATGTTCGCGGCATCATTCAATTCGTTGGCCAACTTGTCCGGCATGCCCTTATCCGGGCGCGAGCGGGCGTTGCTCAGAATCCACCGGATCGCCAGGCTGGTCCGCCGGTTTTGCGGCACCTCGACCGGCACCTGATAGTTGGCGCCGCCGACACGCCGCGTCTTTACCTCGAGCAGCGGTTTGCAGTTTTCGACGGCTTTCTTGAAAATCTTCAGCGGATCATCTCCGCTGCGATCCTTGATCTGATCCATGGCCTGGTAGAAAATACCCATGGCCGTGTTCTTCTTGCCATCCCACATCATGGAATTGATGAACTTCTCGGCGAGAGTCGAGTTGTAGATCGGATCGGGCTGAATCTCTCTCTGTTCTGGTCTGCGGCGGCGGGGCATTTACCGGATCTCCTTTAAGACTTCGGACGCTTGGCGCCATATTTCGATCGGGACTGCTTGCGGTTGGCCACGCCGGCCGTATCGAGCGTTCCGCGCACGATGTGGTAGCGCACGCCGGGCAGATCCTTCACGCGGCCCCCGCGGATCAGCACGATCGAGTGCTCCTGCAGGTTATGGCCGACACCCGGGATATACGTGGTCACCTCGATCCCATTCGTCAGACGGACGCGCGCCACTTTGCGCAATGCCGAATTCGGCTTCTTCGGCGTCGTTGTGTATACGCGCGTACACACTCCGCGCCGCTGCGGGCACGATTGCAGAGCCGGACTCGCGGTCTTGAACACCGTAGGTTTCCGGCCCTTACGCACAAGCTGATGGAACGTAGGCACGAGCTATCCCTTTCCTAGCCTTTTCATGGTCATTCTGGCCTGCCTCTTTCCCGGGAAGAACTGCCTCCGGGCGGGTGGCCTGGATCGAACAAATCTTGAGCTTGCAGCCTGAAGCGGACTGCGTTGATGATCACGCGAGGGTACTTCGGACAGGTCCTTGCCGCCTACGGCGCTTGCGTCCCCGGCAACAGCGGGACCGGCTTCCAGACAGACTCTCCTTCAAGAGCAGTAACCGGGAGCAGAAGAAATCAACTCGCCAAACCCTCCTAAGTTACCATGCGCGGAGTGGAGTGTCAATAATTTTCCTTGACACTTTTTTCCTGAAGCGCGCACGGAGCCGCTCCGGCCTACCACTCCGAGTAGGGAGTGCCCTCGAGGCTGGTCTTGTCCGAACCGCTGCGCACGTCGAAGATGCCGGGTTCGGATTGATCGACGGTGTTTGAGGGATCTTCCATGATGATTTTCCACGACTGATCGGTGCCGGTCATGGGATCGACGGGCACTTTGCGCAGATAACCGGCCTGCACGATTTCCTCGAGCGTCTGCGGGGCTTTTCCCTTGTCATAGGTGTACTCGTCGATCACGTTGCGCATGGTGAAGAGGTTCTGGCGGAGGATGGTCTCCTTCGAACGGACAAGAGCCTTGTTGTACTGGGGAACAGCCACCGAGAGAAGGATGGAGATGACCGCCATGGCGATCATCAGTTCAATCAGCGTGAATCCGCGCAGTTTGAAGTTCTTCACGTGGCTCACCATTCCGAATAGGGCGTGCCGTCCGGCGCGCGCGCCGTGGTCTTCGAATACACGTCGAATACGTTCTGCCCACCCCAGGAGGTGGACTTGGGATCGTCCTGCATGCTCCGCAAGCCCCACTCGGTGGAGTTGGTGAAGGGGTCCGTGGGGATGCGGCGGAGGTATTTTTTCTTAGTGTCCACCTGGCCGGACATTTTCACGCCCTCGACGAGAATCTCAAGGCTCTCGGGGTAGCCCATGCTATCGAGTTTCTGCTGTCCGAGCTTGCCCTGGTCGGCATCATCCTTGTACTTGTCAATCGCCCTGCGAATGTCATCGAGAGCCAGGCGCAGTTGCTTTTCGCGCTCCCGCCGCACCTTGTAGCGCGCCATGGGCACGGCCATGGCGGAGAGCATCATGAGAATAGTGAAAGCGACGATCAGTTCGATAAGCGTCAGACCGCGTTGATTCTTCCTACGAACCTTCACAACTACTCCACGGTTACGGAGGCTGCCGGCAGCGGAGCCGGAATGGGTAGATTCCTGGAATTCCTGAGCCCGAACTCCTCCAGCGTCACCTGTGAACTCCCCTTGCCCACGCCCTGGAAGCGGAACATGACGAGTGGTCCGGAGGAGTTGACGCCGCCCGAGCCCGGCAGGCGGCTCATTTCCACGCGAGCTTCGCCCAACTCGCCGTTGATGACCGGCAGGAAGTTCAACTTCTGCCCGTCGGGCGAGAGGGCATTACCCCGCACCACTTCCGTAAGCTTCAGTACTTTCGGATCGTACTTGAGGCGCATCGGCGCGGAGAAGAGATCCAATCCATGGTTCACCTGCAGGACGACCATGACGTTCTGGTTGACCTTGCCGAGGAGCTTCGCGGGGGCAAAGCTCAATTCGGCCGGCTTCGCCGCGGGAGCGGGCGGCGAAGCGGGCGGCTTCTTTTCCGCCGGCGGAGGCGCCGGGACGGGAGTGGCGGGGGCGGGCGCCGGAATCACGGCGGGAGGCGCCGCCGCCGGCGTCTTCGGGGCAGCGGGCGCGGGCTTGGGAGCGGGAGCGGGCGGCGCTTGCGGCTTGGCCGCTTCCGCTTCCTCCTCGCGTGGAGCATAGTGCAGCCGCACGGTCGCATCGCTGCCGGCCGAAATGCCACGGAGGTTCGAGGGTGTGATCTCAGGCGAACGGATAATGTGGGGAACAAGGAAGATGACGAGTTCGGTTTCGGTCTTCTCCTTTACTTCACTGCTGCCCAACAGCCACTTCAGGATCGGGATGTTATGAACGCCCGGCACGCCATTCTCGGTGAGCGTGTCGGTGAGGCTCTGCAATCCACCGAGCAGGTTGACCTCCCCCTCCCTCATGCGGATGTCGTGGATGATCTTCCGCTGGCCGATGACGGGCTGCTGCAAGCCGCCGATGTCGATGCGTTCGCGGACAGTCGATAGCTCGAGTTCCACGTGGAGGGAGACCTCCTTGGGACCGTGGACTTTGGGAACGATGTCCACATTGACGCCGACTTCGGCGAACTGGAACTGGGTGCTGACCAGCGGGCTGACGCCGGCTCCGACGGCTCCGAAACCCGGTTGGAAGCTGCCGGAGGCGAAGGGGATCTTGTCGCCGAGCCGCAGGGAGGCCTTCTGCAACTCGACGGCGCGCACCTGCGGAGCCTGGAGCACGCGGCCTTCGCGGTTGCTCAGGAGGGCTTGAAAAATCGCGCCGGGGAGCGTTATGGAAAAATCATTCGTCGAGATATGTCCGACTTGCGCCAGCGAGATCGCGCCGGTCTTGGTGGGTGTTCCCGTTCCGATGGTGGTGGATGGAAGAGTGGTGCCCGTGGTGGCGTCCGTGGTGCCGCCGGTTGTGCCGGTAGTGGGCTGCCCGGTCAGCACGGGGTTCCTGGGGGTGAAGTTCACGGGCAGACTCACGCCGGGGCTCCCGCCGAAGGCGAGTCCGGCGCCGAGCGTGCGGCTGAGCGTCTTGCTGATTTCCATCACCACGACATCGACGACGACCTCCGACTTCGGCTTATCGAGGTCGTGGATCAGCTTCTCGGCAAGGGCGACCTGGTCCACGGTTCCGCGAATGATGATGACGTTCTGGCCGTTATAGGTGAACAGGCGGCGCACTTCGGTGACGGCGCGGACGGCGGTGGCGATCTCCTGCAGTTCCTGAACAGTGGTGGTGTTGGTGAGATAGAAAGTCTTGACCACCATGTCCTCGTAGTCGCGGCGCTTGGTGACGTTGTCCTGGGTGACGAAGATGGTGTTGACGCTGAGTGGCTTCCAGAAGCTCTTGGTCTGAATGGCCACGAAGTCGAGCGCCTGCTCGAGGGTGGCATTCGTCAGGTCGACGAAGAAGTTGCGGCCCGTGGGCTGGTATTCGGAATCGAAGATGACGTTGATGCCGGCGAGTTTGGCGATGGTTTCAAAGAGGATCCGGGGCGGCTGGTTGCTCATCTTGAGGGTGATGGGCGTATGCGAGATGGGCTTCAGCTCGGGTGGACCTTCGAGCGAGTCGATGCGCTCTTCAATTTCCTTTTTCTCTTCCTCGGCCGGCGTCAGGCCCCGGTCTTTCGCGCTGGGCGTTTTTTTTTCCCGGTTGATCATCTCGAGGGTGCGCCGGATTTCCTGGTCCGCAATGATGGAAGAGGGGTCGATCGAGTAGGCTTTCTGAAACTCGAGCAATGCTTCGTTCAACTTCCCGTCGGCACGCAGTTTCTGTCCGTTGTTGACGTGCAGTTGGCCGGCCTGAAAGCGGACCCGGCGCGCGGCCATCTGGTAGGAGACGTTCGAGGGGTCGTCAAGCATGGCCTTCTCGTAGAGGTCGAGCGCCTTTTCCCACTCTTTCTTAACCTCGGCCAGTTTTCCGTCTTTGTAGAGCTTGTCGCCTTTGCGGCTGGCGAAGGCGGGCGCGCCCGCCAACACGAGCACAACCGCCACGGCCGTCAAGCCTCGAACCAGATTTCGCATCTTATTCATTCCGCAAGTGCATCCTGAGGATTCCAGAACAGTAAACCGCTCCTCGGGTCCGGGTGCCCGCCCTCATAACGCATTGACGATGATCGTCTTAGAAGCGTGGAAAGATTTTTGGGCGAGGAAGTGTCTGAATGCACTTTTGCTATGTTAGCGTACCATGGGAATTGCAACACATGGCCAAGTCGCAGACCTCCGGCATCAAGATTCTCTCCGACAACCGTCAGGCGGGTCACAATTATTTTCTGATGGACCGGTTCGAGGCCGGACTGGTCCTGGTGGGGACCGAAGTGAAGGCCGCCAGGGCGGGGAAAATCCAACTGCGAGACAGCTACGCGGAGGTGGCGGGCAATGAGGCGTGGCTGTGCAACGTCCATATTTCCGAGTACACGTTCGGAAACCGCTACAATCACGAGCCGACGCGGCGGCGGAAGCTGCTGCTGCACCGGAGGGAAATCGATAAACTGCTCGGCAAGACGCGGGACAAGGGGCTCACGCTGATTCCAACGAAGCTGTACCTCAAAGACGGGTATGTGAAGTGCGAGCTTGCGCTGGCGCAGGGGAAGAAGCTGCACGACAAGCGCGACGCGGAACGGAAGCGGAGCGCGGAGGCGGAGGCAAAAGCGGGAATGGTTCGGCGGAATCGGGGTTGACCAACCCTCAGCCCGGCTTCCGGCGAATGACGGCGCGCGCCGGGGCTCCGTCAGCCGAATCGAGCCGGATGGGCAGACAGATGAAGTCATATTCGCCGGGCTCGACGCCGCTGAGATCGAGACCTTCGACGATGACGACGCCGGCCTGTAGAAGAAGCCGGTGCACCTCGGCATTTCCGGCGGAGAGGCGGTCCACGCCAAGAAGCCGTACATCTTTGTTCAACAGTGTTCGGACCTGTTCGGGAGTCAGCGCATCCTCGTCCGGGGTGATGGCCCGGATCAGCAGGCGTTCGGCGGCGGGAAGATCCGGGAGGGATGCGACGGTGGCGGGTCCGATCAGCGCGTCCAGCGGCAGGGCTTCGACGGCGGCCGCGCCGGGAAGGTAGTGAAGAGGGGCGTCGACATGCGTTCCGGTGTGAGCGCAAAGGGTCACGGTGGTGACGTTGGCCTCGTCACCGCGTTCGAGGGAGGCGCTCAGCCAGCTATCGAAGGGCGGGTCTCCGGGCCATTGCGCCATGCCTTTGCGCAGGGGGCGGCTGATATCGAGCCAATGGTTTCCGGTCACCGGCTGATGATGGGGCGGAGAGGCCGCCAATAGATGTTCCTGTAGGCTACAGGCCCGTGATCGCCTTGGAGCATCAGGGGGTTGGTGGGAGCTTCCGGAATGTTCATGTGGGCGCGCGTGCCGCCATCCACCTCGACGTGATTCTGCACGGTGAGCCCGTTATAAAGGACGCGGATGAAGCGGGCGTTTTCCGTCTTCCGCCCGCTCGAATCGAAGCGGGGAGCGCGGAACCAGATCTGGTAGGATTGCCACTCACCGGGGCGGCGGCTGGCGTTGCGGGAGGGCGCGGAGCCGCCAACGCCCTTGTTGCCGATCCAGCGGTGGTAGATCGCGCCGCCATCGGAGGTTTTCATGGGTTCGGTTGAACCGTAGCTGTCGAACACCTGGACTTCGTACAGCCCGTGCAGGTAGACGCCCGAATTCGAGCCTTTGGGGATCATGAACTCGAGGTAGAGTTCCATGTCCCCGAATTTCTCTTCGGTGACGAGATTGCCCGTGCGGCCGCCCGGTCCATTGAGAATATCGCCGCCGGGTTCGGGAATGCCGTTCAGGCGGGTGGGGGAGAGAAGGCGCTCCCAGCGCACGGCGCGGGTGGTGAACCATTCCTGGGGGCCGTTCATGCCCTTCCAGCCGCTCAAGTCCCGGCCGTTGAGCAGCGGACGCCAGCCGTCCTCGAGGAGGAAGGGAGGATCGCCATGAAACTCCCCATCGTTCAGTTCCGGTTTGTGCTGCGCCAACAGGAGGGAGAGGGGGAGGAGGGCAAACAGAATTCTTCGCATTCCGCTCTTCATTTTATACATTGGTATTTGCCTCGCACACGCGCCCACACGCTGGCCCGGTGGCTTCTGGTGTTCCTGATTGCGGTGAATGTTTACCGCGCGGCGGCGCAATCCATCACGACGGACGAAGCCTTCACGTTCATGAGGTCCGTGTTGACGCCCATTCCGGAGTTGTGGCGGAGCTATGACGCGAATGACCACGTGCTGCACACATTTCTGTGCAAGGCCTCCGTGAAGTTGTTCGGGGCAAGTGAATTCACGCTGCGGATCCCGGCGCTTCTGGGAGGAGTGCTGCTGCTCGTATCGGCGCTGCGGCTTTGCCGGATGCTGTTCGGCGGCGGCTGGTACATGCTCGCGACGTTTACGCTCATCGCCCTCAACCCGTTCGTGCTGGACTATTGCTCGATTGCACGCGGTTATGGGATGGCGACGGGCTTTCTTCTGTTTAGCCTTTACCACCTGCTGCGCTACCTCGAGGGGCCTTTCCGGGAGTGGCGTCTGTATGCGGCGGGAATCGGGTTGGCGCTCGGTGTGGCGGCGAACCTGACCGTAGCCATACCCGGCGCCGCGCTGGTGCTGATGTTTGCGGCGATTTACCTCGGAGAGGCCGGGCGGAACTGGCCGCGGGTGAGGGCGCGATTCGATCACATCGTGGACCGGATGGTGGTCCCCTGCTCGGTGGTGATGGTTGGTTTGCTGCTCGGTCCTTTGCTAACGGCGCGCCGGGCGAACTTCTATGCGGGAGCGGCGACACTGTATGAATCCCTGGAGAGCTTCAATTATGCCTGCCTGTGGCGCGTCAAGAATCTGCTCGAGGACACACCGCTCCACTATCCCGTGGAGAAGTTCTGGCTGGGCGTTTCGCTGGCGCTGCCGGGTCTGATTCTTGCCGCGGGGGTTATCGTTGCGTTGCGGGAGCGCAAGCGCGGCGTGATGCTTCTTAGCGGGGTGTGCCTGCTTTCCGCCGCGCTGCTGCTGGCGCTGCATGGGGCGATGGGCGTGCCGCTTCCCGAGCGCCGCACGGGGCTCTATCTGGTTCCGCTATTTACGCTGCTGGCGGCGGTGGTGGTGTTCCGCCTGCCAAAATGGGCGCAAGCGATTCCGGGAGGACTGGCGGCGCTCGTGTTGGCGCAGTTCCTTCTATCGTGGAATGTCCGCTTTTACGACGAGTGGCTGATGGATGCGGGGAATCGCGATCTGGCGCTGTACCTGCGCAGCCACGCTCCAGCGCCGGGCCGCAAGCTGAAGTTTGGTGGGACGTTTCCGCTCTACCAGGGGGCCCGGTTTTACAGCCATGTGTACCACATGAACTGGCTGGAATTCCCGCCGGCGGAAGCGAGTCCGGACGCAAGCTACGATGTTTATTTCCTGGATGAGAAAGACCACTACCTCATTGGGAAACGGCACTTGATGCTGCGTTACGTCGAGCCTTTCTCGAAGGTGGCGATCGCGGTTCCGGGGGATTCTCCGCTTCGGCCTTGACCGGGACCTTGCGGATGTCCGTGACGAAGACGGGGAGCGGGGCGCGAATGTCCGGGAGGCGCCAGACGCCGCCCGCGTGGGCCACTTCAAAGTAGTAGATCAACTGGCCGGATTCGGCGAGATCTCCCGCTGGTATGGTGAACCGGGGGAGGCGCGGTGGGGCTTCCATGGTCCGGAAGCCACCGCCAGAGGAGATCATGCGGTAGCGCAGCCGGATGGCGGTGACATTTTGAACAGGCCACACGGTGAGGGGAACGGGGAGAGGCTTCGCGATAGCGGCGGCTTTCAGCGGCTTGTGGACAATGGCGGGGGGTGTGAGAGGCTTGGGCCAGGGCAGGGCGGTGATCTTCGCGGGAGGCTCCGCGTCCACCTGCTTGAGAAGTTCGCCCAACTCGGAGGCGCGCTGTTGCCACTTCTCGGACGGAAGGTTCATGGCCTTGGCGAGGCGCATCGCGGCGGCGTATTGGCCGGCGGCCACGCGGAGCGCGCTCTCATGCCGGGTTCGCTGATAGACTCCGTCCATCACCTCGGCCCACAGGAGGCGCGCGCGATAGCGGGTTAGCTGGAGGAGCCCATCGTATTCACGCCCGCCGGATCGTTCCATGGGAAGAATATCGGCATGGAGCCTCTGCACGATGTCGAGGTCCGGCGGTTGATCCCGCGCGATGGCCCAGTCGGCGATGGCGCGGGCGGCGGCGGCCGAGGCGGGCGAGAGGTTTGGAGGATCGGGATGAGACGGTTGGAAGCCGAGCCTGCCCCAGCATTCGTAGTAAGCATCCGCGTCCGGCGCATCGGGTGGCGGGCCTTCGACTTCGAATCCCTGCGCGCCGCCTACCTGCGCCCCGTATGCCACGCGGCGAACAAAAGCGGGATCGGCCCATGCGGAAGTGGATACGGCGCGAAGGGTTGGGATAGGATAGGGGTGGAGGGTATCGAGCGGGGGAACGGCAACGCCTTCGGACAACTGCTCGATGGCCCGCAACGCGACGCCCTGTTGCCTGGCGGCTTCGAGGACTCGCGGCGTGGCGGCGCGCGGAGGTAGTTCGAGCGTGACCAATCGTCCGGCTTCCTCGAGAGCCGGAATGCCGGCCTCCTCGATCAACCGCCCGCCGGCGGGATCCGCTTCCACGTGGAAATACACGGCACGGATGGCGGGGCATTCGGCGAGCAGGTGGAGCAGAGCCGAGCGCAGGTAAGGAATCAGCAGATCAGGGGCGAGCCCTTTCACTTGCGGAGCCGGGGTCTGGGTCCACAAGCCGAGGGTGAAGTCGACCGAGTGATCGAGCGCGGCCTGAGTGATCATGCGGAGGGTGTCGAGATTGCGCCGGCGATCGAGAGCCGTGACGCCTTCCACTTCCACGCTTTCGAAGTGGGCGAGCGAAAAGAGATAGGGATAGGGGGGCGCCCAGTTCGAATCGGGACCAAACGCGAGTTGAAGCCGGTTGAAGCGGCTGCGAGCGAGAGTCTCAAAGAAGCGGGACCAGAAGGCGCGGTCGTGGAAGGATTTCTGCTCCCACTCCTGTTTGCGAAGGCGAAGGCGGAGGCCGCGGATGGCAACGGCGGGCGTGACATGGCTGGAGGCAAGCCGGCCGGTCTTCCGGATTTGCTCGGCCGCGTCGAGAAGGCCATACATGAGTCCGCGGAGATCGCCGCCGCTGACGCGCCAGGGGGCGATGGTGTAGGCTTCGGGCTGCTCGGTCATCGAGATTTCGGCGGCGAACTGCCTTGTAACCGAGGGAGGAAGGCGGCGCTCGGCGATGGCCTGCCGCAGTTCGTTCCAGCCGAAATCGACAGCGCCCGCCTGCGCGCGCGGCGCCAGCAGACAGATGACAAGGGAACGCCTAATCCACCACGACACTCCAGCCTCTTCGTGAAAGATCCCAGTATATTACGGCTCCGGCCAGGAGGCCGATGGCGATCAACAGGGCTCCCAGGCTGTATTCCTTCAGCAGCAGTTTGCCTGCTCCGAACAACATGCCGTAGATCATGACGCAGCCGCAAACCCAGTCGATGAGGTTGGCGAAGCCGCCGGCCGTGGGCTTCACTTCGGGGGCGAGTTTCGCGACGGGTCTCCATCCGGCCGCCGACGGGCGGGTTCGCTTGTAGAAACTCACCAGCACATCAGTGGATTCGGGCGCGGTGAGAAGCGTCACCGCAAGCCAGACAGCGGTGGTGACGCCCACCGTGATGATCATGATCCAGGCGAAATCCACCGGCTTATCACTGTCGAATCCGGCGGCTGTCTGGAGGTAGACGGAGACGATGAAGGCGGAGATCATGGCGGAGATTTCGCTCCAGGCATTGATGCGCCACCAGTACCAGCGCAGCAGCAGAACGCCGCCCGTGCCCGCTCCGGTGACGATAAGGAGTTTCCAGGCTCCGGCGACGGAATCCATGTAGAAGGTGACGGCGGCGGAGATGATGCTGAGGGCGATGGTGGCGAGTTGGGAGACGCGCACGAGAGCGGTCTGGCCGGCGTGTTTGTTGATGAAGCGGCAGTAGACGTCGTTGACCAGGTAACTGGCTCCCCAGTTCAGTTGGGTGGCGATGGTGGACATATAGGCGGCGGCGAAGGCGGCCACCATCAGTCCGCGCAGGGACGGCGGCAGATGGTCGATCATCACCTTGATGTAGCCGGTCTCGGGATCGGCGAGGTTCGGATAGAGGACCATCGAGGCGAGCGCGGTGAGGATCCAGGGCCAGGGGCGGATGCCATAGTGGGCGATATTGAACCAAAGGGTGGCGAGAAGGGAATGCTTTTCGTCCTTGGCGCAGAACATGCGCTGGGCGACAAAGCCGCCGCCGCCGGGTTCGGCGCCGGGATACCAGGTAGCCCACCAGTTGAGCGAGATGTAGACGAGGAAGGTGATCATGGGCATCCAGGCGGAGTTGAGATCGGGGATGAAACTGAGCGCGGAGCCGTGACTGCCGGTGGCGACGCCGCGAGCCTGGTCGATGGCGAGGAGTTTGGTTTTCAAAGCGTCGATGCCGCCGACGGCATGAACGGCGGCGAAGGCGAGCACGATGACCATACCCATCTTGATGATGAACTGGAACACGTCGGTGACAAGAACACCCCATAGCCCGGAAAGAGTGGAGATGTAGGAAGTAATGGCGATGAGGCACATGACCAGCAGCAGCGCCTGACCCTTGCCGACGCCAAGGATCAGCATGAGGATCTTCACCATGGCGAGGTTCACCCAGCCGAGGACGATGCAATTGATGGGAATGCCGAGATAGAGGGCGCGGAATCCGCGAAGGAACGCGGCCGCCTTGCCGGAATAGCGGATTTCCGCGAATTCGATGTCGGTCATGACGCCGGAGCGGCGCCAGAGACGCGCGTAGAGGAAGACGGTCATCATGCCGCTGGCGACGAAGTTCCACCAGAGCCAGTTGCCGGCGATCCCGTAGTTGGCCACCATGCCGGTGACGGCGAGGGGCGTATCGGCGGCGAAGGTGGTGGCGACCATCGAGGTGCCGGCCAGCCACCAGGGAACATTGCGCCCGGAGAGAAAAAACTCGCCGATGTTCTTACCGGCGCGAGCCTTGTAATACCAGCCGATGGCGAGGTTGAAGAGGAAGTAGAGGGCGACCACCGCCCAGTCGAGCGCAGTCAGTTGCACGGACGGTAATTATACCGCCCATGCGCCGAGCTACGATTTGGCGGCCGCTTTTTCGAACTGGCTGAGGGTTTCCTGAGCACGATTGAGGCGCATGCGCTGATAAGGGCCCGGACCGACCTTGACCGGCCACTCGAGCCAGTTCTGGACGCTCTTTCTCTGAAGATCGAGCGCCTGGCGCCAGTTGGTTCTGGCGGCGGGTCCGCCTTTGCGCGCCTCGAGCGCATAGAAGTTGGCGATGCTCTCCTGGCAATCGGAAAGATCGCGCAGGAGATAGGCATCGGTTGGCCGCTCCCAGAGCAGGCCGACGATGGTCTCCATGCCTTTTTCAAGGCTCGCGAGAGCATCCTTATCCTTGCCCAGTCTCATGTAGACTTCGGCCATGGCCTCATAGGTTTCCTGTAACTCGCGCTGGAAGCGCCGCCAGTCCGGAGTAGCGCGCCGCAGTTCGGTTTGCCGGCCGAGAACGCGCTCATAGGATTGCAGGGCTTCATGGAGGTGGTTGAGATTCTGGAGCGCGTAACCGGTTCCGAGCAGGCCGTCGGCGTTGTCGCGGATGAAATCGGGGTTATCGGGAGAGATACGGAGATTGATCTCCGAAAGTCCGATGGCGCGGCGGTAGAGAAGCAGCGATTCCGCGGGTTGGGTGTCCACGATCATCAGCCCCAGCTTGCGAAGCACGCGATCGAGGTCGCGCCGCGAGCGGGCGTCCGTGGTATCGCGGGCGTAGTGGCGTTCGGCGATTGCCAGCGCCGCCCGGTAACTCGATATGGCCTCCGCGGGATGGCAGAGATGAATATCCCGGGGATTGCCGGCGATGTCTCCCGACATCTCGAGGAGACGGAACCGGAACCGGGAATCCTCCCACCCGGCGCCGAGAGCAGCCTTGCCCAACTGTTCTGATTCCTTCACCCGCGCCTGGGCCTTTTCGGTTTGGCCGGTCTCGAGTTGGGCCTGAGCGAGATTCAGTTGAACGGACAATAACTGTTCCTGGGCAGGGAGATCATGGCGCGCGGCGGCCAGGTTCCGCGCGTGCTCGAGTTGGGGCATGAGATAGGGGATTGCGCCGCGCGGATTGGCGGAACGCATCTCGAGGTTCACGATTCCACCGTAGACTCCCGCCAGGCACTCGTTGCCGCTGTTCCGCGACAGCGCGGACAACGTCTGGCCGTAGCGGAGCGCGTCCTGAAAGGTATGCCGGGCCCGCGTGAAATCCCCATCCAGGGTTTCCAACTGGCCTTCGGCGCGCAAGGCCGAACAGAGATTCGGGAGAACCTCGAGGGGATGGAACTTCTCCGCCGCAAGCCGCTCCATGATGGCGCTCGCCTTGCGGTAGTGTTCGAGCGACGCTTTTGTCTGACCGAGGTTCGACGATCCCGGCGCGCCCAACAGTTGCGCGATCTTATAGTATCCCTGCGCCAGTTCCAACTGTAGTTGGTCGTCGTTGCCCGCTTCCCGGGCGAGGTTGTCCAGGTAGCGGACCACAGTGGAAGCCATCCATTCGCGCAATTCGGTGGACTGGGGCATGAGGGCGATGCGTTTGTCGAGGTCGGTAAGCAGCGTGTTGGCGAGTTGCCTCACCTGCTGAAACCGCCGTTCGGCCCTGCGCGCCTGGTAGGCAGTGGCGGTGATGCCCCCCACCAGGGTGAGCAGCACCATGGCCGCCGCGACGATGGGCAGTTTGTGGCGGCGGACGAACTTCGCGGCGTGATAGCGGATGGTCCCGCGGTGGGCGAGCACGACCTGGCCGTTCAGGTAGCGCTCGATGTCGTCCATGAGACGGCCGACCGAGGGGTAGCGGCGCTCAGGCTCCTTGCGCATCGCCATGGCCGCGATGCTGTCGAGATCTCCGGTCAATTCGCGGCTGAGCCGTTCGTGTTCAGGGGTCTTTTCCCGCAGTACCGCCACGCTCGGCAGCGGCGGATCCTCGTGGCAGATGATGCGCTCGATTTCGGCCGTGGAATAGTTCTTGAAGCGGTGGGCCGGCAGGTCGGTGAGTAATTCGTAGAGGATGGCTCCGAGGGAGTAGACATCGGTGGCGATGGTGATGGGGCTTCCCAAGACCTGCTCGGGGCTGCCATAGTCCGGCGTCATCATGCGCACGACGGTTTGCGTCACATAGCCGCTGCCCGGTTCCTGGTCGAGGACCTTGGCGATGCCGAAATCGAGCAGTTTGACCATCCCGTGCTTGTCGACGAGAATGTTGCTGGGCTTCAAATCGCGGTGGACGACGAGGTTGCGGTGGGCATAGTAGACAGCGTTGGCCGCCTGTAGAAAAAGCCTCAGGCGTTCGCGCACGGAGAGGTTGCGCCGCTGGCAATACTGCACCAGGGTGTCGCCTTCCTCGACGAACTCCATGACATAGTAGGGAATGCCCTCGCTGGTGACGCCCCCGTCGATGAATCGGGCGATGTTGGGGTGCTCCAATTGGGCGAGAATCTGGCGTTCCTGCCGGAAGCGGTCGAGCACGAACTTGGTGTCGTGGCCCTGCTGGACGAGTTTGAGGGCGACTTTCTTGTGATACTGCTCGTCATCCCGCTCGGCGAGGTAGACGACGCCCATTCCTCCGCGGCCGATGACCTGCAACAGGCGGTAGTGGCCAATGCGCATTCCCAGGCGCTGGCCGGAGTGATCCGCCGCCATCCGCTTTCCCGATGCGGTGAGGAGACCGGCGGCCTGCTCGACCATGTTCTTCAGCAGCGCGCCGCTCTTGGGTTCGTTTCGCAGGAGGGCTTCAACTTCCCGGCGGAGTTCCTGATCGGCTCCGCATTCGCGATCGAGGAAGACTTCGGCTTCTTCTGGGGAAAGCCCCTCGGTGCGCGCGAAGACATCCTCGATTTGCCGCCAACGTTCCGGACTCATGAAGCGCTGAAATTATCGTAACAGGGGATGGGGGTTTGGGAAGCTGGGCGAAGGTGAAAGAGGGGGAGGGGAGGAGAGCTAGACAGAATAACATAAATATATTTTTATGTATTACCATAAAGCATGCGTACTACTATCGACTTGCCGGATCAGTTGTTCCGGCAGGCCAAGGCAACCGCCGCGCTGCGAGGGACAACACTGAAGAATCTCGTGGTGGCTGCCATCGAACGTGAGATCGTGGCCGGCGGACCCGAGGCCGGCGGACGCAGGCGCCGCATGCGTCTGCCGCTGGTGCGTCTTGGGGGAGGAAGGCGGCTGGACCTGAGCGAATTCAACTTCGATGACCTACTTGCCTGACATAAACCTGTGGATGGCGTTAGCTGTGGAGGGCCACACTCATCACGCCGAGGCGCAAGCATGGCTGGAAGAATGCGAGGAGGACATGCTTGCGTTCTGCCGGGTGACGGAGATGGGCTTGCTGCGCCTGTTGACGAATGCGAGCGTCATGGGGAGAGATGTGCTCACTCCCGAACAGGCTTGGAGGGTGAGGGACGGATTCGCGGACGATGACCGGGTGGTCTTTCTGCCCGAGGCGCCCGGGTTCGACGGTCGCTGGCGCGAGTATTCGGAGATCAGGAAAGGCGGGCAGAATTTCTGGAACGACGCCTACCTGGCGGCGTTTGCCGAGGCGGCGGATTGCACGCTGGTGACATTTGACCGCGGGCCGTGGAAAAACGGAAGAGGCCGGGTGCGAGTATTGGGCGCGGACGGGGTAAGGTAACGAGCGAGCCTCTCTTGCTGAGTTAGACTGGGTAGAAATCTCACCCGGAGACGCCGTCATGTCCAATTTCGCAACGCGAATCAAGCTATTTCTGGCGTTCAGCGCGATTCCCGCTTACGCCGCTACCTGCGAAAGCCTCACTTCCCTGAAGTTCCACGATGCCACCATCGCTTTGGCGCAGTCCGTGGAAGCGGGGACCTTCACACCACCGGGCGCCACGAATCCTCTAAAGAATGTTCCCGCATTCTGCCGCGTTACCGGTGTGATGCGGCCGTCTCCGGAATCAGATATCCGTTTCGAAGTGTGGATGCCGGCCTCGGGATGGAACGGGAAATTTCAAGGCGTGGGCAACGGAGGGTTCGCGGGGAGCATTTCGTACGGGGGAATGGCGGCTCCGCTGGCGCGCGGGTACGCCACGGCGTCGACCGACACGGGGCATAGCGGGAACGATGCGAGTTGGGCGCTGGGACATCGCGAGAAGCTGATCGACTACGGCTACCGGGGCATTCACGAGATGACGGTGAAAGCCAAGGCGATTGTTGAAGCCTATTATGGAAAGGCCCCATCGAAATCCTACTTCGCCAGTTGCTCGAACGGAGGGAGGCAGGCTTTGATGGAGGCTCAGCGCTACCCGGGCGATTATGACGGCATCATCTCCGGCGCTCCGGCCAACGCTTTCACGCGGATCGGGATCGGCTTTGTATGGAACCAGCAGGCGCTGCGGAAGGATGCGGCAAGCTATATACCGCCCGCGAAGCTGAAAACCATCGAATCGGGGGCGCTGGCGGCGTGCGACGCCCGGGACGGCGCCGCGGACGGGTTGATCGAGGATCCAAGGCAGTGTCACTTCGATCCGGCCGTTCTGCTTTGCAAGGGGCCGGACTCAGTCGATTGCCTGACCGCGCCGCAGGTGGAAACGCTGCGGAAGATCTATGAGGGCCCGAAAGACCCCAAGGGCAAGTCCATCTTTCCAGGGTTTGTTCCCGGCGGCGAGACGGGGCGCGGCGGATGGGGAGCGTGGATCGACAACGAAGAGCCGGAAAAGAGCGCACAGTACTTCTTCGGCACGCAGATGTTCCGGAATATGGTGTTCGAGAATCCGGCCTGGGACTTCAAGACCCTGAATTACGGCAAGGACGTGGCGCTGATACAGAAGAAGCTGGCTCCGGTTTTGAATGCGACCGACCCGAATCTGAAGCCTTTCGAGGCGCGGGGAGGCAAGTTGATTCTGTATCACGGATGGTGCGACGCCGCGCTGACGCCGCTGAACACGATCAACTACTACCAGGAGGTGGTAGCCAAGGTGGGGGCGAGGAAAGCGGAACGGTTTGTGAGACTCTACATGGTTCCGGGGATGCAGCATTGCGGCGGGGGGCCGGGACCGGACCAATTCTGGGGGAGGGCAGGGAAGCCGGACGCGGGGAATGATCTCACGCTGGCGCTCGAGCGGTGGGTGGAGGAAGGCATCGCGCCCACGACGATCACGGCTTCGAAGATCGAGGGGGGAAGGGTTGTGCGCACGCGCCCCTTGTGCCCGTATCCGCAAGTGGCGCGCTACAAAGGATCGGGCAGCCTGGATGAGGCGGAGAACTTCGCGTGCGTTGCTTCAGGGGCGCCAGGCGCCAAGTAGTTGCCGCACGAGCACGATCTGGCCAAGGTGGTACGAATTGTGATCGGCCAGTACGAGGGCTTCGCGCAGCAGCGTCTGCCCGCTGCCCCAGGGAAACGCATGGTGAAGATCGTGGTCCGGATCGAGCACCAGGGCGGCGAACTCGGTGAGATCGTCTTCACACTGGCGGATGGAATGTTTCCAGTTCCGGGCGCTCGATGGCGCGGAGGAGGCCGGCCAGTAGCCATCGGGCCACTTCGGCGACACGTAGTCGGCGGACTGGCTGAAGCGCAGGATGTCTTCCTGCGCGATCCGTATGTGCTCGAGCAGTTCCCAGACGGAGTGGGGGGCGCCGGGCGGGCGGAGACCGGCTTTTTCTAGGGGAAGACGGCCGAGCGCATCTGAGAAGCCGAGGTGCGCATCGCCGCCCTGGAGCAGATGGACAAGCTGCTCCCGGAGAGGGGCCTGGGGATCGGGCGGTCTCTTCTTGCATGGCATGCTCTTAGACTAACGCCGGCAATGAACGGGCATGTTGGGGGGTACCCAACCACCCGCCCGCTTGTTATCATCCGCCGCATAATAAAGAAAGACCGGGCGCAGCCGTCTTTTTTCGCGCACGCGGCGTCTTATCGACTGGAGCAGGCAAAGCTTTTTGATCTTCCGGGAAGTCGAGGATCGCGACCTGATATTGCGGGCGCGGCGCGGGAGCGTCGAAGCCTACAATCTTCTCGTCTCCCGCTGGGAAAAGCGTATTTATAACTACCTGTTGCGGTTAACCGGGAACCGGGATGATTCGATGGACTTGAGCCAGGATGTGTTCTTGAAGGCGTACCAGGGCCTCGGCAAGCTCGAGGATCCGGCGAAATTCGGTTCCTGGCTATTCCGGATCGCGCACAACGAGGCTTACTCGCTGTTGCGCAAGCCGAAATCCGAAGGCGAGCCGGGGGAGCCGAAGCAGGCCGCGGCGGGATGGGGCACGCTGCTTCCCATCGAAACGTCGCTTGCCGTCGAGCGCGCTCTCGGCCGGCTGACGGAAGATCAACGCGAAGCCGTTCTGTTGAAGGTGTACCAGGGATTCAAGTTCGAGGAGATCGCCGAAGTGCTGGACACGCCGGTTTCGACCGTGAAATCGCGCGTGTATACGGCGCTCGAGACGCTCAAGGAAATCCTGGCGCCTGTGCGGAGTACCCCATGAAAGCACCCGATCTCGAAGCATACATCCTCGGCGAACTCACCGCGGCCGAACGTATCGAGGTGGAACGCCACCTTGCCACCCATCCCGAAGCCGCGGCGGAAGTGGAGCGGCTCGCACTGGTTATGGGAGCGCTGCGGCGGCTGCCGGAAGAGGAGCCGCCGCGGCGCATCGCTTTCGTCTCCGATAAAGTCTTCGAGCCGAATTGGCTGCAACGATTCTGGAATCCGGCTCCCAGGCTGGCGTTGGGCTGCTCGGCGATGCTGTCGGCGGCCATCCTGGCGCACGGCGTGCTTGCACGTCCGGGGAAGCCAGCCGTGGCGGTGAATCCGGTTGAGATCTCACGGCAGGTGGAAGCCGAAGTCGGGAAGCGGCTGGAGGCCGCCGTCGCGAAGTCGGTGACGCGGGTGAGGGCGGAAGAAGAGGGCAAGTCGCGAGTGTTGGTCCGGACGGCGCTCGATGAGGCGGAGAAGCGTTTCGCGCTGGCGCGCGAGGCCGACCGCGCCACCGTGGACGCGAACTTCGAACTGTTGCGTAAGCAGATGAACCGCATGGTTTACCTCGCGAGCAACCAGGAAGGAGCGGGCAAATGAAACGCCTGCTGGTGATCGCGGTTACCGCGGCCGTTTCTCTGTGCGCGACGGGCCGCGCCAGGCTGACGCGCGCCTCGATTGCGGCGGTGGAAAAGAGCTTCGACCATCGTCTGGAGCGTGAAGTTCTCGAGGGAGATCCATTCCTGTTGCTCGGCATGACGAGGGGCGTATATGTGGAGGGCTTCGGCATTGTCTACTCGGCCGAGGTGGACCTGGCTCCCGTCCCCGGGATCAGCCCGTTCCATCAGCAGATGACCAAGGCCGACTGGCTGAGGGTCCGCCAGAAAAAACTGCAGCGCCTGCCGCTGCTGCGGACGGCCATGAAGCAGATGCTGCTCGATTCGGCGGCCACTCATGAGGGTCTGGATCCGGACGAACAGATGGCGCTCGGCATTTCGCTGACGCGGCATCCGGGCGAGGATAGCTCAGGAATCCCGGCGCAGATCGTCATGCAGGCTTATAAGAAGAATCTGCTCGAGATCTCGACGGGCAAGCGCGATCGCCTACAACTCGATTCGGTTCTCAAGATTCAGGAATACTAGATGCGGCTTGGCGAAATGCTGCTGTCGCGGAAGCTCATCTCCGCCGAGGAACTGGACCGGGCGCTCGAGATCCAGCGGGAACGAGGGGAAAAAATCGGCAAGATTCTGGTGGATCTTGGTTTTCTGGCGACACGCGACATGCTTGGGTGTCTCAGCGAGCAACTCGGGGTGCCGCTGGCGGCGATAGATGGACCGCCGCCGGCAGTTCCGGAAACCGAGACGCTGGCGCCGCGGTTCCTGCGGCAGTGCAAGGCGATTCCGCTCGGCATGAGCGATTCCTCGCTGCGGCTGGCAATGGCGGACCCGCTCGACGTGGAGACGATTCGCGCGGTGGAATCGGTGACGGGGCTGAGGGTGCAACCGGCGCTTGCCAACGAGCAGGAGATTATCGACGCGATCGACAAGTATCTGGGCGAACGGGCGCGCACGGAAGGAGAGGCGGAGCCGGTGGCCGCCTCCGAGGAGGATCTCGAGCACCTGCGCGACATGGCGAGCGAGGCGCCGGTGATCCGCCTGGTGAATACGATGATCGGCACGGCGCTCGAGAAGCGCGCCAGCGACATCCACGTCGAGCCGTTTGAAAAGGAGTTTCGCATCCGTTTCCGGATTGACGGCGTGCTGCATTCCCAGGATCCTCCTCCGCGGGAGATGAAAGCGGCGATCATTTCCCGCATCAAGCTGATGGCGAAGCTCAACATCGCCGAACGGCGTCTGCCGCAGGACGGGCGCATCAAGATCAAGACGCTCGGACGCGAGGTGGACTTGCGTGTTTCGACGCTCCCGACGTTGTATGGCGAGAGCGTCGTCATGCGTCTGCTCGACCGCTCGGCCGGCGACTTCTACGACCTTCGCAATCTCGGTTTTGACGACCACATGCTGGGGCGGATGGAGTATTTCACCGGGCTGCCGCACGGCATTTTTCTGGTAACCGGACCGACCGGCAGCGGCAAGTCCACGACGCTCTATTCCGCGCTGAAGCGGATCAACCAGACGGACAAGAAGATCATCACGATCGAGGACCCGGTGGAATACCAGATGGACGGAATCAACCAGATTCACGTCAATCCGCAGATCGGGCTGACGTTCGCGAGTGGACTGCGGCACATAGTGCGGCAGGACCCGGATGTGATCATGGTGGGCGAAATCCGCGACCGGGAGACGGCGGACGTCGCGATACGCGCGGCGCTGACGGGA
Source organism: Bryobacteraceae bacterium (assembly GCA_019187195.1). Classification (GTDB taxonomy): domain Bacteria; phylum Acidobacteriota; class Terriglobia; order Bryobacterales; family Bryobacteraceae; genus CADEFT01. Next base: position 22,698 of record JABAQT010000019.1, read on the forward strand.
CACTTCGTCTTCTCGACGCTGCACACGAACGACGCTCCGAGCGCCATTACGCGGCTGACGGATATGGGCGTCGAGAACTACCTCATAACCTCCTCGCTGGTGGCGGTGCTGGCGCAGCGGCTGGTGAGGGTGATCTGCCCGCATTGCCGGGTGGCGGCGCGGGAGCTGGTGACGCCGCTTGGGGAGACGATCACCGCGTTCAGGGGCAAAGGCTGCGAGCGGTGTTTCGGAGTGGGAATGGTGGGGCGCGTGGGGATTTTCGAGATGATGGAACTCAATGACGAGTTGCGGCGGCTCATCATGGGGAACGCGGACGCGAGCGTGCTGACGGAGGCCGCGCGGCGGAACGGGATGCGGACTTTGCGGGAAGACGGCTGGCTGAAGGTGAAACTGGGGGTGACTACCGCGGAGGAAGTGACGCGCGTGACGCAGGAGTTTTGACGGGAGGGAACTCGCGGCCGAGACGCAAATGATCACCGCGGAGGAAACGCCGTGTTGAGGAGCGGCGCCATCGCTTCCGGGGTCAGACAGGGGACCCTGGACCCGCGAAATCCTTTGATATCTCTCGAGACGATGGAATCGCAATCCGCCAGCCGTGCGGCCGCCGCGGTGACCGCATCCTCGAAGTCGGAACAGGGCAACCGCAAAGCCTCCTGAATGACTGTGTTGTCAACGGGCGCGACAGCGAAGAGACTGAGGATCGCAGAGAGGGTTTTCCTGGCCTCGGCAGTCCCCTTCTCCTTGCGGATAAGGTAGTGGATGGTCGTCACCGCGTGAGCAGACAGCAACCCCTCAACCATTCCGGACTCAACTGCTGCCCAAACCACAGCGCTAGCCTCAGCGTGGGGTTTCCGATCTAACAGGACATCGAGGATGACATTGACATCGGCGAGGATTTTCTTCATCGATACTTTGTCGCCAGATGTCTCCTGTATTCCTCGATGTCCGCTTTTTTCAGGGAGCCGCGGAGCGCGCGCAGGACCGGCGCATCCCGAGGGGCGGGGGAAGGCTCTTTGACAAGGGCGGCGAGATACGCTTCGACTATCTCAGACACGGAGAGGCCATACCTCTTTGCGTAGCGCTCCGCCGAAGTGATGACCTTGTCGTCCACACTCAGTGTGAGCTTCGCCATATGCACATTATATCGAGTGAGCTAGTGTACACACGCCGGCCTGCGGAGGCCGCCGCGCACGAGTCAATCCTTCTTGGCCGGGCCTTTCTTCAGCAGCACGCTTTTTCCGTAGGGGCGCTGGTATGCCACGAAGTATCTATCGTCGAATACGCCGAAGTGTTGGGCGGGGTAGAAGCCGATGGCCGCCATCCACGAATCGACGTCGGGCTGGTTCAACCACATCCAATCCGGTGAGTCCTCGCGGTTCTTTTCGATCACCACGACGCGGCCATCCGGCGCGAGGTACCGCGCGGTTGCGTTCAGATAGGCCTGGCGGTGTTCGATCATGTGCAGGACGCGGTGAAAGAAGGCCACGTCCGCGTTCTTCACGGGCAGTTTGGGATCGTCAAACTCGCCGAGGACGGTACGGACGTTGGAGACGCCGGCTTCCTTGGCGCGGGCAGCCACGTGATCGAGCATCGCCTGATCGATATCCACCGCGTACAGGATCCCATTGGGCGCGATCGCCTTGGCCATGGGAATGGAGAATGATCCGCTGCCCGAGCCGATGTCGGCGACGATCATTCCGGGTTTGAGTTCGAGTTTGGCGATGACCTCATCGACTTTCAGGACGCGGTGCGGATTGTCCATCGCCGCGATGTACTTATCAGCGGGCGGTTGGGCAAGTTGCCAGGCGAAAGCGCCGGCGATGCCGCTCCCCAACAACAGACAGATGACTCGAGTTCCCGGTTTTCCCCTGTATTTCATTTCACTCCTCACGGACAGCGGTTCCTCTTAGCAGGTTTGATTATACACTCGGCAATGGCTTGCGGATCGCTTCGACTTTTTCCCATCCACCGCCGTCTTACCAACTGTGACGAGGAACTCCCTGCCGGAGCCATGCGGTGACGACCTATTACTATAAGGCGGTTTCGCCCGACGGACGGCCGCGCGCGGGCACGCTGACGGCTCCCACGGAGAAACTCGTTCTCAGCGAGTTGCGGCGCCAGGGGCTGACTCCTCTTTACGTCGGCCTGCAGGCGAGCAAGGGTTTCGAGATCAGGATTCCCGGCCTGCCGGGGACCAGACGGCGGGATATCCTGTTCTTTACCCAGGAGATGTCGACGCTGCTCAACTCGGGGATTCCCCTTGACCGCGCGTTGACGATTGCAAGCGAACTGACCGAGCGGCAGCAGTTCCGGGCCGTGATTCTGGATGTTTTGCGGCTGATCAAGGGCGGCAAGAGCTTCGCGGATTCGCTGCATACCTATCCGGATCATTTCTCCGAGTTGTATATCAACATGGTGCGGGCGGGGGAGGCCAGCGGAAGCCTGGGAGTGATTTTCACGCGCCTGGCGGAATTCGAGCGGACGCGGGACGACCTGCGCGGGTACATTGTTTCGTCTCTCATTTATCCGGCTTTGCTCGCGCTGGTGGGACTGGGCTCGATCACGATTCTGCTCAACTACGTGGTGCCGCGGTTTGCCAGCGTGTTTGAAGACAGCCGCATGAAGATGCCGCTGCCGACGAAGGTGCTGCTCGAGACCAGCAAGTACGTGCAGAACTACGGCTGGATGGTGGGTCTGGGCCTTGCCGTGGCGGGAGTGGCGCTGTACTCATTCATCCGCACGCAGCAGGGACGGCTGTGGTGGGACGGGTTCCGGCTGAAAGTGCCGGCGCTTGGCGACGCGCTGCGGAAGGCGGAAACGGCGCGTTTCGCCCGCGCCATGGGGACTCTGGTGGCCAACAGCGTGCCGCTGGTGCAGAGCCTCGGCATTGCGGCGGCGACGTTGAACAACCGCCGGATCGCGGGTTCGCTCGACGCCGTTTCGCAGGGGGTGAAGCGCGGCGAGGGCATCGCGGCTCCGCTGAAGCGCGGCGGGCAGTTTCCGCCGCTGGCGGGGCACCTGCTCAGCGTGGGGGAGGAGACCGGCAAACTCGATGAGATGTTTCATCGCATGGCGGACATCTATGAGAACGACACGCGCGTGGCCATCCGGCGATTCACCTCGCTGTTCGAGCCCCTGGTGATCCTGGTGATGGGTATCATTGTGGGTGCGATGATTCTCAGCATGTTGCTGGCAATCACCAGCATCAACGAAGTGGCGGTGTAGATTATGAACAACAAACGGCGTGTCCGCGGGCAGGCGGGCGTGACGCTCATTGAAATGCTCGTGGTGGTGACCATCATCGCGCTGTTCGCGGCGGTGGTTGCGCCGCGCATGTTGCGCAAGACGGACACGGCGCGCGCGACGGCGGCGCGGCAGCAGATCAACTCGTTCATGACGGCGCTTGGCACCTACAAGCTGGATACGGGGTTGTTCCCCACGAACGAACAGGCGTTGCAGGCGCTGCGCGTGAAGCCGCAGGGCGTGAATCAGTGGCAGGGCCCTTACCTGCCGCAGGAGATTCCCGTGGATCCCTGGGGCAGGCCGTACGTGTACAAGTACCCCGGCGAGCACGGGGATGAACCCGATGTCATCAGCTATGGCGCCGACGGGCAACCCGGCGGCGACGGAATCAACACGGACATCGTGAGCTGGAAGAGCCAGTAATGCGGGCGGAAGGGGGCGTCACGCTCATCGAGATGCTGATCGTCATCACGATCATCAGCATCATGGTGGGCATCACGTTCCCCGCGGTCACTTCCGGCGTCGATTCGCTGCGCCTCGCCTCGGCCGCTGATTCCACCGCCGCGTTTCTCAACTCGGCGATGAACCGCGCAAGCAGGCGGCAGAGGGTCATCGAAATCACCATCTCGAAACCGGACGGCAAACTCACGGCGCGATCGAGCGAAGCGGGCTACGAACGGGTGCTGGCCATGCCCGCCGGAGTGAAGATCAAGTCGGTGAAGCCGGATATCCCCCATATTTACCTCTATCCCGGAGGGGCGATTCCGCGGATGTACGTCGAGTTGGCGAACGCGCGGGGGGCGAGGAAGACGGTAAGCGTCGATCCGATTACGGGGGTTCCGGACATCCGGACGCCCGGCGAGGAGGAGGAGAAGTGACCTCGAGGCGCGCGGGCTTCACGCTGCTCGAGATGCTGGTGGCCACTTCCATCATGGCCGTGGCCGTGGTGGGGCTTCTGTCGGCGCTCTCGTCCTCGTTGCATAACGCGGCGCGGCTGACGGACCACGACCGCGCGGCGCTGGTGGCCCGCCGGAAGATGGATGAGCTGCTGCTCGAACCCCGTCTTCCCCGCTACCAGGTGGAGGGCGCGCTCACCCCGGCCACGGACGCGGGGTTGAGCGGAGGGTGGCGCGCGAGGATGCAGCCGTTCGAGGTGCCGCCGAATGTGGGGCCGGGCAGCGCCATTCTGGAACGCGTCGAGTGTGAAATATGGTGGATGGACGGCAACCAGCGCCACTCGTTCACACTAGACGGTTACAGGAAGACCGTTCTTCAGGCGGATGATGTGCAGGGAGGCGCCATCCGGCAATGAGACGATCTTCGCGGGCGGGGGTAACGCTGCTCGAACTCCTGATCGCCGTCTCGCTGCTCTCGCTGCTGGTGGCCGGGATTCTGACAGCGATGCGGGTGGGGCTGAATGCGCTGCAGAGGACGAACCACAGGGTGATGGCGAATCGCCGCGCCATGGGGGCGCGGATGATCCTCGAACAGCAGATCGCGGGCTTCATGCCGGTGAACGCCGATTGCAGCGCCGCCGGCGGAAAGCCGCCCTATGCGCGGATTCCGTTCTTCGAGGGGGAACCGCAATCGATGCGATTCGTTTCCAGCTATTCGCTGGCGGAGGCATCGCGCGGGGCCCCTTCCATACTCGAATTCCAGGTTATCCCGGGCGAGGAGAACCGGGGCTACCGGCTGGTGGTGAACGAGGTTCCCTACACCGGCTCCCTGGGCGCGGGCCGTTTCTGTCTGGGTCTGGCGAATGATCCCGTGTTGGGAACTTCCGTGCCGCAGTTCGTTCCGATCGCCGTGGGGGCGAACTCGTTCGTGCTTGCCGACAAGCTTTCCCGGGTGCGGTTTCTATACAGGGAGATCCTGCCGCCGCCGCTCAACGAGCGGTGGACGCCGCGCTGGATTCAGCCCTACTGGCCTTCGGCGATTCGCATCGAGATGCAGCCGCTCGATCCGGATCCCGCAAGCATCAACCCGATGGCTTTGACTGTTCCGGTCTTCGTCAACCGCGCTCCCATGGGGCAATATGCCGACTAGACGCGGCAGCGCGCTGCTGGCCGTGCTGTGGCTTTCGGCGGCGCTTTCCGCCATTGCATTCTCGGTGGCCGCCACGGTGCGGGGGGAAGTGGAACGCTCCGCCACATCGGCCGATGGAGTGAAGGAATATTTTCTCGCCAGGGGCGCCATTGATCGCGCCCTGCTCTATGTTTTCTGGGGGGAGCAGTTTCGCAATCCGGACGGCTCGCCGCGCTATTGGACGCCGGGCATGCGGCGGCTCCATTTCGAATTTCCCAATGGCAGCGCGGATGTGGACTTCATACCGGAATCCTCGAAGCTCAACGTCAATATGGCTCCGCCCGAGGAACTCTACCGGCTGTTGATCGCATTGGGGACGGATGAGGCGCGGGCGCGGGAAATCACCGCCGCCATTCTCGACTGGCGATCTCCCGTTCCCAACGGGATCAGCGAGTTCGACCAGTATTATTTGGCCGCGTCTCCGTCTTTCCGCGCGCGGCATGCGTCATTCGAAGAGATAGAGGAGCTGCTTTTGGTAAAAGGCATGACCCCGGATCTCTTCCACGGCACTTACACGCGCGGCACGGCGGACCGCCTGGTTCCGAGGCCCGGCCTGCGGGATTGCCTATCGGTGTTTTCCGGCGGCCAGGTGGAAGCGAACACGGCGCAACCGGCGGTGCTTGCGGCAGTGGGCATTCCTCCGGATGCGGTGGCGGCGATAGTCGCCGCGCGGAGGATCGCTCCATTTATCAGCATGGAGCAGCTTCAACGGTTTCTTGGCGGCGTGGGCCCCGCCATGTCCCGCCTGGTGTTGGGAACGGGATCGATCACCACGCTCCGCGCCACCGCCCGCCTGCGATTGCAAAACGGGCAGCTTTCCGATATGCGCCGCACGGTCTCCGCCCTTGTCAAGTTCGCCCCCACCACGAAGGACGCGCCCTATCATGTGTTGCGCTGGTACGACCAGGGGGGCCTGGGAGTGGGAGATTTCGAGTGAGCGGCCTGAAGCAATATCTGGCCATCGGAACAGGCGCCGGAATTGAACTGGCGCCGGATGCGATGCGCGTGGCTATCTCGAGAGTTCGACCCGGCGGCGTGGATGTGACGGCGGCGTTCACCATCGCCGGATATCACGAGCGTCCGGCCGCTGAATGGGGCGCCGAATATGCTTCCCTCCTCCGCAAGCACGGAGCCGGTCACCTCGCGGCGGCAGTCCTCCTCCCCCGCCGCGAGGTGATCGTCCGCGTTCTGACGTTGCCGGGCGTTGCCGCCAGGGACATGGAAGCGGCAATCCGGCTTCAGATCGACACGCTTCATCCTTACGCCGATACGGACGCGGCCTGGACCTGGGCTAGGCTGGGCGGGAGCGCCGTGCTGATTGCCATCGCGCGGCAGTCCTACATCGAGCGGCAAGCGGAGTTGCTTGCCGAAGCGGGCATCAAGGTATCCTCGTTCACCTTCAGCGCGGCGGCCATTCACGGCGCGTTGCGGCTGCATGGCGCACCGCCACGGGAAGGCTTCCTCGGGCTTCACCAATCCGGCTCCTCGATCGAGGCTTACGGTGAAAGCCCCGCCAAACCCATCTACTCGGCTATCCATGAGAATTCCGCGGAGCGCGCGGCGGCTGTTTCAGCCGCCGAACTGCGTCTTCCGGATGACGTATCCCCCCGGGAGCTCGCCGCGATCCTTCCCTCTCCGCGGCGCGCTCCCGAAGCCGGCGGGGAGGATTATACGCTGGCCTATCTCGCCTCGCTGGCGGCCGCGTGCCCGCGTTTCGCTCTCCCTGTCAACCTTCTTCCCTCCGCCCAGCGCAGCAGTTCGAGCCGGCTCATCTACGCGCCCACGCTCGCGCTGGGGGCATTGCTGGCACTGGCGCTAGCCGCCCTGGGCTTTTACCACCGCTATGAGGACCGGCGTTATATCGACGCGTTGAATGCGGAGATTAAACTGCTGGAGCCGCGGGCGAAGCTGTTGGCGCAACTCGACAGACGCATTGCCCAGGCGCGTGAACGCATCAGCCTTCTCGACCAGTTTCAGAGCCGCACGAAGTCCGACCTGGACGCGCTCCGGGAAGCGACACGGGTCATCACCGCGCCGGCGTGGCTGAATACGCTGGAACTCAGCCGCACGGGTCTTGTCGTCGCGGGCGAATCGGATCAGGCGACCGGCCTGCTGAAGGCGCTCGACAGTTCGCCTCAGTTCCGGAACTCGGAGTTCGTCATCCCCATCAGCAGGGTGGGCAACGTCGAGGTGTTCCGCATTCGAGCGGCAAGGGAAGGAGCGGCCCAGTGACGCTTTCCGAGCGCGACCGCCGCGCGCTGCTGATTCTCGGATTCGCCGCGATCGGAGTGTTGATCTACGTTCTGGTGACGGATTCCCCGTCCGGTGAAACGGATACTCCGGTCGAGAGCATCAGCGCTTCCGAGAAGCGCCTCGAACGGATGCGCGTGCTGTCGGCGCAGGTTCCCGGACGGGAGGAGATCTATAAACAGGTTTCGGCTCAACTCGCCGGGCGGGAAAAGAGAGTCCTGCAGGCGGATACGGCGGCGCAGGCCCAGGCGCAATTGCTGCAAACCATTCGACGGGTGGCCCGTGCGCAGAGCCCCGCGGTCGAGATCCGGGCCAGCGAATTCGGCAATGTCCGGCCGTTGGGGGATCATTACGGCGAAGCGCCGGTGTCGGTCACCATCGAGTGCGGCATCGAACAGTTGCTCAACATCGTCACGGAGTTGACCTCGCAGCCCGAAATCACGGCTGTCAACGAACTGCGAATCTATTCGGCCAACCAGAAGCAGAAGACCACGAACGTGAGACTTTCCGTATCGGCGGTGGTTCCCAGGCGGCTTGTGCCGGAGAGGAAGGGGGCGTCGTTTTGAGAAAGAAGCTCTGGACGCTCAATCTGATTCTGGTGGCATGCCTGGGGCTGCTGGCGCGGCACTTGCGGCAGGAATGGCAAACCGCGCGGGAGCGGGAAAAGAAGATGCTGTCGCGGGTGGTGAAGCTGCCGCCGCCTGCGCCGGTTGCTCCGCTGCCCGCTCCGGCCACGCTGCAGGCGGCCGGCTATCTGGACGTGGCCCAGCAGATGTTGTTCTCGAAGGACCGTAATCCGAACGTGGTTGTGGAGCAGGCCGCGCCGAAGCCCGTTCCGGCCTTTCCGAAATTCTACGGCGTGATGAACCTGGGGGACGGCCTGACGGCGATACTCAACGATGGTCCGGGGCGGCAGCGTCCGTTCAAGGCGGGGGACAAGGTAGGCGAGTTCAAACTCGCGGAGATCGGAAACGACGCGCTCACTTTCGAGTGGGAGGACAAGAAGTTCCAGAAACGGTTCGCCGAATTGCAGGACCGCTCGGCTCCTTCTCCGGCCGAATCAGCCCGCCCGGCTCCGATCACCTCGATTCAGGCGGCTCCGCCGAAGCCGCCTGAGCCGGCGCGCTCGGGTCCGGGGGCGGACATGGGTATGGGCATATCGGCATGCAATGCCAACGATCCTTCGCCTCCCGGCACGGTGGTGGACGGCAAGCGCAAGGTGGTTTCGGAGTCGCCCTTCGGCAAGGTCTGCCGCTGGGAGCCGGTGAACAAATAAAGGAGAAAGAGGAATCTTATGAGAGAAGCAGGCATGTCACTGGCCGCTTTGACGGTGTTCGCGGTAGCCGCGTCAGGCGGGCAGCCGGCGAAGAAGACCGCCCCTAGGGAAACGGCTCCTCCGGCCAAGACGGCGCGGAAAAAGACGCCCGCGCCCGTAACGATCCCCGCCGGCGCGAAGGAGATCTCGCCGGGTTTCTACCGCTGGGTGGACCCCAAAGGTCAGGCATGGACCTACCGGAAGACGCCGTTCGGCATCATGCGCGGTCCGGAGAAGGCGGAAGCTCCCGCTCCGGTTCCGGCTGATTGGACGGCGACGGACGCCGGTGATTCGGTGGCGTTCTCCGGGCCGAGTCCTTTCGGCCGCAAGCATTGGACTGCGAAGAAGACGGAGCTCAATGAGACGGAGGCCGCGGTCTGGAAGCGCGCCCAGGAGACGCACAACACGGCGTCCGCAAGCACGGGGAAGTGAAGATATGCGTCTTCGCCATCTGAGCTTTCTGCTCTTCGCCGCCGTGCTCTATCCGCAGGCTCAACAGCAGCCGCCAACCGCCGCTCCGCCCGGGGCTCCGATGGTGCTCGATCTGCCCAATGCTTCGCTCACCGACGTCATCGACATTCTGGCGCGGCGTCTGAAGATCAACTATATCCTCGACCCGAGAATCAAGGGCAGCGTCATCATCCATACTTACGGAGAAATTCGGGGCGTGGAAGTGCGATCTCTGCTTGAGACGATTCTCCGCATCAACGGGGCGGCGATGGTGCAGGTTGGCGGCATCTACCGCATTGTCCCGATCGCCGAGGTGAGCCGCCTGCCGCTCAAGCCGCAGACCACCACGAATCCGCAGGACATTCCGGAAGACGAGCGCATGTCGCTGAACCTGGTCTTTCTCAAGTATGCGCAGGTGGCGGACATGGTGAAGTTGCTCGAGCCGTTCCGCGGTGAAGGGTCTTCCGTATCCACATACGAGCCGGCCAATCTGTTATTGATTCTGGATAATAACCGCAACCTGCGGCGCACGATGGAACTGGTTTCGCTCTTCGACAGCGAGACGTTCGCGAGTAAGCGCGTGCGGCTGTTTGAGACGAAGAACGGGCGGCCGTCGGACATCACCAAGGAACTCGACGCGGTGTTCAAGGCGTACGCGATGAGTGAGAAGAACAGCTCCATCAGGTTCCTCGCCGTTGACCGGATCAACACGATTATCGCCGTGGCTCCGAATCCGGGGGTCTTCGAGGAAGTGGAACGCTGGATCAAGAAACTGGACGTGCCCGTGAAAAGCACCACGGGCTCGACGGACAACTATGTATACCGCGTGAAGTATGGCCAGGCGTTCATGCTCTCGATGGCGATCATGCAGTTGTATGGCGGTCTCAACTACGGCTGGAACATGGGAATGATGGGGATGATGGGCATGGGGATGGGCGGTATGGGCTACGGCGGATTCGGTGGGATGGGTTATGGAGGGATGGGATACGGCGGAATGGGCTACGGGGGAATGGGTTACGGAGGGATGGGCTACGGCGGCATGGGTTATGGGGGCATGGGGTATGGAGGGATGGGATACGGCGGGATGGGCTATGGAGGGATGGGTTATGGGGGAATGGGCTATGGCGGCATGGGCTATGGCATGCCCTCCTATGGCGGCGGCGGCGTACTTCCGCAAAGCGCTTCCACCGCGGTTCCGCTGACTACGCCCGCCGCCACCTCCACGCCGCCTCCGGCGGGAACTGACCTGACAGGCTCCTACCTTGGCGGCGCTGCTCCGGGCGCGCAGAACGCGAACATTCCACGCGTCGTTCCGAATCCTTTCGACAATACGCTCCTCATCCAGGCCAAGCCGGCGGAATACGACCAGATTCTGCGGCTGCTCGAGAAGCTGGACGTGCCGCCGCGACAGGTGTTGATCGAGGCGCGGATCTATGAAGTGCAGCTCACGGGCGACTTCGCGAGCGGCGTGCAGGCGTTCCTGCAGAACCGCTCGGCGGGGCGGGAGAACAACAAAGGCATCATTCAGGCGACCATGAATGGGCTGACGACCACGCTTCAGACGGCGCACCTGGTGGGCCAGACGAAAGAACTGTTGACCTTCCTCTCGGCGCAGGAATCCACGGGGCGCGCGAAGACGATTTCCGCCCCGTCCGTGATCGCCACCGACAGCATCCCGGCATTGGTGAACGTGGGCGAGGAAGTGCCCACTCTCAGCGCCACGACGCCGAGCGGCATCCAGACGGGTGGAAACTCAGTCTTCGCCAACAGCATTACGAACCGCAATGCCGGCGTCACGCTGCAGATTCTCGCGCGCGTGATTCCGAGCGGAATCGTCACGCTGATGATCAACCAGGAAGTGAGCAGCGCGGTGCCGCCCCAGGCATCGGCGAGCATTCAATCCCCATCCTTCAGCAAGCGGAATGTCAACACGCAGGTAACGGTCCAGGACGGCGACACCGTGGCGATTGCGGGGATCATCCAGGAGACCAACAGCGAAGGCAGTTCGGGGATTCCCGGTCTGCACCGTCTGCCGATTATTGGAGCGGCGTTTGGCAACCGCACCTACAAGAAGGCGCGGACGGAGCTGATTGTATTCATGACCCCGCGGGTGATCTACGACACCAATGAATTGACCGAGGCAAGCGAAGAATTGAAAGGCCGTCTGCGCCGGGTACAGCGGCTGATCAAGGAACGCTGATTCGCCGGGATAATTCGCGGCGGCGGGCCTCATCGATCCGACAGGTCCTGATCGGGACGGGGAGCCACGGCCCGCTTCCGCTTCGCCGGCAGTGTTGACAGGTGGGCCCCCCGGTTGCAGCGACCCCCGTATCGTGATACCGTTCACCCAGTAATCGATTATTTTGGGGAAGGGGTCATGACCAAAACCATCTCGATTTTCCGTTTATTGATGTCCCTCTTCGTTCTGCCGCTCATGGTGTGGGCGCAGTCGGAACGCGGTACTATTCTCGGAACGGTCAAGGATTCGACCGGCGCTGTCATCATCGGCGCGAAAGTTCAGGTCACAAATACAAGCACGGGGCTCTCCGTGTCACTAACCACGAACGACGCCGGTGAATTCGTCGCCACCAGCCTCCAGGTGGGTATCTATACGCTGCGCGTCGAACGGGAAGGGTTCCGGCCTTCCTCCACCGCGGGAATCACGGTCAATGCGGCTACAACCATCCGCAATGACGTAACGCTCGAATTGGGAGCCACCGCCACGGCCGTGGAAGTGCAGGCGAACGCCGTGCAACTTGCCACGGAGAACGCCAAGTCCAGCGCGGCTGTCACAAACAAGATGGTGGATGAACTTCCGCTGGTGGTGAGCGGCAGCCTGCGCAGTCCTTTCGACCTCGCGGCTCTGACGCCCGAATCGAAGAACCTCGGCGGCGACAACGGCTTCATGCTCGGCGGAGGACAAGCCGCCAGCTATGGGACCAACCTTGACGGCATCTCCGCCAACACCGCCCGGGCGCTGCAACAAAGCTGGGTTGCCACAAACGCCCCCTCGCTCGAAGCCATCACGGAGTTCACGGTGGACTCGAACGGTTTCAAGGCCGAGTTCGGCCATGCCGGCGGCGGCGTCATGAACTTCGTCTCGAAGGGCGGCACCAACGAGTTTCACGGCTCGGCTTATGAATTTCTGCGCAATAACACTTTCGACGCCAACAATTTTTTCAACAACCGCGCGGGAATTCCCATTCCCATATACAAGCAGAGCGACTTTGGCGCCAGCTTCGGCGGACCGATTCTCATCCCCAAGGTTTATTCCGGAAAGAACAAGAGCTTCTTCTTCGCTTCGTTTGAGGGCTTCCGCAACCGCGCCGGGGCCACGGGTTTCACGCGATCCGTCCCCGCGCCGGAGATGCTGAGCGGCGATTTCTCGAATTGGGTGGACGCGGCCGGCAGGCAGCTTCCCATTTACGACCCGACCACGCAGGTGCGCAACGCGGATGGCAGCTACACGCGCGCTCCGTTTGCCGGCAACAGGATTCCCCAGAGCATGTTCGACCCCATCTCGGTGAAGGCGCTGGCGGCCTACACGGCCAACGGCACGCTGAAGCCGAACACGGGCGCCGTGCCGGGCACTATCGGCTACGTCAACAACAACTACTATGTCGCCAACGGCACCAACGTCAACCCAAACACCAAGATCAGCGTCAAGGGCGACCATATCTTCAACGATAAGCACCGCATCTCGGGCTACTATGGATACAATCGCAGGTCGATGGAGCCGGGTCCCAACGGGCCGCCGACCCTGCCCGGGCTCTATTCGAACTACAACGACCTCCAACAGAACAGCGATGTATTCCGCTTCAGTTGGGATTGGACGATGAGTCCCACGAAACTCAACCACTTCTATGCCGGCGGCAACAACTGGCGTGAAAACCACGATCCGCCACAGGCCACCGTCAAGAGCGGCATCAACTGGAAAGACAAGGTGTGTCTCGGCAACGTGCCGGACTGCGCCCAGAACCTGCTCAACCTCGATTTCGGAGATATCACGGGCTGGGGCGGCAGAGCCAACAACGGCAGTGAGAACACAATCTACGGTTACAATGACGACTTCACGTGGGTGAAGGGCGCCCACACCATCAAGTTCGGCGGCCAGTTCCAACTGACGCACTACAATGGCTTCGGACGGCAGTGCGTATCCGGCTGCGCCGCCTTCAGCTACCTCAACACGGGAGTTCCCAACAGCAACAACCCTGCGTTGGGGGGCTCCTCGTTCGCCTCCTTCCTGCTTGGCTACGCCAATGGCGGCCAGATCGACACCATCCGGTTCATCGGCCAGCAATGGCCTTCTTACGCGGGCTACGTTCAGGATGACTGGCGCGTGAACAGCAAGCTGACGGTAAACTACGGGCTCCGGTGGGAGGTGCAGATGCCGCCCACGGGCCTCGAGGACCGCTGGAGCGACTTTTCACCGACCAGGCCGAACCCGCGGGCGGGCAACATCCCCGGGGCGTTGATCTATGCGGGCACGGGCGAGGGCCGTGAAGGCACGCGCACGCTCGCCGATTCGTGGTTCCACGGCTTTGGCCCGCGCCTGGGCTTCGCCTACCAGGTCTCCGCCAACACGGTTGTCCGCTCTTCCTACGGCCGCTCCTTCGGAGCCGTCACCACGGTCACGGGTTCTTCGCACTTCCGCGGGTTTACGCAGACATACGGCGTTCCCGACCAGGGGACCAACGGCATCCTGCCGAACATGATCCTGAAGAATGGCTTTCCAGACTATCCCATACCACCGTTCATCGACCCGTCCTTCTCGAACAAGGACAGCATGCCGTGGTTCCAGGGCAGGGAAGCGACGCGGTTGCCGGAGCAGAACTTCTGGAATCTTTCCATCCAGCACCAGCTTTCGGGAAGCACCATTCTCGAGGTGTCCTACAACGGCATGGCCGGGTCACACCTGCAAACGCAGTTGTTGAACTATAACCAACTGGATCCGAAGCTGCTCAGTCAATACGGCTACTCGTTGATGAACAGTCTCATTACGTCTCCGGCGGCGGTGGCGGCCGGGTTCCGGAGTCCGTACCCGACTTTCGCCCAGAGCACCTGCATTTCGAAAGACGCCTGCTGGGGGAGCGGCGCGACGGTGGCGCGCGCGCTGCGTCCCTTCCCGCAGTACTCGGCCATTGATACTTACACCGGCGGCGGCGACCACAGTGGCCATTCCAGCTATCACGCGGCCATCTTCCGCGTCGAGCGCCGCTATGCCAAGGGAATCACGGTCCAGGCCTCGTATGTGCTCTCGAAGATTCTCACCGATTCCGACAGCTACTGGGGCAGCGGAACGGCGATCGACCACTTCAACCGCGGACTCGAAAAGTCCATCGGACAGTTCGACATCACCCACAACATGAAGATCTCCGCCATTTGGGAACTGCCGTTCGGCAAGGGCAAGAGCATGCTCAACAAAGGGCCCGCCGCCGCCATTCTCGGCAACTGGCGCATCAGTGGAGTCGGATTTTATGCAAGCGGCCAACCGCTTGGGCTGGGCACGTCAGTGGGAACGCCGACGGTGCTCTTTGCCGCGGGCAACCGTCCGCTCATCTCCACCTACGACGGGTGGCGCGCGCCCACCAAGGGCGGCAGCTTCGATCCTTCCATCGATACGTTCGTTCAGCCCGCGTCGTTTTTCCCGGCGCAGGTGGGAACGCAGTTTGCCGGCACAACTCAGTACTTCGGCAACATGACCCGTTACAATCCGAAGTTCCGCCAGTTCCCCAACTACACGGAGAATATTTCGCTGACCAAGAGCTTCCCGCTCTATGAGCGCATCCGCCTGGATTTCCGCGCGGAAGCGTTCAACGTGTTCAACCGTGTCCGTTTCGGAACAGGATCGCTTCAAATCCAGAGCCAGCAGTTCGGCGTTCTCACCTCGAGCGGCGATCTGTTGAATACGCCCAGACAGTTGCAGTTAGCCTTGAAGCTGTACTTCTGAGGTTCGCTCCCTCATGGGGGCGGCTCTCCCGGAGCCGCCCCTGTTTCAGCGGTAGCGCTCGTCCACCTGTACGCGATATCCGTTGGCCAGCCGGTTGGTTTCGTTCGCCAAGCCGATGATCGCCATCAACTCTCCGAACATCTCGTCCGTCATCCCCTTCGTCCGCGCCGAGGCCGTGTGGGTCGCAATGCAGTATTCGCAATTGTTCGTTACGCTGACGGCAATGTAGATCATCTCGCGCGTTACCGGATCGAGCGCGCCCGGCGCGCCCATCAGCGTCTTCACCCGCTCCCAGGTGCGCTGCAACGTGGGTGGATGATGCGCGATCACCTTCCACAGATTGTTGATGTAATCCGTCTTCCGCGACGCCATGATGTCGTCATACACGGCACGCACCTCAGGCGAGGCGTCGTCATATTCAATGAGTGGAATCATAGCGCCCTCAGTGTAGCGCCGTCGTCCGCCCCGCGGCAGGAGGTCAATAATAGATGGCGAACGTCCCATCCGCGCGCGCGGCGGCGGATCCGAAACTCCACACGGGCACTCCGGCCACGCTGCGCTTTTCCCCGATTGCATTCCCATCCCGGTCAAACAACTGCCAGGCCAGCGAACCGCCGCGCTTCCATCCCGTTCCTTCCGTCCAGACGAGCAGCGTTTCCCCCTTCGCATTCCTCGCCACGCGCGGATGCTTGCGCCCTTTCCCTTCGCCCGGCGCCGCAACCGGCCTTGCCACCCGATCCTCTTTCACCTCTCCGTAATACACCTGCCCGCCGGTCTCCCACGCGGCCACGGCCGCGCCCCGGCTCTCCGCGAACGACATGCTGCTCATTGGACACGCGTTGATCTCCCAGCGCTGCACCAGTGAACCATGAAAGCTTTTCCCATCGTCCTCCGAGGCCAGCAGATAAATGTCGCGGTGAATCTCCCGAGTGGCCGAGCGGTAGAGAGCCAGCAGTTTTCCCTCATGCGTGCTGAACATCGACATGCCGCAGCATCCGCAAGCGCCTGTCGGCTCCTTCCAGGCCGCGATTTCCGGACGAAACGTCTTTCCGCCGTCGTGGGACTCCGCCACCCAAACGCGCCTTCCCGCTTCGCCCTTCTCCGCGTTCCTCTCCTTGCCATGCCAGGCGACATACACATTCCCCTCCGCATCCGCCGCCAATGTGCCTCCACCATCCAGGCCAAATGTGCGCGTCATCAGGTTGCGCTGCGGCTCGAATGCCGTTCCCTCGTCATTCATCCTTGCATAGAGCATCGGGCTGCCCGGTTTTCCGGACTCGGGGTTCACCATGCCTTGTGGCAACGCGCTGTTCGAACCGTTCCATGCCACATGCACGCGTCCATTCCGGCCGATGGCGATCTGTCCTCCGCGAATGGTTCCCATGGCAATGGCGCTCCCGGGCTGCGAGTTCACCCGCAACGGCTTCGAGAACTCTCCCGGCGGCCCCGCCTGAACATAGTAGAGGTCTCCTCCCTTGGGGTCGCCCTGGAAGTACAGCATGTGAATCCTGCCATCCATCCCTTCGACCACCTGCGGCTGGATGCCGCCCTCCGGGACTCGCGACAAAGAAACCACGGGCGGTTTCCCAGCCATCACCATCACCGCCATTACCGGCAGCGAAGCCAGAAACACGGCACGGCTCATCATCTACCTCCTGTTCTTCTCTCCCGTCCTACGAACGCGGCTCCGTGGAGGCGATTCCCAATGCCTTCATCTTGCGATACAGATTGCTGCGCTCGAGCCCGAGCAACTCCGCCGTTCGCGACACGTTCCCCTTCGTCTCCTCGAGTTTTTTCAGGATGTACTCGCGCTCCGCCGCTTCCCGCACCTCAGCCAGGCTGCCGAAGAAATCGAGCGGCCGCTCGAACACCGAACGCCTTGCCGGATTCAGCGGGATATGCCGCGCGTCGACACGCACCTGCGGATTCATGATCACAATCCGTTCCATCAGGTTTTTCAGTTCGCGCACGTTCCCCGGCCAGTGATAATCCTGCAACACTCCGTAGGCTTCCGGCGTCAGCTCCTTGTGCTTCCGCCCGTAGGCGCTTGCGAACTCGTTCAGAAAATGGTTCGCGAGCAGCGGGATATCTTCCACGCGCTCGCGCAAGGGGGGCACGCTGAACGGTATCACGTTCAGGCGGTAGAACAGGTCCTCGCGGAAATTGCCGCGCTCGATCTCACGCTCGAGATTCTTGTTCGTCGCCGCGATCACCCGCACGTCCACGCGCACAAACTCCGAAGCTCCCACCGGCTCGAAGCGCTGCTCCTCGAGGGCCCGCAGCACCTTGGCCTGAGTCTTCAGGCTCATGTCGCCCACTTCGTCCAGGAATAGCGTGCCGCCGTGCGCTTTCTCGAACTTGCCCGTCTTGTCCTCCGCCGCCCCGGAGAAGCTGCCTTTGCGGTGGCCGAACAGTTCGCTTTCGATGAGATCCTCTGGAATGGTGGCGCAGTTGATCTCGACGAACGGCTCGGCGGCGCGCGGACTCAATGCGTGGATGGCATGAGCCACCAGTTCCTTGCCCGCGCCGCTCTCCCCATATATCAATACTCGTCCGTTGGTCGACGCCATCAGCCGCAACTGCTGCCGCAGCGCCTTCACGGGCACGCTGTTGCCGATGATCTCCGGCCCCGGCCCGCTTTCCTGCTTCAGCCGCTGCACCTCGAGTTCCAGGCGGTGCTGCTGGATGGCGTTCTTTAGCGTAATGCTGATCTTCTGAATGCTCAGCGGCTTCTCGAGAAAATCGAAAGCCCCCATCTTGGTGGCCTTAACAGCGGTCTCGATGGTTCCGTGTCCGCTGATCATCACCACCGTCGGACGGTCCTCGATGGGAATCTCCTGCACCCGCAGCAACGCCTCGAGCCCATCCATTCCCGGCAGCCAGATATCCAGCAGGACCACGTCGTAGGAGTGGCGCACGAGTTCCTCGAGCGCTTCCTCGGCCGTCTCGAGGCAATTCGCTTCGTAGCCCTCGTCCTCGAGAACCCCCTTCAGAGATTGCCGGATCCCGGGCTCGTCATCGACGACGAGAATGCGATGGCGCTTCATGCCCCGGCACCGGCGTAGTCCGCTTCCACGCCCGCCGCCACCGGGATCTCGACAATAAACTGCGCGCCCACGGGAACATTGTCTTCCACGCGAATGTGCGCATGATGCTCGGAAAGAATATGATTCACGATCGCCAGTCCTAAACCAGTGCCGCGTCCCTTGGTCGAAAACGTCGGCAGAAACAGCCTTTCCCTGTCTTCCGGTGAAACGCCGCACCCCGTGTCGGCGATAATCAGTTCCACCGCCTCCGGCGTGCCGGTCCGCGTGACAATCGAAAGCCGCCGCACGTGCGAGTCCTGCATCGCTTCCGCGGCGTTGTCCACCAGGTTCACCACGGCGCGCCGGAGCTGCTCGCGGTCGATATTCACCGCCGGAAGGTGAGGCTCCAGTTCCTTGCGCAGCTCAATTCCATCCAGCCGCCCGTGGAAAACAGCCAGCGCGGCCTCGACCACCTCGTTCAAATCGCCGGGAGCGGGCTGCGCGCTCGGGAAGCGGGCAAACCGCGAGAACTCGTCCACCAGCGTCTTCACGGACTCCACCTCACTCAGAATCGTCTGGCAACACTCGCGCAGAATCCGGCTTGAATCCGAAGGAATTCCCAGCCGGTCCAATTGCAGCGCCGCGCGCTCGGCGCAAAGCGCGATCGGGGTGAGCGGATTCTTGATCTCGTGCGCCACCCGCCGCGCCACCTCATGCCAGGCGGCGGCCTTCTGCGCGCGCAGCAGGTCGCTGGTGTCCTCGATCACCACCACGAAGCCCGAGTTGCCTTCATCCTCGAGATCGGCCACGGTAACCGCGAGGTGCATCGTCGTCCGCCCTCTGCGGAAGTCGATCTGCCGCGACGCCACGCCGGTGCGCCGCGCCCGCTTCATCAGGTAGCGGATCTCCCTGGCCTCTTCAGAGGGCAGCAGGTGATCCACCGTCGTCAACTTTTCCGGCTTGAGCGCCGGAAATATATTGCTCAGCGCCTGGTTGTAGCGCTGGATGGATCCGTCCGCGGCAAGCGAGATGACGCCGGTGGGAATGCTCTCGAGAATCGCTTCGGTGAAGCGCCGCCGCCGTTCCAACTCCCGGCTGTTGGCGTCCAAGTCGTGCGTCATCTGGTTGAACGCGCGCACCAGCACCCCGAGCTCATCGAGCGCGTTCCCCTGGATGCGATACGCAAGATTCCCCTTTCGCACTTCCTCCGCTGCCTCGAGCAGGGCTGAGATGGGATCACTGATCTGCCGCGCCATGAACCGCGCGATCCACGTCGCCACGAACAGAATGAACAGCGTGATCAGAAACAGCAGCAGCAGGTACAGGTTCCGCACCTGCTTCTGCTCCTTCGCGAGAAGATCGTACTCCGCCACCTGGTGGGAGATCTCCTTCTGTTTGGCCGCGAAGTCGATTGGCATCAACAGGCGGACAACAATCTGCGCGTCCGCTCCGAACGGGGCCCGCCCTTCGACCGAGCGCGCCGTTGCCTGCCGCGTCCCGCCGCACAGAAATGTCCGCTGTCCGTCCGCGCCTTCCGTCCACGCCTGTTCCACATTCTGCTCCGCGCAGAACTTTTCCAGTTCCGGCCCGGGTTGCTCCTGCGCGGCGGTGAGCATTCGCGCCAGCACCTTCGCCCGGAGTTGCGCCTCGTGGTCCATCGCCACGCCGACTTCAATCAGCGACCAGCGGATATTCTGCCCCGGCCGGCTGAACCACCTCGCGATATTGAAGTTCAGAACCGAAACGCTGAACAGAACCAGGAACAGCACCGGCATGAAGCTCAAGGCCAACGCCCCGAAAACCAGGCGCGTCTTGATTCGGGAGCCCTCTTTGTTCCGCTGCCGCTCGACGTACAGCTTCAACGCTGTCTTGAACAGCATGAAGCCGATGGTGATTGTCAGGAGGAAGACGAGTGTCGATACCGCCCAGAACACGTATGTCTGGGTGGCCGTGGTAGGGTCGAAATCGCCAAAGCTGAAGCTGCTCTGCCAGATAACCAGCGTTACGAGGATGGCCAGCAGCACGAGCCCCATGCCGAAGAAAACGCGCTTCCTCATCGGGTTTGCGGACCTACCCTCCGATTATGCCATGCTCCGGGGCTCCTTCAGGCCGGCTTGCAAAGGCGTACTCCCCCTCACGGGGAGGAATGCACCGCGCGTCCTCAGACCCGCTTTCTGCGGATTGCGCCCAGGACGATCAGACCCAGGCCCAGGGCGCCCATCGTCACCGTGGCAGGCTCGGGAACGATGGTATCGAGTGTGAAGGTGGCCGAATAGGGGTTGTCATCAACGGAACCATTATTGGCCAACGTGTTGAGAATAGTCTGGTATGGAACCGAGAATGGCGTGGTGAACGTACCGGTGCCCGTGGTGATTTCACCGGTATTCGTATCAAGAGCCTGCACCAGGACGCCGAAGGACGCCGTCGAACTGGTCGCTGTGCCGTTAAGGAGGTTGAACGGAGAACCGCCCGGAATGGATGGGGTACAGGTTTGACCCGCCGCCGGCGGAGCAGCGCACAGCGCGGATGAGAATGTCCCCGGTTGAATGAAGGTCAAGGTGAGCTGCATGTTCGGGAGCCCCGCCAGAACCACAAAGTTGGGTTCATTGAGAGGCTGGCCCACCTGCTGAACCGACGAGTCGAGGTCCTTGATGGTGCCGGTGTTAGGCGAAAGACTCGCGAAACTGCCGTTCCCGGATGTAACTGTGAAGCCACCCGTTCCACCCAAAAGCGGTAGGAAATCGATTGTTGTCATGCTTACAGTAGCAGTCCCATTTATGTTGAGATTACCGAGAATCGCCGCATTTCCAGCGATTGTGGAAGCAAATACAGCGCCGAGAACAGCTAATCCCCTGAAACCCACACGCAAAACGTCAGTCATCACTGCCTCCGAACGAGAGAAACATGAGGGTAGAAACCCTCACGGAGCATAGCTAAGGCTACCACTCCTTGACTAAGGCGTCAACCTTAATTGCAGTACTATCTCGTTCGGAATACTAAAGAAAAGGCCTAAGAGAGTATCCTAGTCCACCCTCGCATAGCGTCCTGGCGAAAGCACCCCGGCGGGATCGAAAGCCCTTTTCAGCTTCTCGCCGATTGCGTCTGAACCGGCGCCCTTTACCGGCATATTTCCCAGGCGGTAAGGGGGATACCCCGCTTCCGTCAGACTGCGGCCCAGTTCTTCATAACATGCCATCGCCCGGCCGTCTTCCCCCGCTTGCGCGCGGTCGTAGGAGATGGAAACCACGCAAGCCACGGCCCGATCGGTCACCAGGGACAACGAAATCATGGGCTCGAAGCCATGCCGCGTCAGCACTTCCGTGGCGATGCCGCTTGCCCGCTCGACGTGGCTCCCCTCGAGCGGAGCAACCGGCGAGTACCACAATAGGCCGCATCCGTCGCGATCCGGGTCCGGCTGTGCCGGGATAGGGCCGCGCTTGCGCCAATACACACTCCCCAGCGTCTGTTCAGCCGGGATCCCCTTCATCAGGCCCAATACAGGGCGGGCCAGTTCGAGCGTACGGCTCAAGTCCCATCCCGTGAGCCACCGATACGGTTTGGCGAAGCGCTCGGCCAGCCGTAAAGTATTTTCATCGAGAAATTGCAGGCGGCCCACGTTTCCGCGAAGCGCCCCGCGCACCAGGCGTCTCGCTTCCGCCACTTGCGCCTTTGTTCCGTAGAGCGCGCCCGAGCCGTTCCAATGTCCGAATTGCAATTGGCGCCGGAACCGCGACATCACGTTCTCCGGTAAGGGTGTCCTGCCGCCCGCTTCTTCCCAGGGATACTGCCGGATGCCTGAGAGCACTTTGTAATCGTTGCCTATGTGAACAGTGCTCCGCAGAGTGCCGTTCAGCCGTAGGGGGCGCAGGGCATCCACCAGCGGGCCGAGTCCGTGACGCTCCTCGCAGCGAAAGAAAAATGCCTGAAAATACTCCGGCGCGGGCATGAGCCATACCGTCATCCGAGTTACAATGCCGAGATTCGATTGCGTGAACAAACCATCCAGGCTTGGTCCTACTCCCCAGCGGTACACCGCGGCCGCATGCGCGCCTTTCCAGCCCGCGAACCCCGTCCGCGCCACCTCCCCATCCGGCAGCACCACTTCCAACCCGCAGCAGTTTGCGAAGTGATCTCCGTAAGGAGTGTGCCCAAAGCCGCGCTCGACCGTATTGCCGATGAGGCTGCAATCGGGACTCGCGCCCGTCGCGTCCATCCACAACTTCGAACCGTTTTCCTTCAGGAACGTGAATAGCTGCCGCTGCGTGACACCGGGCTCCACGGTGACGTACGCCAATCTTTCGTCAAAGGCGACAATGCGGTTGAGCCTGTGCAGTTCCACCAGCGCGCAACCGCCGGCGGACGGCACCCGTGATCCATAGCCCCAGTTTTTTCCCGTGCTCACGGCGTACAGCGGGACCTGGAACCGGTTTGCGATGCGCAGAATCTCCTGAATCTCCGCCCGGTTGCCCGGACGCAGAATCACGGGAATCGATTGACGGGTGGGATACGTGGCCGATTCCGCCGCCCGCCGTTCGGATTCATCGAGAATTACATGCCGGGAGCCCAGCGCCGCCTCCCAGGCGGCTACCGCCTCCCTCATCCGCTTGCAAGCCAGCTCGTCCCGTCGATCGGAAGGCGAGCACGTCGTCTCCACCTGATGCCTCACGCCGCGTGCCGGCTGGCAAGAGGAGTCTTCGTTTCGCGGGCCAGGACTTCGTGGAGGTGGATGAAGGATACGCCCCCGCAAACCACGGGCAGCGCCGCAAGGTGCGCGCGAATCTCGTCTCTCAAGGATGCGTACTTCGGATTCAATTCCCGCGAATCGAACCGGAGAATCTCCATCTCGCAGCGATAGCCCGGGTCGAAGTACGAAGGCAGTTCGACATCGCCGCTGCGCAACCGCCGGGCGCCGATCCGCTGGAGGATGACCGCCGAACAGTTTCTTCTGGTCACCGTCCCGAATCCCATGCACCCGCCCAGTAAGTCTCCGAGCGCGTATCCGGTGAGAGCGATGCGGAGCGCCTCGGAGGTGTGACGCAACTCGCCGGCTACCGCCCAGCCGCCAACTTCGGCGCAGGATAGATTGCTGGTTTTCGCTTCTTCCAGCAGACTCTCCACGACGCTCCGGCATGTGCCGCCCCACTCCAGGCTTTGCGCCAGCGGCGACTTGCTCAGCATCATCTGTTCGTAGCGGATCGTCGCGTGATGCTTTAGATGCCGGTAACACCCCCGCACTTTCCCGAATTCATTCAAGGAGATAATGTGCCAGCTCATGGCGTCGGCCTTTGTCACGTGCCTGCCGTCGGCGGTGAGCTGAGAAGCGCTGATGGCGCCGTCTCTCAGATACACCTCGCCGCGCAGCCGTTGGATGTCAGCCAACAGCATTTCATGCAGGTCGCCATTGTGGATCACATCGCGAAAACCGGACTTGTCCGCGTCATTGAAGGACGGAGCAAGCAGGAGAAGCTTGTGATGGCCGCTAACCAAAGAATGACTCGAGTACACCATCGTTTCCCTGTGCCGCCGATGCTGAAATCAAAGCCGTTGAATAGTACAACAAGTGCTTTGGTTCCAACGAATCGCAGCCTGAATCTTCCTATGTGGAAACGATCGGCTGGCGCGAAATATACCTTTAGACTTGGGGGTATACCGAAAGCCCTTAGGCTGTGTATCCGCCATCCACGATCAGGTTCTGTCCCGTCACATAGGCCGATGCCTGCGAGGCGAGATACACCACGGCTCCTTTGATGTCATCGTGATGGGCCATGCGCCGCAGGAATACTCTCCGGGAATAGTTGTCGCGAAACACCGCGGGCATGCCGGAAGTCTCAAACCCGCCGGGGCTGATGGCGTTCACCCGCACGTTGTACGGCCCCGCCATTGCCGCCAGATATCGCGTCAATCCGATAAGCCCGTGCTTGTGGAAGTGATAATCCGGCGGCGTCGTCATCGCCGTGCCTTCGTAGTTGCGAAAGTCCGGGGCCACCACACTCTGAATGGATCCGATGTTGATGATCGATCCGCGGCGGCGCGCCATCATGTGCTCCAGGAAGGCGCGGCTGATGGCAAACAACCCGGTGGCGTTGACCTCCATCGATTCCCGCCATGCCTCGAGTGGCTGGTCATACCGCCGCATCGGCCGCGCCACCGAATTGTTGACCAGCACGTCGACGGCGGGATGCCGCGCCCGCAGCGCGAGGATCGATTCCTCGCTCGCCTGGTCATACTGATCCGCCGCCGCCCCGAGACCTCGCGCAACCAGCTTATTCGCAGCCTCCCGGCAATGCTCCAGGTTTCTCGACGCGATGATCACGCGCGCGCCGGCCTCCGCCAGGGCTTCGGAGATGGGCGTTCCGAAAATTCCGGATCCGCCCGTAACGAGCGCCGTCTTCCCGCTCAAGTCGAACAACTCGTGAAGATGCATGCCGGTATTCCCGTTCAGCCCTCCAGCGGGTTTCGCGCGAACAGGAACTCCTCGACGGGACGCCCTCCAATCAAGTGCTCCTGAATGATGCGCTCGGCCACCTCGGGACTCACCGAGTGGTACCACACGCCCTCCGGATACACCAGAGCAATCGGCCCTTGCTCGCACACGCGCAAGCAGTTTGCCTTGGTGCGATAGACGATCTCTTCGCCCTGCGTCAGCCCGAGTTCGGACAACCGCTTCTTCACGTAATCCCACGTGGCGAGTCCTTCTTCCTTCGTGCAGCAGGACGGCTTGGTCTGGTCGGCGCAGAGAAACAAGTGCCGCCGGATTTTTCCGATCCCCAGATTCTTCGCTACCAGTTTGAGGTGTTCCATCTCTCCCCCTAAAAACTCAGTCTTAGCGCCACCTGCGCCTGGCGTGGCGCTTTCGCCGAAAAGATGTGGCCGAACGTCGCCGGCTCATCGGCATACCGCTCCGGCAGATCGAAATTCGCCCGGTTCGTGAGGTTGAACGCCTGCGCCTCGACCGTCGCCCGCAGGCGCTCCGTCAGCCTGAACGGCCGCGCCAGCGCCGCGTCGAAAGTAACATAGGCTGGTCCGCGCACAATATTCCGGCCGGCGTTGCCAAACGTGTACCTGGGCGCGACCACCAGGGCCGACGTATTGAACCACCGCTCCGGCGTGCGGTTATCGAGATGTGGATCTCCCGCCACATTCGGCCGGTCCGATCCGAAATTTCCCCCCGTATTTCCGGTATTTGAATTGTCAAACCGCAATAACGGCGTGAAAGGCTGTCCGCCTTGCAGAACGGTGATGCCGCGGAATTCCAGCTTCAGGGGCAGAGCCACCACGAACGATGCCGTCGCGCGGTGCGGGATATCGTAGCTCGATACGGCCCGCTCGGCGTGGAAATTCTGACTGTCCTGCGGAAAGTTCTTGTCCGGCTTCGTGCTCAGAAAGGCCGACGTGTCGTCGATCGACTTCGACCATGTATATGCGGCCAGCAGGGAGAATCGCCTCGAAAACCGCCGGTCGACCGACGCCTGGAGCGAATGATAGTTCGAGTTCCCAGAACCCTCGATGTAGATAATCCCGCTGTACTCGGGATGCGGCCGCCGGGCGGCCAGGTCGCCCGGCCCCGGCCGCGCCTGGTTCAGATCCCGCGACCGGATCAGGTGCGCTCCCGCCGATCCCACATATCCCACGCTCACCGTGGTCGCATTGCCCGCCTGGCGCTGGACGTGAAAGCTCCAGTGCTGTATGTAGGCCGTCGTCAGGCCGCTGTTCAGCGTGCTGGGCGAGACGGGAGAGATCCCGCCCGTGGCCGGAAACGGATTATCGAGCGTGATCAACTGTGTCGAGGTGGGAAAGAATGCCCGCAGAGTGAAGAAAGGCGGGTTGAAGTACTGTGAGGAAACCTGCACCAGCATGCCGCTGTCGTAATACAGCCCATACCCGCCGCGGATCACCGTCCTCGGATTCGCGCTCCAGGCAAAGCCCGCCCGTGGCGCGAAATTGTTCCGGTCCGGATGGATGCCGGACCGTGTCACCCCCTGCGTGCCCACCCGTATTATCCGCGCCGTCGAGGGATCGTAGATGGACATGCGGTCGAAGGGGTCCGTCGCCGGAGTGTTGTACTCATAGCGCAGCCCCAGCGTCAGGTTGAACCGCGGCGTCATCTTCACTTCGTCCTGGAAGTATCCGTTGTAGGACGTTGTGCGCAGCGTCTGCGTGTTGTCGAGCTTTGCCTGCAACGCGAAGGTGGGGATTCCGAGCAGCAGGTCGCTGATCCCGCCGCCCGACACCGCTCCCGAAAAGGAGAGCGATCCGCGCGCCAGCAGATCGACATTCCCGTTGGCCCGGTTGTTGCGCGCCTCGAACCCCGCTTTGAACGCGTGCCGTCCGCGGATCCATGACACATCATCCTGCAACTGGTAGGTCGTGGTGTAGCGCAGCAGAGGCAGCGGCGTTGCGTCGCCCACCGCCGAATATCCCTGAATATTGAAGAACGGATAGCCGTAGTCACGCCTGTCGATCGCTTCCAGCCACGGCACGTTCCATTCGGCGGCGATGTTTCGCTGGTAATTTTGCGGCAACGCGTTCCGGGTTGAACGGTTCACCCCGGCGCGAAAACTGTTGACCAGGTTCGCTCCGATGGGTTGAAGGTAGTGCGCCATCGCATTGTGGCCCGTGTTGCCCACGAAGTTCCCATAGCCAGGGATATCGGTGGTTTCCTCGGCGTACGGCTCGAAGAGATTCTGCCTGCCGTACAGGTACCGCACCGTCACAATGCCGCCCCGGCGCGTGTACTGATCCACCCGGCCTCCTCCCTGGGCGAAATTGTTCGAGAGCACCGGTTGCGCCAGGTAGTTCCCCGCCGTACCCTCGCGATTCGGCATGGGAAACAGTCCCAGCGCCAGTTTCGACACACGGTTGATGCGTGATTCGGGAATGATGTTGCCGGGAAAGGGCCGGCCCGTGAACGGATCGATCACCGGCGAGGATCGCCCGCTCAGGTCGCCCGCGCGCTCGGCGGCCGTCGGAACCGCCGCCAGCCGCGCCAGCCCGCTACGCTCCCGCAGCGCGTCGATATTCAAGAAGAAGAAGGTCTTGTTTGTTCGCAGAGGTCCGGAAAATATGCCCCCGAACTGGTTTCTGACATACTTGTTCGCTGTTCCCGCATCGAAGTAATTCGGCGCGTCAAGAACGCGGTTTCGCAGGTATTCATAGCCCAGCCCGTGAAACTGGTTGCTTCCCCCTCGCGTGATCACGTTCACCTGCGCGCCGCCGCTGCGCCCGTACTCGGCCGAATAGCTTCCCGCCGTAATCTTGAACTCGGCAATGGTATCCACGGAAGGTTCCAGCACGTAACGGTTCGTGTACAGGTCGTTGTTATCCATGCCATCGAGCAGGAAGTTGTTGAACTCTTCCCTGCCGCCGTTGACGTGCGCCGCGAACGTACCGCGCGAGGAGAGTTCGGAATCCTGCACGGGAGGCGCGGCCCCGGGCGTCAGCAGCGCCAGTTGCAGGAATCCGCGCCGGTTCAGCGGCAACGCCTCGATGCGGTTGCCTTGCAGGATGGCTCCGGAATCGGCGGCCTCCACCTGCAGGCGCGCCGAAGGCACGTCGATCGAAACGGAATCCGCGCCGAGGGCCAGCGTGAAATCGAGCCGCCGCACCGAATCCACTTCAACCGCCACATGTTCCCGCACATCCGTCCGGAAAGCACTCTTGACCGCGCTCACTTCGTAGACCCCCACCGGCAGTTGCGAAACGCGGTAGGACCCGTCCGCGCCCGTGCGCGCCGCGCGCGCCACCCCGTGCAGCGCGTCCTTCACTTCGATCCGCGCATCCTGGATCACCGCGCCGCTTGGATCGAACACAAACCCCGTCAGTCCTCCACCCGTAAGCTGCGCATGAAGGGGCAGGGCAATCAGCAAAATAAGAAGACACCGCATGAATCGTTAAATTTCCTGGGAAGCTCGTAAGATGGTTTCTTGCACTAATAGTTCGAAATCGTAGGAATATTCGAGGGGCGTACTCGTCCGGATGGCCCGCGCCAGTTCGGCGAAGTCCCCCACATAGCGCGCCTGCGCCGGCAGTTCCACGTCCTGCCATCCGGCGCGATACTCGCCCCTCGCCGCGCGCATGCTCACTCGCATCCTCGTCCCCGGCTCCACGGGCTGCAGCACAAACGCCCCCTCGGTCCCGATCACCTCGAAACTGCGATGCCAGCTATGCCCCGGCATACGCGCCGAGGCCGTGATGACCGCCAGCGCCGAATCGTACTCGAGTACGGCCAGGGTGTTATCCGCCAGCCCGTCCTTCCCGCTCGCCGTCCGCTTGAGCCAGCTCCTGACATTCCGTGGCCGGCCGAAGAGGGCTACCGCGCGGTCTATCTGGTGACAGCCCAGTTCGAACATCATTCCCCCGCGAAACGCCGCCAGTTCTTCTCGAGCCGCCTGGCTGATATCCGTGTGAATGGCTCCGCGCATCAGGTAGACTTCGCCCAGCCAGCCCTTTCGCGCCGCCTCGATGGCCTTCCGCACTCCCTCGTGGTATCGCCAGATGTAACCCACCTGCAGCAACAGGTTCTTCCCCCTGGCGGTCTCCACCAGTTCGCGGAAATGCGGCATCCCGGCCGAGGGAGGCTTTTCGATATGCACGTGCTTGCCCGCCGCGATCGCCTGCAAGGCAAACGGAACTCCCGTGGCGGGAGGCATCTCGACCACCACTAAGCGAATCGACGCGTCGCCGAGCAACTGGTCCTCGCTCAGCCACGCGTAGGGCAAGCGTAACCGCCGGCGCGCGGCTTCATCAGGCTCGCAAATGCCAGCCACTTCGAACGCCGGATTCGCGGCCACGGCTTTCAACTTCCCGCCGAAATGCGAATGCCTTGTGCCGAGGAACGCGGTCCGGATCTTCCCTTCCGCCGGAGCCATCGTAGCCGCGGCGAGAAAAACGCGGCGGTTCATACGGCGGCTGGCTCCCTTTTCAAGACTGGCGGCAAAGTGAAACCGGCGTGAGGCAGAGGATCATCTTCCACCCGCACCATCTCGCGATGGCCGAGCAGGTCACCGCGCACCTTCCCCGCGAGTCCGATCTCACCATAGGGCAGCGCCAACATCACACTTCATCTTACTCATTACCTTTCCGATGGGAGGGACTCATGCGGCGAAGTCCACAGCCGGCGGGCGGACAGGCTTCGGCCCCTCCAGATCTTCCAGTCAAATTCGGCGCAGCTAATTAACACAAAAATAGGTACTTATCGATTTTTACTTGACATCAACCGCCACTCGTCATAGAGTTGATAAAACTTTTCGCAGGGAGGTTCTTTATGAAGACATTCCATCTCATAATTGCTCTATTACTATCTTTCCCTGCCGCGTTCGCCCAGGATTACCGGGCGAAGCTGCAAGGCATCGTCACAGACTCCACCGAAGCCGCCATCGTCGGGGCTAAGGTAACCATCCGCAACACCGGAACCGGCGTCACCGCCACCCGGACCACAGGCGACAACGGAGCCTATCTCTTCGACAACGTGGAACCCGGCACCTATGTCGTCACCGCGGAACTGGCGGGCTTTTCCACCCAGGCTCAGGAGGGTGTGCTCGTCCAGACCCGCGCCGACGTCACGGTGAATTTTCAGTTGAAGCCCGGAGCCGTCGTCGAAACCATCAATGTCACGGCCCAAGCCGTGTCCTTGCAATTCAACACCTCGACCCGCGAGTTGACCATCGACCGCAAGATGCTCATGGAACTGCCGGTCAAAGCGCGCAACCCGTTCACCCTGGCTCTGCTCGACCCCGCCGTCGTCAGCCGTTACACCGCGGAAAAGAACCCGTTCTTCATGTGGTCTTCGTCACTAATGGATGTCGGGGGCAATACGTCCAGGAAGAATGACCTGCTGCTCGATGGAGCACCGCTGCAAATCGGACCCAAGGGTTCCTACGCGCCGCCGATGGACGCCGTCCAGGAGTTCTCCATCCAGCAGAATTCGGTGGATGCCGAGTTCGGCCACTCCGCCGGCGGGACACTATCGGTCTCGATGAAATCGGGAACCAATGAAATTCATGGCACCGCCTACTATTTCGGTAGAAATCCTTCCTTGAATGCGGTGGTGAATCCCATCACGCGCACGCGAAATTTCGTTCGCAACCACATCTGGGGCGGCACGGCCGGAGGCCCCATTAAGAAGAATAAGCTCTTCACCTTCATGACTTATGAAGGCTGGCGGACGAAGGAACCGCGGGATGCCATCCGCACCATGCCCACCGACCTCGAGCGCACCGGCGACTACTCGAAGTCGCTCACGCGTTCCGGCGCCCTGCGCACCATCTACGATCCGGTCACCACTGTCCTCAACGTGGCCACCAACACCGCCAGCCGGCAACCCTTCGCCGGCAACATCATCCCGGCGAGCAGAATCGACCCCACCTCCAAGCGCATCATGCAGGATATCTGGGGGCCGAACAACCCCGGCGACGACCTGAGCGGCTCGAACAATTTCAAGGCCTCCTATCCCTGGCCGATGAAGAACGCCAATTTTTCCAACAAGACGGACTGGATGATCACCGACAAACTGAAGGTGTTCGGACGTTACTCCCAGTTCAAGACCACCCTCGACCAGGGCAACTACACCCCCAACAATTCGCGAGCCATGCCGAACGACAACGGCGGCATCATGAACTCGCGCAATATCGCCGGCGACGCGGTCTACACCATGTCTCCGCAAACCGTGCTGAACTTCCGCGCCAGCTACGCGATGCTCGAGGACGATTACTCGGCGCCGGAATATGCCGTGGGCGAAAAGGGCCTGGCCGAGTTCTGGCCGAACAATCCCTGGTACACCCCCTACACCAAGGACATGCCGTTGGTTTACTACCCGAACGTGATCGTCAATGGCCAGACAGCCTCCACTTTCGGCAAGGGCAGTTACTGGTACCAGCATCCGCATCACTACTCAGTGAGCGGCAAGGCGTCGCACCAGCGGGGCTCGCACTATATCAAAGTGGGCGCCGAGTACCGTTATCACGTGGGAATCGGAATCTTCCCGAACCTCATGAACTGGAACTTCTACCCCACCTCGACCGCGAACACCTACCTGTCGCCGGACACCGCTCTGTCGGGAGACGCCTATGCGTCGTTCCTTCTCGGCGTGGTCGACAACAACTCGGTGGCGCGGGGATATCCGTTCCAGACTATGCGCTCCCCCTTCATCGGGACGTTTATTCATGACGATTGGAAAGTCAGCCGCCGCCTGACCATCAACATCGGCTTGCGCCACGAATGGGAATCGGGCCCTTACGCTGACAACGATATTTTTTCGCGCTACCTCGACTTGAGCGCCCCTAACCCGGCGATTCAAAAGGCTCCTCCCGTCATTCCCTCGGATCTGCTCGCGCTCTCCACCCCCAAGTACAACGGAGCCTGGGTGTTCACCGACAGCAACAACCGCAAGGCCTGGACCACGCCGAAAAACATATTCCTCCCCAGGCTCGGCATGGCGTTCCGCGTAAACGACAAGACGGCGCTGAACATCGGCTTCGCCCGCTACGTTGTCCCCGTGGTTTCAGGAGATGCCAACGGCGGGGCGAATACGTTGGCGGCCTGCATCTGGTGTCCGGGCTTCAGCCAGACATCCAACCCGCTCCCTAACGTGGAAGGCCGTCCGCAGGCCTACCTGTCGAATCCGTTCCCCGCGTCCTCGAATCCTCTTCAATTGCCCATCGGCAAGACGCTGGGTCAATATACCAACGTAGGGAACCCCGCCAACTGGCCCAGCCAGGACTATCACCCCCAGATCAACGACCGCATCAACTTCACGATCATGCGGGAGATTCCCGGCCAGTTCAAAGTGGATGCTACCTGGTTCATCAATGTCGGCCGCTACGTGCCGCACGACCAGCCCATGAACATGGCCGACCCCAACCTCGGCTACACCTATAAGGCCCAACTCTCGCAGAACATCGCGAATCCGTTCTTCAACTATCTCACCCGGGACGTCTTCCCCGGAGATCTGCGCAATCAGGCTACCGTAACCCGGGGCAGGCTTCTGCTTCCCTATCCCCAGTACAGTACCCTCACCATGAACAACGTGGGCAACTGGCGCTCGCGCTACCAGGCGCTTCAGTTGCGCGTCCAGCGCACCTACTCCGCCGGAGCCAGCATCCTGTTTGCCTACAACTACAACCAGGAAAGAAACGAAGCTTATTTCAACGACCTCCAGACCTATGTCAACCAGGTCTTCTGGCTCGGCTCGAATAACGCCCGGCACCGCGCCACCATCGCCGGCACCTACGACCTGCCGGTCGGTAAGGGCCGCAAGATCGGCTCCGCGATGCATCCGGTGCTCAATGGCATCATCGGCGGATGGCAGTTCAGCGGCATCTATACTTACCGCTCGGGTGAGTTTCTGCGCTTCCCGCAGGCCGATGTAGTGGGTACCCCGGAGATCAGCAACCCCGGTCCGGCCATGTGGTTCAACGCCGCGGCTTTCAAGGTGCCCACCCCCTTCACGCCGCGCACTAATCCGTACCAGTACAGCAGCATCACCGGGCCCATCTTCTGGAACCTCGATGGGACTGTTTCGAAGATCTTCCCCATCCGGGAACGCTATAAGCTCGAATTCCGCTTCGAAGCCTACAACCTCACCAATTCGCTCATGTGGGCCAACCCGGTTCTCTCGGTCGGCAATTCGTTGTTCGGCCGGTCAACCGCGCAGGCTACCACCAACCGTGGCCGCGAGATGCAGTACACGCTGCGTTTTCAGTTCTGACAAGCCTGAAACAAACGCGCGGAGGCCGGGTCCGAACCAGGACCCGGCCTCCGCTGTCTTCTGTCCCCCAATCCCTCGTGGCTATACTGATTTCATGTCCAGTGATGCCGTAAATGCAGGTAGTCCCGTCAAAGAGGAAGAGGCCCGGCCTTCCAATTTCATACGGGACATCATCCTGAAAGATAACGAAACCGGAAAGTTCGGCGGGAAGGTGCGAACCCGGTTTCCTCCTGAGCCGAACGGCTATCTGCACATCGGTCATGCCAAGTCCATCTGCCTCAACTTCGGGCTGGCGCTCGAGTTCGGCGGAGAGTGTAATCTCCGCTTCGATGACACCAATCCCTGCAAGGAGGAAACGGAATACGTCGAGTCGATCATCGAGGACGTCCGCTGGCTCGGATTCGACTGGGGCGACCGCCTGTTCTACGCTTCCGACTATTTTGATCAGCTCTATGAGTGGGCGGTTGAACTCATCAGGCAGGGCAACGCCTATGTCTGCGACCTGACTCCCGAACAGGTACGCGAATACCGCGGCACGCCCACGGAACCCGGCAAGGAAAGTCCCTATCGCAACCGCTCCATCGAGGAGAACCTCGCCCTGTTCGAGCGTATGCGCGCCGGCGAGTTCCCCGACGGCTCCCGCACGCTCCGTTCGAAGATTGATATGGCCTCGCCCAACTTCAACATGCGCGACCCCGTCATGTACCGCATCCTGCATGCCGCGCACCACCGCACCGGCGGCAAGTGGAACATCTACCCGATGTACGACTTCACGCACGGAGAGAGCGATTCCATCGAGGGCATCACCCATTCCATCTGCACTCTCGAGTTCGAGGATCACCGCCCGCTCTACGATTGGTACCTGGATCAGTTGGGAATTCACCATCCGCGACAGATCGAGTTTGACCGCCTCAACCTCACCGGCACCGTCCTCAGCAAGCGCAAACTGCTCGCGCTGGTCGAGAAGGGTTATGTCGCCGGATGGGATGACCCGCGCATGCCCACGCTCTCCGGTCTCCGGCGCCGGGGTTACAGCCCGGAGGCTATTCGCCTCTTCTGCAGCCGCATCGGCGTTTCAAAGACCAACGGAATCGTCGAGCACTCCCTCCTCGAACATTGCCTGCGGGAAGACCTGAACGTCCGGTCCCCTCGCGTGATGGCGGTCCTCGACCCCATCCGCGTCGTCATCGAAAACTATCCCGAGGACCTCGTCGAGCAGATGGACGCCGTGAACAATCCCGAGGACGCCTCGATGGGAAGCCGCTCCGTGCCCTTCTCGAGGGTTCTGTACATCGAGCGCGATGACTTCCGGGAAGATCCGCCAAAGCAATACTACCGGCTTGCTCCCGGCCGCGAAGTGCGCCTGCGCTACGCCTACCTGATAACCTGTACCGGAGTAGTCAAGGATCCCACGACCGGCGAGATTGCGGAAATCCACTGCCGGTATGACCCGGCCACCCGCGGCGGCAATGCCCCCGACGGACGCAAGGTGAAATCCACCATCCATTGGGTTTCCGCGGCCCACTCGCTGGACTTCGAAGCGCGGCTCTACGACAATCTCTTTCTTCCCGATTCAGACCGCGAGGAGAGTGAGGACTTTACCGCGTGCCTCAACCCGAACTCGCTCGAGGTTCGCGCCGCGAGGATCGAACCCTCCGTTCGCGGCGCCGCGCCGGGCACCCGCTTCCAGTTCGAGCGCCTCGGCTACTTCTGCGTGGATAAGGACTCGGCTCCCGGGAAGCTCGTATTCAACCGCACCGTCGGCTTGCGCGACACCTGGGCGAAGATCGAGAAATCTCAGAAGCGGTCGTAATCACCGGACCCCCGCGGCGAGCAACTCCGCCGCCTCCGCCAACCTCCCCGCCGATTCCCTTTGCCCCAGGGCGAAAAGGGACTCGAACAGCGGCGGCGTCACCTTCTGGCCGGTGACCGCGATTCGGATCACCGTGAACACCGGTCCCGCCGCCAGGCCGCATTCTTCCGCCAGTTTCCGTAATGCCGCCTCCGCCGAGGCGGCGTCGAACACCGCAATCGCGCCCAGCGCTTCCGCCCCGCGCGAGCAGATCTCCCGCGCCTTTTCCGCGTCCATACCCTTCTTCAGCATGGCATTCCAGTCGCGCTGGATGCTTTCCCGGAACAGGAACTCGACCAGTGGAATGGCATCCGGCAATAACTCGATCCGCTGCTGGATGTGCGGTATGATGCGCGCCAGTTTCGCGTCATCCACCCGCAAACCCGCGGCAACCAGGAATGGCCGCAACCGCGCCTCCAGATCCTCGGGAGCCAGCTTGCGAATGTACACGCCGTTCATCCACTTCAGCTTGTCGTAGGAGAACACCCCGCCCGCGGTGTTCACGCGCTCGAGCGAAAACCGGCGCGTCAACTCCTCGATGCTGAAGATCTCCTCCTGCTCCCCTTCCCCCGGCGACCACCCGATCAACGCCATGAAGTTGAGTATCGCCTCCGGAAGGTAACCGGCCTCCCGGAAGGAGCGCAGGAACGTGGCGCCATGCCGTT
This sequence comes from Bryobacteraceae bacterium, assembly GCA_019187195.1. Taxonomy (GTDB): domain Bacteria; phylum Acidobacteriota; class Terriglobia; order Bryobacterales; family Bryobacteraceae; genus CADEFT01. The sequence goes on from JABAQT010000019.1 coordinate 58,238, forward strand.
TGGAAAGTTTCTTGCCATCCGTCCCCAGCACGGGCGGCAGATGCGCGAACACCGGCGCTTCCCATCCGAGCGCCTCGAACAGCAGCAGGTGGAGCGGCGCCGTCGAAAGCCACTCATCGGCCCGCAGCACATGAGTAATCCTCATGTCATGGTCGTCCGCCACGGTCGCCAGATGATAGGTGGGAAACCCGTCGCTTTTGAGCAACACCGGATCCCGCAGGATGATCTGCTCCCATCGTACTTCGCCCTTCACCGCATCCTTGAGAATAATCGCCCGGTCCTCGGGGATACGGAATCGCGTCACGTGGGGAACGCTCGCGGGCACGTTCCTTCCACGGCAATAGCCCGAATAGCCCACAGGCTCCCGCCGCGCGGTTTGCTCTTCCCGCTCCTTCTCGAGCCTTTCGGCCGTGCAGTCGCACCGGTAAGCATACCCAAGGCGGATCAGTTCCTCCGAAACTTCCTTGTAGCGGGCCACCCGCTGGCTCTGAATGTAGGGCTTCAGCGGGCCTCCGATACCGAAGCCTCCCTTGTAGCCCTCATCGGCCAGCGCGATCTCTTCATCCGATGGCCCCTCGTCGAAATGCAATCCTACCCAACTCAGGTCCTCGATCAAAGCCTGGATCGCGCCCGCGGCCAACCGCTGCCGGTCCGTGTCGTCGATCCTCAGGATGGCTTTGCCACCATGACGATGAGCGAACAGAACCTCGAACAGCGCCGTCCGGACGCCGCCAATATGAAGCCACCCGGTCGGGCTGGGGGCAAACCTCGTACGAACTTCCTTCATCCTCTCTATTATCAGCGACGCCTGCCGGACTAAGCGATCTCGATCGTGACGATCTCCCAAGGTTTCAGACGGAATGCAATGCGTCCCGCGGAAACGGCGAACTTCCTTCCGTTGGAGAGCGCGTCGCCATGCAAGTCGACTTCCCGCGCCGACATGGCCTGCCGCAGGACCAGCGTCCCCTCGGCGGGCTGGCCCGATGATTCGAAGATCCGGACCAAGAGCCGCCCGTCCTGCCGGTAGAAGGCCGAAAGCTGGGCGTTCGGACATTCAAGCTGCAGGAAGCTGTGTTCGGCGGGCAGAGACCGGCTTGTCGCCGGCAGGCGTCTCGACCGGTAGGACGGCTGTATAGGATGACGGATTTCCAGGGCGCGGCGGAATACCTCGCCGCGCCTCCAGTCTCCTTCATGGAGCAGGAGGTGATAGTCGAACCGCTGGGGGCCCTCCCCCTGGCGGGCCGGGGTAATGAACTTCTCCCAGGAGTCCTTCGTAACCGGCGGGTTGACACGGAGCAGGAAATGTCTCAAGGCGTTCCACCCGGAAACCAGTTGGTATCCTTTCTCGCCGGTTGTGCCCACAAGGGCCAGCCCCGCGGCTCCATACGAGTAATCCGCCCAATTGGCTCCGTAGAACACGTCTTTCAGCAGCCGTTCGGGGCGGGTGTAGGCGATGCGTGAGGGATCCCGGGGCTCGACGCCGAAGTGCGCGTCGGCGAATAGCCGGCCCGGCCGCGGCAGTCCCACGGCGGCGAACAAGTACCCGCAACCGCCTTGACTGCGTACTTGTGCGTCGAAGCTGACGCGGCGCGCGTGCGGATACAGATGGCCGGTGAGGTGGACAGCATGCGGCCCGGCGGAGCCTGTCAACCGGAAGGTGCTGCGCAACGGACCGCGGCTGATCTCACAGCGCGTCGCACGCATCGGCTCCGTCTTCACGATCGGTCCGTACAGGTATGGCCCCGTCTCATTGACCTCCGCCCATACGATTTCTCCGGCGCCCGCATACCGGCTCCCCGACGCTTTGTCGAGCAGCGCCTCGATGCCGCCCTCGGAAAACTCCATCGAGGCAAACTCCGTGTCCAGAACGCCGCCGGATGAAAAGGGCTCCGGCTGCTGAAGAGGACCATCGGCGGGGTCGAGGAATACCGTGGTATAGCCGAGCGCCGGAACCCGCGCGCGGATGAGAAGCACGAACTCCTTGTAGCGGGTCTTTCCCGCCGGTCCCGGATACCGGTTCGCCTGGACCACCTGGTGCGGAATAACGTTTTCATGCGAGTCCCGCGCCACGACGTTCGAGGCGCCGCCCGGCGGCATCGAAGCCCAGATCCGGACCACCTCCGTCCGGTCCCACGGCAGGTCGTTGAACAGGAGTACGTACGGGCGTTCTTCCCGCTTCTGCCTGACACGCGCCGCGATGTTCCGGATGGCCCGGTCGCGAAGGCTCTCCGCGGTGAACACAACCGTGCGCACTTTCCGCGACTGGGCCGCGTAATCCTCTTCGAACAGCCAGTTCTGCGCGTGGGAGGAAGCCGAAAGCAGCTCCAGCCAGCGATCTTCCAACTCCTTGGCGGGGTACGGCGTTTCAGCGGGCGGCAGGCAACTCGACCACATTTCGGCCGACACCAGCGCGCGGTCGGCGCGCGTCCGCCACGTGCGCAGACCATTGTTCCCGTTCAGCCCGTACAAGTAGGTCCACAGAGTCGACTCGAGGACGCCCGAACGGCGAGGCAGTGTAGCGGATTCGCGGCGAAGGGCTTCGAAGAACTCGACCGGCGTGGCATAGGCGAGCGGCGACGGTTCGTTCCTGTTCCAGAGCCGGATGAACTCGGCAAGAGGGATCAGACCATCCTGCCCGTCACCGGCGGGAACCGCGGAGCGGAGCGGCCGGACGTCGTCGCTGCCCATCGGCAGCCAGACGCAGTTTCCCCCGCGCGGTTCAGCGGCGGGAGCGACTTCCTTCTCATAGAAGCCGGCCGCGGCGGCCGCCCACGAGTTCCGGAAATCTCCGAGACTCGCGGCCGAGCGGATCCCGGTGTAGTGCCCCCTCGACGCCAGGATCTCCGTTCCGTCAAGACCCTGCCAGATCAGATTCCGCGGGACTCCCTCGGCCGTATAGCCCTCGTCGGGACGGTCGAAGCGATACGCCCAGTACCCGGCTTTGCGCAGGATCTGCGGCATTTGCGCGGGTCCGGCGGTCACGTCGAACTTCACCATTACTTGCGGCTGAAATCGAGGCAGGATCTGACGAAACTTCCGGCGGCCCAGGACGATGTCGCGGATCAGGCTCTCGCTTTCCATCCAGGCCGGGTGCTGATTGGCAATCGAACCGCCGCAGACGGCCATCTTGCCCGATTCCACAGCCTGGCGGAACTCGTTCACCCTATCGGGGCAGCGGTCGAGGAACGCTTCCACCTGTTCGTTCCAGGTATCGACGAAGAAACGGTATTCGGGCTGCGCCCGAAGAATGTCGAGTGCTTCCGCAACGACTTGCGCCGCGCGTTCGGCCTGCCACTGGCGCGTGTGCGTCCAGGCCCAGTCGATATGGGAGTACGGAACGATGAACAGCTTGCGCCCGGCGAAGGATTTGGTTTGCGCCGGCGCTTCGCGCGCGCCCAGCGCGGCAACCAGCCGCAGCAGATTACGTCTCGATATCGGCATTCCG
>JABAQT010000019.1:61782-171953 GCA_019187195.1 Bryobacteraceae bacterium
TTCAAACCCAACTGCACGGTGCGTGCCTCCCGTGCGGAGAGAATCCGCCCGAAGGAGGGAGTTCCCATATTCGTTCCCGGGTTGTTGAGATTGACATGGTTGAAGGCGTTGAACAACTCACCCCTGAACTGTAGCGCATGCCGTTCGAACAACTGGAAGTTGCGGGCGATGCCGAGATTCCATTGCTGCGTTCCCGGCCCGATGACGATATTGCGGCCGGCGTTGCCGAACGTGTAGAGAGCCGGCAGTTCGAAACAATCGGTGTCGAACCAGCGATCGCGGTCTCCCGCTCCCGCAAGGGAACCATCGCAAGTCCGGTTGGGCCGCGTGGCCAATCCAACGTTGGCGCGGTCGCCCGGGGCGATGATCGTCATCGGACGGCCCGACTCGAACACCGTGGTGCCGCTCAACTGCCAGCCCCGCGCCACCTGGCTCATCACTCCGCTGGTGAGCCACGGCCGCCCCGGACCGAACGGGAGTTGAAACACATAGGCCGTCGAGAAGCGATGCCGGACGTGAACGTCCGACAGGGAACGGTCGCGGTTGAGATTGGCGGGATCGATGGTGCCGCCGCTCTGCTCGTCGCCGGAGAGGTCGAGCGAGGAGGAATACGTGTAAGTGGCGAGCAGGGAGAGGCCGGATGAGAAACTACGCTCGAAGCGTGTCTGCAGACCGTTGTAGTTGCTGGTGGAATCCGCCTGTATATAGCGGGTGACGGGGCCGAACTGCGGCAACGGGCGGCGCGCCTGAATCGCGCCCGGACCCGGGGCTGGTATGTTGAGTTGCATCTGCCGCAGCATCTTCAAGGCATGATTGCCGACGTAGCCTATCTCGAACACCATGCTTTTGCCGATCCCGCGCTGCACGCTCAGCGACCACGTCTGCACGTACCCTGTCCTGCGGTCCTGCTGGTACGCGTTGGGAGAAATGGCTCCTCCCGCCTGGAGGTTGTTCAGCGGAAACGCGTCTTCCACATGCAGCGGGCTGCTCAGGCTGGAAAAGAAAACCTGGGAGACCACCAGAGGCGGGTTGATCGCCAGTTCGTCCATCCCGAGCACCTTGGGCTCGGAGTAGAAGATCCCATAGCCCCCGCGAACTACAGTCCGGTTCACCGGCCGCCACGCAAAGCCGAACCGGGGCGCGAAGTTGTTCTTGTCGAAGGCCACGAGGGGCGCGCCGGGAGTCAGAGTGCGAAACGAACCCGGCGGCGTGAAATCGAAGATCGGAATGCGTCCGTACGGCTCGGTCAACGGGTAGTTCAACTCGTAACGAACACCCAGGTTCAGCGTGAGCTTCGGGGCGACGGACCAGTTGTCCATGACGAAGCCGTGCAATCGCGTCTCAAGAAGATCGACAGAGATCGGATTCGTCGTAATGGTGGTGGACTGCGGGAGCCCCAGGAAGAAGTCGGGCATCGCCTGGCCGGTGCCGCCGGCGTTCCCCGGCGCGAAACTGATGCGTCCGGCGGTATTGGACGTGCGGAAGCGCGCCGACCTTGTGCGAAGGAAATCCACGCCGGTCTTGAGCATGTGGCGTCCGCGGAGCGCGGTCAGGGAGACAGCCCCCTGGTAGTTTTCATCCGGCTGGATCAACGGCGAGCCTTCAGGTTGATCTCCCACCGGAGTCAGGCCGGTCACCGCGAAGTACGGAATGCCGTTTTCCGGAGAACCCGGTTTAGCGCTGGAGGGGATGATCATGTTCAACTCCCGCCTCACATCGTACTGGTTGTCGCTCGAGTTGCGCGGCGTCGCCTGAAGAAGAAACAGCCGGTTCCACGAGATCCGGGCATCGATGAATGTGGTGGGCGTGAAGGTGTGGGTGTCCGAGATCGCCGCATTCTGGGCGCGCGTGTTTCTCAGGCGGCTGAAGTCCCGGATCGTCGCCGGGGTGGGCAGATCGTGCTGCTGCTGGTACACGTAGCGCGCCGAGAAGCGGTTGCGGTCGCTGAAAACGTGGTCGAACTTGGCTATCACGTTTTCCGAATCCAAAGGCACTGGCGACACGATCCGGTAGTTGATCGCGCCGGCCTGGTTGGGCAGAGGATAAAAGTCGAGCACTTTGCGCATCGTCGGCGAGAACCGCGAGACGGGAATGCGGTTGCCTGGAAAGGGAAGCCGGGTCGACGGGTCCAGGAACGCCGGAATCGGCCGCCCGGCGCCATCCAGCCTGAAGTCTCCCTCCCTCCACGCATCGAGCGGCACGTTTCCCTGCAGGATTCTCGCCTGGCGCTGGCGGTAACCTTGATAGGACACCATGAAGAATGTCCTGTTCCTGATGATCGGACCCGCTCCGACGCCTCCGAACTGGTTCTGACGGAGCACCGGCTTCTGCGAGGTCGCGAATGCGTTGCGGGCGTCGAGTTTGTCGTTGCGGAAAAACTCCCAGAGGGCGCCGTGGAACTGGTTGGTTCCGGAGCGGAGGCTGTAATCGATGTGCGCCCCGCCGAAGCCGCCGAACTCGGCCGAGTAGTTGCCTGTCCGCACCTTGAATTCGCTCACCGCGTCGACCACGGGAACGAAGCCCGGATAGTTGTACAGGCCGAGATTGATGTTGGCGCCGTCGACCGAGTACTGGTTGGTGGATGGGCGCATTCCGTTCGCCGAAACAGCCACTCCGCCCGTAAAAACGCCGGACACGGTGTTGTTAATGTTGTTGGTGCTGGTGGTCATGCCCGCGCCGAGCAGCGCGAGTTGCGTGATGTTGCGGCCCGATAGCGGCAACTCCGTGATGGCGCGCGATTCGACCACCTGGCCGAGTGTGGCGTCTTCGGTGATCACGATCGGGGCGTTTGCCGTCACTGTTATGGACTGCTGCACATCGCCGATCTCGAAGTGGATGTCGACGCGCGCCGACTGCTGGATCTGGACCTGCACTTCGGGGATCCGCACCCGCTTGAAGCCGGCCTTTTCAGCCTCCACACTGTAGCGTCCCGCCGGAAGAGACGGCGCGAGATAGTTCCCGGCTTCGTTCGAGACCGCCTTGTGCTCGATTCCGGTGTCGAGATTGCGGACTTGGACTTCCGCCCCGGCTACGACCGCTCCGGCGCTGTCGGTGACGCGTCCGATAACCGCGCCGCGATTTTCCTGGGCCATGAGAGCCGCGGGGGCGGCGATCAAAAGGAGGAAGAGATGAAAACGGCTGGGGAAGGGTGCCATATGCAGTGCGCTCCTTAATTGGCCTAATCAGGTCAGACCAAAATCAGCACGATGTTATCACGCAATCCGGCATGATGCAAGCATTGATTCAGGCTTGACACAACGAATTGCGCGCGTTATGGTCAGATCTGATAAGGCCATGAAAATCGTCGATCTGAAGGTTACCGCCGTGACCATCCCCATGGAGGCGCCGCTCCGCTGGAGCATGGGCGTGGAGACCGGCACCACCCGGGCGATCATCGAGGTCCTGACCGATGATGGAATCACCGGGATCGGAGAAACTTACGGCGGCAACGGCGTCGAACACGCAATTGCCATCGCGCGCCCCTTCGTGCTCGGGCTGGATCCATTCGAGACCGGAGTTCTGCGGCACCGCCTCGGCGTCTTCTGTATCGGATACGAAACGGCTGTCCCCGCCGTTGTCAGAGCCGGCATCGAAATGGCGTGCCTCGATGCGGCTGGAAAGGCGCTCGGACGGCCCGTCTACTCCCTGCTCGGCGGTAAGGTGCGCGACCGGGTCGAGACCGCCGCATACCTGTTCTACCGCTACCGCTCGCCTTCGGGGGCCGGCGGAGAGTGCTGCCCTCGTTCGTTGCTCGATCGTGCCGAAGAACTGGTGGCCCGGCACGGTTTTCGAGTGCTCAAACTGAAAGGCGGCGTGCTTCCGCCTCAGGTGGAACTCGAGACGGTTCGTCTGCTCAAGAGCCGTTTTCCGGAGAGTCCGCTGCGGTGGGATCCCAACGCCGCCTGGTCCGTCGAGACCTCGATCCGGGTGGGGAGGCGGTTGCGAGACGAGAACCTCGAACTCGAATACCTGGAAGACCCGACGGCCAATCTGGAGGGCATGAGCCAGGTCAGCCAGGCGATTCGCATACCACTGGCGACCAACATGTGCCTGGTCTCGCCCGAGCAACTCGCGCCGGGCATCCGCATGCGCAGCGTCGACATCATTCTGGCCGATATCCACTTCTGGGGCGGGTTCCGCGAAAACCAGCGCATGATCGCGGTGTGCGATGCCTTTCAACTCGGCGTGGGGATGCACAGCGACCGCGAACTGGGAATTTCGACCGCCGCCATGTTGCATCTCGCGGCCGCCTCGCCCACCATGAAGTACGCTATTGACAGCCACTATCACGATCAGTGCGACGACGTGATCACGGAACCCTTCCGCTATCAGGACGGGCACTTCGCCGTGCCGGACGGTCCCGGGTTGGGAGTGGAGATCGATCGCGACAAGCTCGACCGTTATCACCGCCTCTACCTGGAAGCGGGGCAGGTGAATGAGTTTTATGACCCGGAGCGGCCGGATTGGGTTCCGGCGCTGCCGATTTTCTAAGGGAGCGATTATGCAGCGACGAACGTTCCTCGCGGCGGCCGCCGCACCGGCGTTATTCCCACAGGCCCGTAAGCTTTCACGCAGGCCGAACATTCTCATCCTGCTCGCGGACCAGCACAGCCCGCGCGTGCTCGGATGCTACGGCGATCCGGTGGTGCGGACTCCCAATCTCGATGCGCTCGCCGCGCGCGGCGTTGTCATGGAACAGACCTACTGCCAGGCGCCCGTGTGCGTTCCATCCCGTATGAGCTTGCTGACGGGACGGCATCCCTCGGAAAACCGGGTATGGTCGAATGCGGACCTTCTGCCCTCGGACACGCCGACCTTCGCCCACGCGCTTGGAGCGGCCGGCTACCGCACGGCCCTGATCGGGCGCATGCACTTCAACGGCCCCGACCAACTGCATGGGTTTCAGAAGCGTCTGGTCGGCCTCATCATGCCTCCGTATCCGGATGGAACGGCGCCTCTGCCGCCGGACCTGCTGCCCGGAGCCACCAACTCTTCCAAAGCCTCGGTGACGATCGCCGGACCAGGGAGCACAAACTACACCGTCTACGACGAGGACGTCACGCGGGCGACTATCGAATATCTCCGGCAGTCGGCCTCCTCCGGCCAGCCGTTCTGCGCCGTCAGCGGTTTCGTTCTGCCTCACTCGCCCTACATTTGTCCCGAGCGCGAGTGGAACTACTACTACGGCCGCGTGACCCTTCCCGAGGTTCCGCCAGGCTACTTCGAGCGGCTTCATCCCGTTGTCAAGGCCTGGCGCCGGAACCGAGGGGTGGAGGATATCTCTCCGGAGGAGGCCCGCCGTGCCCGCGCCGGCTATTACGGCCTGGTCAGCGTCCTGGATGAACGCGCCGGACGAATCCTGCGGACGCTGCGGGAGACCGGCCTCGACGAGAACACCGTCGTGATCTACACCAGCGACCATGGGGAAATGGCGGGCGAGAACGGGATGTGGTGGAAGTTCAATTTCTACGAGAGCTCGGTCCGTGTGCCAATGATCATTTCGTGGCCCGCGCGATTCCAGCCGGCACGCCGGATTCGCCGGGTCGCCAGCCTGATCGACCTCGCGCCGACACTCTGCGATCTTGCCGGAGCGCCGCCCATGCGCACTTCCGGACGAAGTCTCCTGCCTCTGCTCGAAGGCAAGCCGGACGGACGGCCGGACGAGGCCTTCAGCGAACTCGCTCCCATGAGGGACATTCCCTCCACAAGAATGTTGCGAAGCGGTAAGTGGAAACTGGTCCACTACGATGGCATGCGGCCGCAACTCTTCGACCTCGACGCGGATCCGCATGAGTTCGTGGACCTCGCCGAGCGTCCCGAACAGGCAGCGGTCCGTGACAGGCTGACGGCCCGTGTCCTTGAGGGATGGTCGGCGGAAACGATCCTGACCGAGATGAAGCGCCGCGCGCCGGACCAGCAGTTGCTGCGGAAGTGGGCCGTCGAGACCCATCCGCATGTCGACCAGCTCTGGAAATCGCCTCCCGGCTCCAACTGGTATCGAAAGTAGCCCCGTGGCCGCATGGTAAAAAGATTGGTGGGGCTTTGGACGGGCGAAAACAATCCACATGGCGAAGGTCGTAAAGGGTGACAGTGCAACTCCGGTAAAGCAGCAACTCAGACTGCTGCTGCTCGAGGAGATTCAGGCCGGCTCGTACAAGGCCGGTCAGAAGATTCCGTCGGAGCGCGATCTTGCCATGCGCTACAGGGCGTCGCGCGCCTCCGTCCGGGAAGCCCTCGGGGATCTCATTGCGGAGGGCGTTCTGATGCGGACCGGCGCGCGGGGCACGTTTGTCGCGCAGCCTCGCGCGGCCCGGCCCAAACCATCCGGACCTCACCGTCAAATCGGCTTCTGGATCAGCGATCAGATCTTCCACTTCGTGCAATCGGGCTACAACCTGATCCTGACGGGTGTGGACGAGGTGGCCCGCCAGCGCGGCTTCAGCGTCCGTTTCCATGCCGTGAACGAGCAGAAGCGGTCGATCGATCTGCTCTTCGGCGAACGGTCGGATGCGGCGCTCCTGTCGGGAAACATCGTCGCCGGAGGCGTCCCTCGAGACGTGATGGACCGTCTTCGGGATCTCGGCTCACCGCTGGCGATCGTCGACACGCTCCTCTCAAGCTACGACGATGCGGTCGACAGTGTACGCATCGATTACGCCTCCGGCACGCGCCAGGCCGTCGAGCACCTGGTGCGGCTCGGACACCGGGAGATCGGGTTCGTTGGATTTCCGGGGTCGCAGAAATACGAGGGCTTCTGGATGGCCCTCGAAGAGTTCGGAATTCCATTCCTTCCACGTTTCGTGCATTTCCTGGACATGCCGGACCTGGCGCCGGGGATCCTGGCCGGCTTCCAGGCGGCCAATCGAATGCTGGCGGCGAACCGCCTTCCGACCGCCATCGTCGCCATCAACGATCAATTGGCGGTCGGGATCGTGGAAGCGCTCTCCATCGCCGGTTACAAGGCTCCCGACGACGTCAGCGTGGTCGGCTTTGACGACCTCGGACAGGGACAAATCCAGATGACCACCGTGCGGGTGGATCTCGCCGGGGTAGGAAGAATAGCCGCCGAAACGCTGCTCTCGCGGCTCGATCATCCCGAGATGGCGCCCAGGCGCGTCATCGTGCCGGTCGAACTGATCCGGAGAGCTTCGACCACCGCGCCGCGGACGGCCGCCACGGTCAGCTCCTAGTCCGAAACGCTCCTCCCCATGTGACCGATTCCACCGGATGGCTGGCGGGCCGGACGCTGCATTCCAGCGCTGTCGCGAGGCTCTCCCCTGCCTTCAACGTGGCGGCCGCCGCCTGATCCGCAAGCCGTCCGGGCATACAATTGAACGGTTCGACTCCGAGGTTGTAGGCGCGGCCGTAGAACGGATATCCGCGATTGCCTCCGTAGGATTGCCAGAGCCAGAGATAGGGAAAAACGCGCGCGTCCCAGACCAGCCCCACCGCCAATTGCAGCCGCGGATTCCGGACCGCGCACCATGCGTCCGCCAACTCGCCGCACACCAGAACGTCCTCACTGCCGGCTTCCGGTTCCGGAACCATGTCCATTCGAAGCGGGTCCCCGGACTGGCCGCTCAGATACGGATATCTTCCGCGCGAACCGCTCGCGAAGCGATGAGGCGAATCGCCGCCGGGCCCCGCCTGTTCGATCGCGCACGACGGCATTTCGATCGTGCAGCCCGCTTCGAGGAAGGGCGGCCCGAAGACCGGGTGATGGCCCCACCCGAAGGGCAGGTCGATGCGTCCGAGGTTCACAACCTCTTCCTCGAACCGAAGCACCGGGGATTCGGATTCGAGCGACATGCGGCGAACCAGGCGAAACGGCGTCCTCTGCGTTTCCACCGTGAACTCCAGAGCCGTTCGCGCGGGAGTGTCCTCGGCCACGCGTACATCCCACGGCAGCAGGGCTGTTTCGCCGTGCTGCCCCAGCGGAGCCCCTTCGATGGTTGTGGCCGGTCCGGCGGAGGGGAAGATCTCCTGCCATCCGCCGGGATAATAGTCGAGGAACGCCCCCTCCGGCCGCGCCACGCTCGGCACGTACTCACCGGGCAGCAATGCCTGCGGCGCGCGCCACAGCAAGTCGAGGTCGCGCGGCTTGTACCGCAACTCGACCAGATCGGCGCCTTTCGAGGCGAGCACGCCGATCCGCAGCAGTTCGTTCTCGAGCACAATCAACCGGTGGCCTCGCCATAGGAACTCATCGGTGCGGCATTGGTGATTTCTATTTCCGTAACGCTTCATCTTCGCTCTTTTCGAGGGGGGTTCTCATCGCGCCGCTCCCATCAGCGCCATGAACAGCACCTGGACACCGATTCCGGCGGCCATCAGCATGACGGCGCGCCGCGGCGCTCCGCGCCATTCGCCGGAAATCCAGCCCCAGAACGCGCTGGCGAGCACGATTCCCGACATGTAGATGGGCCATCCGACCGCCGTGCCCAGGGGGCCGAGGTTCCGCGCGGCGGCGCCGTAGAGCACCGTGCCGGAAATCCACATCGCTCCCATCAGCAGGGACAAGGCGAGATTGCGGATGGGGTAGACACGCGTAAACTGCGGCCAGGAGCGCTTGATGGAAAGTTCCCGCAGGCACCACAGCAGGCTGGGAAGCGAGCCCGCGCTCACCGCTACCGCCCAAACCGCGTTCGACGCGTTGAAACTCGAGGATCCGAGCCTCTCGGCGACACTGCTGATTCTGCTTCCGTAGGTCAGCGCGACATTCAGTAGGGTGGAAAGCACCCCCGCGAGAAAGCACAACAGGATGGCCTTTCTCGCCTGGCTTCCCTGAGCCACCGGCGAGGACGTCTCCCGGAGCGCTCCCGCCCGGGAGCAAAGGAACACGCCCGCGAGCAACCCCGCGTTGGCCAGCAACAGCGTCGCTCCCTCGCGAGTGGCCAGCCTCGCCGGTTCCACCAGGAGCACACCGGCGATCGATCCCACCGCGATCGACGACCCCATGAGAATTCCGTTGGACAAAGCGAGACCGATGACGGTGACCGTGTAGCCACTCAACACGACGGCTATGCCCCATCCAAATCCGAACAGGGCTGTGAGTCCGACGGCGCTCCGGCCCGAGGCGCGGTACACGCCGGCCAGGTCGGGCACAGTCAGAAGAGCGGCCGCCCAGGGCGAGAGGAGGTAGGCGCAGAGCGCATACGGCAGCCACAGGGCCTCGAACTTCCATCCTCGAATAAGCTTCATGGGCGCGAGCACGCTGCCGCTCAGTATCGCGGCCGCGGCGACGAGAGGGATTCCAATTCCGGAGTCTCCCATGGCGTCAGTAGTGGATCCAGCCGCCGTCGACGTTGAGCGTCTGTCCGGTGATCGCCCCTCCGAGACCCGACGCCAGAAACAGCGCGACGTTGGCGACGTCATCGGGCATGATGCGGCGTTTCAGGCATTGGAGCGGGATTACCGCGTTGGCCTCCTCCACCGTGGCGACCTGCTTTTCCGACTCGGTCCTGATTGCTCCCGGGCTGATGCAGTTGACCCGGATGCCGTGCCGCCCCACCTCCCGCGCCAGCACCCTGGTTAGCCCGATGATTCCACCCTTGGCCGAGACGTAATGAGCCAGCCGCTCCATCCCCAGAAAGAACGTTACCGAGGAAATGTTGACGATCGCGCCCGCGCCCTGCCGCACCATGTGCGGGAGCACCAGCCGGCTGCAGAGGAAGACGCTCTTCAGGTTGACGGCGAGAACATCGTCCCATTCGGTTTCAGACATTTCGAGAAAGGGCCGCCGTGGATACGCTCCAGCGTTGTTGACCAGTACGTCGATCCGGCCGAAGGCGCCGATCGAAGCATCCACGGCGGCGGCAAGAGCGGCGGGATCCCGGACATCGGCGGTTTCCGCGCGCGCCGTTCCTCCATCGGCCGCGATGGCCGCGGCCACACGGGCCGCGCCGTCACCGTCGCGGTCGAGCAGGACGACTTTCGCGCCGTGACGGGCGAATGTGATCGCGATGGATTCGCCGATGCCGGCGGCGGCGCCCGTGACCAGAGCGGCTTGTCCGTCAAGGAGGTGCGAAGTGGATGGAAGCGTCATGTCCGATGTGGTCTGACCATATCATGAAGAATGCCACCGGTCAAGACTTGACTGGGGTATTGACGCTCTGATATGGTCAGACCGCGACCCGCGTGGGAGATCATGAAACGAATTCTTTCCAGTCTGATTTGTCTGGCGCTTTGCGGCGCGGCCGCCGCGCAGCAGGATGCGAAGACGCGGCTGAAGCAGCGCCTCGAGTGGTTTCAGGACCAGCGCTTTGGCCTCTTTCTTCACTGGGGCGCCTACAGCCAGATGGGCTGGTTCGAATCCTGGCCTCTCGTATGGGCGGACCGCAAATGGTCAAACCCTTCCATTCAGACCCGGGAACAGATGGTGGAGTTCCGGAAAACTTACTTTGCCCTGAACCGGACGTTCAACCCAACGGCGTTTGATCCCGCCGATTGGGCCAAGGCCGCCAAGCGAGCGGGCATGAAGTACGTCGTCTTCACCACGAAGCATCACGACGGCTTCAGCATGTTCGACACGCGGATGACTGACTACCGCGTCACCGCTCCGGACTGCCCCTTCAGCAAGAACCCCCGCGCGAACATCGCCAGGGAGGTGTTCGACGCATTTCGCAAGGAAGGGTTCGGGATCGGCGCGTACTTCTCCAAATCGGACTGGCACTCCCCATACTATTGGAATCCGGATACGTTCGCCGAAGATCGCAATCCGAACTACGACACACTCGCCCAGCCCGAACGGTGGGCGAAGTTTGTCTCCTTTGTCCACGGCCAAATCAGGGAACTGATGACAGGTTATGGCAGGATCGACATCCTGTGGCTGGATGGAGGGCAGGTGAGGCCGCCGAAGCAGGACATTCAGATGGACAAGCTCGCCGCCATGGCACGCGGTTTTCAGCCGGACCTCATCATGGTGAACCGTAATGCGCGCGACAACTACGAGGATTATCGCACCCCTGAGCAGGAAGTTCCCGATAAGCCGCTCGGCTATGTTTGGGAAAGCTGCATTACGATGGGGAAACAGTGGTCCTACAAGCCGGACGACCAGTACAAGACGGCGCGCGAGCTGATTCATCTGCTGGTGAACGTTGTCTCCAAGGGCGGTAATCTGCTGCTGAACATCGGTCCGGGACCTGACGGACGCCTGCCGGCGGCAGCGCTCTCGCGGTTGGAGGAGATCGGTGATTGGATGGCGGTGAACGCCGAGGCCATTCATGGCACACGTCCGATTGCGCCCTATAAGACCGGCCAGGTGGCGTTCACCCGCAAGGGGAAGACGGTGTACGCAATCTACATGGCCGCGGAGGGAGAATCCGGTCTGCCTTCACGGATTGAACTATCCGGGTTAACGCTTGCTCCGGGCACGCCCGTCAGGCTGCTCGGCTCCGATAGGACGTTGCGATCCGGAAGGGATGGCGAAACCTCCGTCATCGAGGTTCCGCAAGGGCTGCGGAGATCGGCCCCCGGCAAGTACGCGTGGGTTTTCCGCTTCACAATATAGACTGTTCGGGCCGAATCGCCGTCCCGCTCCGCTATCCCGGTGAAGGCGCATCCGTGCTTCCCGTTTGTCCGGATTCATCAAGAGTGTGGGCAATACCGGACAGGATAGTCTTTTGAACTGTTGCAAATACATGAGTTGTCATCCTGCGCCCGGACCGCCACCCTCTGCCGATCCGTGGGAAAATGGTAGCGCTCAGTGGTCAGCTAACGGCGAGGGACGTCAAAGCCTCGCAATGTCCGAGAGAGATCCTGTTTGTGAGGAGAAGTCTCAAGATGAATCAAATTGATAAATTGCAGACCGCCGTCCGCCGGCTTACGTTCGCCATCCTTTTTATGGCCTGCGTGGCTTTGGCTCAGATCATCTCCAGTTCGATTGTCGGTCAGGTGAGTGATCCGAGCGGCGCGGGCGTGCCGGAAGCGCAAATCACAGTGACCAACGAAGGCACGGGAATCAGCGTTAGAGCAAAAGCCGATGCCTCCGGAACCTACTCAGTGCCCAACCTTCAACCTGGCGTCTACACCGTAACCGTGTCAAAAGAGGGTTTCCAGAGCACCCGCACTACCGGTGTACAGGTGCTCGCTTCCCAGTCAGTTCGCGTGAACACCGGATTGCGGGTTGGCGAGGTGCAGCAGAGCGTCACCGTCAGCGGTGAAGCCGCGCTTGTCAAGACCGAAAGCCCCACCATCGGCGGAACCATTACCCCCCGTCAGATGACGGAACTTCCGCTGGCGCTCCAGTCCATCGACGCCTTGATGGCTCTTGTGCCCGGAGCCCAGGTATCGGGTTCCAGCCCCCAGACCGGCGGCGGCACCCATTGGGGTTCGTTTAACTTCACCATCAATGGTACGCAGGCCAACGATTTCGGCAACGGCGCCGGAGCGTATTCCTACGGCATGGGCATGGTCAGTCTCCCACCGGTCCAGTCCATGCAGGAATTCAAGGTCGAGGCCTACAACACGAATGCCGAATTCCGGCAATTGGGCACCATCACCATAGTGACCAAGTCCGGCGCCAACGACTTTCACGGCGACGCCTATGAGTTGAATCAGAATAAATCGCTGAACGCCAACACGTTCATCAACAATGCCACCGGCAGGCCGCGGTCGCCCTTCGTCCGCAACCAGTTCGGAGTGAACATCGGCGGGCCTATCAAGAAGAACAAGGCATTTTTCTTCTTCGATTATGCCGGCCTGCGGAACCGCACCTACACTTCGCCGCAGCTAACCATTCCCGGCATGGCCATGCGGGATGGCGATTTCGGCGCGTTGTGCCCCACCTTCAGCGCGAGCGGAGAATGCATCGACTCGAAAGGAACCCAGTTATACAACCCGTGGACAGGCAGTCCCTTCCCCTTTAACAAGATCCCCTCGAATATGATCACCTCGCAGGCCCGGGAATTGAACAAGTTCCTGCCGCCGCCCACACAGGCGGTGAACAGCGGGGGCGTTCCGGGAGCGGGTGTGAACTTCATTGGCTTGAACGCAGCCGCGCAGTCGATGAACGCGATAGACTTGCGGATCGACTACAACATCTCCGATAAAGATCAGGTTTACGGCGTATATACGCGCAACATCGGCGATCCGTTCGGAGTGCAGCAGAATTACCCCTCCACCTACGGCCAGGCGTCGAACTTCGGCTACAAGACGTTTGGCTACAGCCTGGTGGAAACGCACACCTTCAGCCCCACGTTGCTGAATGATTTCCGCTTTGCCTGGTTCGATCATCCCAACATCCGGACCGGTATGAACCTCGATTTCGATCCCACCACCCTATTCCCCCAGTTGACCAAGAGCCCCAACCGTGGACTTCCGACGATGAGCATGGCCGGCTACACCGGCATGTTCTACGACTATGGGAAGGGATACTACTCACACGCCTTCGACCTGGAGTGGACCGACAACATCACCTGGGTGAAGGGAAAGCACACCTTGAAGTTCGGCGCCCAGACCACAACATATAAGAGCTACGGCCCGAACCCCAACGCGCCTTTGGGAACATTCAGCTTCAATGGCCAATGGACGGGGAACAAGGGGTGGCCGGGTCAACCCACATCCCAAGGCAACGCTTACGCCGACTTCCTCCTGGGGGCGGTGAACCAATCGGTGACCGGTCTCGCGGGAGTCTTTTCGGGCGTGTATTGGAACTGGGACACGGAAGCCTATGCCCAGGACACCTGGCAGGCGCGGAAGAACCTGACATTGTACTTCGGCCTTCGCTACATGTACCAGACGCCCTGGAACTGGCAGAACGGCTATTCCACCTATTGGGATCCGGGAACAAACCGCCTGGCGCTGCCGCAGGATTCCGACACACCCGTTTTCCCTCCGGTGGGCGCGTCCCTGCCGATGTTCAACGCCTATAACTTCACCACCACCAAGGCGCTGGGAATTCCGGCCCGCTATATGATTGGAGACAAGAACAACTGGGGCCCCCGCATCGGGTTCGCCTACCGCCCGTTCAACGACTCGAAGACCGTGTTCCGCGGCGGCTACGGCGTTTACTATAACTTCAACCCCGCCTATGTGGGCTCGCGTGATGACGTGTTGAGTCCTCCGTGGGTGGGAGGACTCGGGGGCTTTGCCGGGTCGAACTACGTCACGCGCCTCCCCGGCAAGCCGGCCACTCCCTTCGTACCCGACATTACCTTCGCCAATCCCTTCCCCTCATCGTTGCAGACGGTGGCCGGCGCATCCCCGAACCCGACCATCTACGCCATGCAGCGGGATTTCAAGAACGCCGCCATCCAGCAGTGGAACGCCACGCTCGAACATCAGTTCAATTCCGATTGGGCGGTGCGCGCCACTTATGCCGGCAGCCAGTCGCACCATCTCCAGTGGTTCTTCGGCGACATCAATGTTCCACGCACTCAGACGCCGAACGTCACCATCCAGAATCAGCGGCCCTATCAGCCTTGGGCGGGTATCCTCGCAACGCGCAGCGGCGCGTCCCAGAACTTCAACCAGTTGCAGTTGGGCGTAACCCGGCGCTTCAGCAAGGGCCTTCTGTTCCAACTCGAGTACGCCTGGACGCGCAGCCTGGACAACCTGGAAGCCGTCGGCGCGCCGCAGAATCCCAATTTCCCCGGGCTGGACTATGGCAACAGCACCGGCATCCGCAGACACAGCCTTGTTTTCAACTACCTGTATGAACTGCCATTCGGACGCGGCAGACAGTTCCTCAGCGGCATGAACAAGGTCGCCGACGCGGTGATCGGTGGATGGCAACTCTCGGGAATCACCACCTATGTCACCGGACCTCCGTTTTCGGTCACCTTCGCGGTTCCTTCCAACTATGTGGGCTGGTGGGGCGGACGCGCCGACCGTATCGCGGGTTCGGATGCCTACTCGGGACAGGGCAGCGGACATGACATCATCAGCGGTGTGCCGTGGTTCAACCCCGGCGCATTCGCGCCGCCCACGCCTTGGACCTGGGGCAACGGGGCTCGTAATTCGCTGTTCGGCCCGGGATCGGGAAACTGGGACATCAGCTTCGCGAAGAACTTTCCCATTCGCGAGCGTTTCCGGCTCCAGTTGAGAACCGATCTCCTGAACGGGTTCAATCACTTCAATCTTGGCGGGCCGACCGCTTCGATTGCGGATACACGGGATGGCGGTCTGCCGAACGTGAACAGCGGTAAGATCCTTGGCGGCAGCGGCAGCCGGGTCGTCCAGGTGGGCGCCCGCCTGTTCTTCTAGTCACGCTTCCTGGGGGGCGGCGCCTTTACGTATGACGACTCCTTCGGTTGTTCATTCGCAAACTGGTCGTCGTCCCTCATGTCCTTCTTGAGGCGGTAGAGTTCCTGCTTCAACGCGGCTACTGTCTTCCGCGCCGCAGGCTCGTTATAGATGTTGTGCATCTCATGTGGGTCCGCTATTAGGTCGTAGCATTCCCACTGATCCTTTTTCCAGTAGTAGATCAGTTTGTGCGTCGCGGTGCGAATCCCATAATGCGCCCGCGTGTTGTGATCCCCCGGATCGTGATAGTAGCGGTAATACATCGCGCGCCGCCAATCCCGCGGTGTTTTCCCTTTCCAGACCGGGAGAAAACTGCGCCCCTGCATATCCCGCGGAACCGGCTGGCCGGCCAAGTCAAGGAACGTCGGCGCAAAGTCACAGTTGATTCCGATCGCGGACGACGTGCTCCCCGGCCGGATCACGCCCGGCCAGCGAACCAGAAACGGCATCCGCAGGCTCTCCTCGTACATGAAGCGCTTGTCGTACAATCCGTGTTCGCCGAGGAAGAAACCCTGGTCGCTCGTGTAGATCACAACCGTGTTGTCCCTTAGTCCGCTCGAATCGAGCCAGTCGAGCAGCCGGCCCACGTTGTCATCCACGCTCTGCACGCAGGCCAGGTAGTCCTGCATGTAGCGCTGGTACTTCCAGTCCTCGAGTTCCTTGCCCCGCAACGTCTTCTTCACCCCGTCAATCTCTGTCTCCACTTCCATCGGCTTCACGCCCAGCCACCGGGTCAGTTCCGCTCCGGAAAGTCCCGGCGGCGGCTGCAACTTGAGGTCGCGCCGCGTCAGGTCATGGAAGACCGACTGCTTCTGCTCGCGCAGCGCGTCGGTCCTGCCGGAATAGTCGTCCCGCAAATTGGCCGGCTCGGGGATGTGTTTGTGCTCGAACATTTTCCGGTGCTTCTCATCGGGCGTCCACTCCCGGTGCGGAGCCTTGTGGTGCGACATCATGAAAAACGGCTTGTCCTTCGGACGGCGCTTCAACGTGTCGATGGTGATGTCCGTGATGACATCCGTGGCATAGCCTTTGTAGGTCTCCGAGCCATCCTTGTCGTACAGGACCGGGTTGTTGTAGACGCCCTGCCCCGGAAGGATGTTCCAATAGTCAAAACCCGTCGGATCGCTTCCCAGGTGCCATTTCCCGACGATCGCCGTATAGTAACCGGCCGTCCGCAGCATCTTCGCCACCGTGGGCTGCGATCCGTCGAAACGGTTGAAAACCGGAACGCCGTTCAGATGGCTGTACTTGCCCGTGAGAATGGTGGCGCGGCTCGGGGTGCAGATCGAATTGGTCGCGAACACCCGGTCCATGCGCATCCCTTCGGCGGCGATCCGGTCGAAGTTCGGCGTCCGGTTCACCTTGCTGCCGTAGCAACTGATCGCCTGGGACGAGTGATCGTCCGTCATGATGAACAGGATGTTCGGCCTTGCCGCTCCTGCCGCCCCAAACGCAAGCCCGGAAAGCGGGCCGCAGGCTAACGGGGAGAGCGCAAGCATCCTCCGCCGGGAGATAGGTTCCATAACGCATCTCATGATACACGCTTCCATCGAGTCAAGCCGCGTTTCAGTGGCTCATCGCGTACATGATGTAGTTCACCGCGATGCGGATTCCCAATCCTGAAAACCTCTCCGGATAGTTCGGGTCATCCGCCCACTCCCAGGAATCGCCCAGATCCATGTTGTGGCAGATAGCCACCATCAGCCGTCCGCGGTCGTCGTAGATGCCGCGCCAGTGCGGCTCCACTCCGTCGTATTCGTAGACGCGGCCTGTGTAGAGATACTGCACCCCCGGCACCTGGAACCGTTTGTCCAGGTCATACAGAACGTGAAAGATCGGGTCGCTGTTGGGGATGTCGACAATGGGCCGGTCGGGAAAGACGCGGCGCATGCTGTTCACGAAGATCTCCCATTCCCAGGAGCCGTGAAAGTCATCGCACAGGAAGAAGCCGCCGCGCAGCAGGTAGTCGCGCATCTTGGCGGCCTGCTGATCGGTCAGGTTCCAATGTCCCACTTCCACGCCGTATAGAAACGGCCAGTTGTACACATCGTCGCCGTCTTCGAGATTCACCGGCTGCTCGACCGATCGCGCGTGAATGCGTGTCAGCCGCCTCAGCGCCTGCACGATGTGCCGGTCCGAGCGCGGATAGTCCGTGGTCCAGTCCGAGACACCCTCGCGCCAATTCCCCCCGAAGCGCCCGCGCCGCCCGCCGCCCATCGGCGGATACATCAGGCGGGCGAATACCCATTCCGTTTTCTCCGCGTAGTCCTTCGGGAGCGGAAAGATTTCGTATTCCCAGCCGGGATATTCGCGGAATGGCTTCTGGAGCGCCTGTGCCGCGGTGAACAGCGTGATCAGAACGCCCGCTGAAAGAAGAACTGGTCTCAAGCGCATGGGTCAGTGCCCTGGCACCTATGCAAAGGCTAGCACGGCTAACGCGCTTGCGCCTGAAGCGTTTTTTTCAGCTCCTCCTCGAGAATCGGCTTCAGTTGCGCCGGGTCCATCGCGCCTCTGTACTGGCGCCCGTTGATGAAAAACGTGGGCGTGCCCTGCACTCCGGCGCTCACTCCTTCCCTTACATCCTTGCGCACCTGTGGTTTGTACTTCCCGCTGTCGAGCTCGCCGTTGAATTTCGCCAGGTCGAGCCCCAGTTCCCTGGCCCACACGCTAAGCTTCGCGCGCGATATCTCCCGAGGGGCGGCGAACATCTTATCGTGCATCTCCCAGAACTTCCCCTGGGCATGCGCCGCCAGAGCGCCCTCGGCCGCGATCGCCGCCTGTGAATGCTCATCGAGCGGAAACTGCTTGTACACCAGCCTCGCATCCTTCGGGAACATGCCAAGCAGCGTGTACACATTCTTCGCGGCGGTGCGGCAATAGGGGCATTGGAAATCGGAGAACTCGACGATCGTGATCCGGGCGTTGGCCGGACCACGCGACGGCGCGCCATCGAGGGAAAGCTTCACCGGTTCGCCAAACAGATTCGCCCGCCGCGCCCGCGCCAGTTCCGAATCCCTGAGCGCCGCCCGGATTTGAGCGCTGCTCTTGCCGGCCTTCAACTGCTGCACAGCGACCGAAGCGAGGGCGCGGCTGTCACCGCAACCTGGATCCTTGACGCGGCATTCGGCCACACGCATACCACAGTTGCAGGTGCAGCCCTCCTCGCGCAGGATCTTCATCAGTTCCGCCTTTTGCGCGACGCTCAGGCCCGATGTGTCGAGCGCGGGCAAAGCCGTCACCTTCCGCCAGTCCTGAGCAGGGGGCGCTTGCGCGCGAAGAAAGCATCCGGCAAGGAGAAACACACCGGCACCGAGCACAAGGTTCATTCACACCATTATCCCCTATTGCGGTAAGGTTCAACATATGTACAATCCACTGACGCGGCGCGCTGCTCTTCCGCTCCTCGCCACACCCGCGTTCTCCGCCGGGCGTCCCAAGGGGCTCCTTATCGACACCCACATTCACCTCTTCGACCCGAAACGCTTTCCCTATCACGCCAACGCGGTTTACAAACCGCCGCCGGCTCCTCTCGATGCCTACGCCCGTTTCGTCGCCGAAGCCAGGCTCGACCACACCATCATCGTCCACCCCGAACCCTACCAGGACGACCACAGCTACCTTGAATACTGCTTCGCCCACGAGCCCTCCCCCGGCTACTTCAAGGGAACCTGCCTGTTCGACCCCATCGATCCTCGTACTCCGGCGCGCATGGCCGAACTCACGCGGCGCAACCCGAAACGCATCGTTGCCTTGCGAATCCACATCAACCGTCCTCCCGGGCAGCCGCCCACGACATCCGGAGCCATTCGCGACCGCGACCTGCGCCATCCGCAAATGAAGAAGACCTGGCAGGCGGCTCGCGAACTCGGGTTGGGCATCCAGATGCATTTCATTCCCTGCTGGGCGCCTCAGATCGGTGAACTTGTGAAACAGTTTCCGGGCATGCCGGTAATTCTCGATCACCTGGCGCGCTCGGGACAGGGCACGCCGGCGGAGTATCTGGAAGTGCTGAAACTCGCCAGGGCGGGCCGGGTCTACATGAAATTTTCCGCCGTGCGCTACTCCTCGAAACAAGAGTTTCCTTACCGGGATGTACAGCCGCTCGTGCGCCGCACCTTCGATGCTTTCGGCGCGGATCGCATGATCTGGGGCGGGCTTGGCGCCAACATGGAAAATTTCCACAAAGCCGTGCAGGTCTTCGACGAGATGTTTGCCTTCGCCTCGGAAGGGGACCGCGCGAAGATTCGCGGCCTGACCGCGGCGAAGCTGTTCTCCTTCTGACGGCCGTCAGATTGCAACAACCGCCGCGAGTGGCGGCGCGCCGCTCTCCGCATTCCCCGTACCTTGCAGGATCCTTTTTGCCCGAACCTTTCGCGTATCTGGTCAGGAGCGCTAACCAGCAAATGCGGACTCGAACATATCTCTTCCTACTTCTATGGGGTGGGCCGGCTGCATGGAGCGGCGAAACGCCGAAAGAACTGATCGGCGACTGGAAAATGAGCCGGGGAACCGGTTCATCCTACCGCGATGCGCGTACGGGGTCCTACACCCCGCCGGATATCAACAGCTTTGTGTATCGCATCGAGCCGAATGGCGCCTTCCAGCACCTGGCCATGCTGTCTTCCTCCCTGGGCAACTGCACGATGCAAATCCTAGGCTACGAAATCGGAGCGCTGACCGTCGAGGGAACGAAGCTGACCTTCGAGGACCAGGGAGCCACCATCACCAGTAAAGACACCTGCCGCAGGGAATGGAACTACCAGA
This sequence comes from Bryobacteraceae bacterium, assembly GCA_019187195.1. Taxonomy (GTDB): domain Bacteria; phylum Acidobacteriota; class Terriglobia; order Bryobacterales; family Bryobacteraceae; genus CADEFT01. The sequence goes on from JABAQT010000019.1 coordinate 81,790, forward strand.
AGGCGGGACGGCTCAGCAAGCAGTCCTATGTCTGGCGCGTCGAGCATGACAACATGGGAACCGCGCTGATCCTGCGCTGGCCGGACGGCAAGGAAGACCGCTACTACAAAGCGAAGCCCGGGCGGTAGCGGCCGCGAGGCCCGCCGGGCTGGATTTCAGTGCCCACTCGTATGCAGGGGAAAGCGGCGGTAGAGATCCGCCGCTGTCTCACGATGCGTGGCGTCGGGAGCGAGTGTCTCCGCGGCGAACCATTCGCTCCAATCCGCCTCGCCTCCCCACGCGAGCATGGCCGCGCCGCGCAGGCTGGCCTCGGTGTCGTTCATGATCCGGAGGGGGCGTTGCAGGATATCGGCGCGCAACTGGTTCCAGAAGGCGTTACGCGCCGCGCCGCCCGCGAGAACGACGTGCGCAACCCCCCGTCCCTGTTCGGCGGTCTCGATGACGAGGCGCTCGTGGAGGGCGACTCCCTGCAAAACGGCGTGGACCAGATCGGCGGCGGTATGCTCCGCGCGGAGGCCTTCGAAGGAGGCGGTCAGGGTGTGATCCCAATACGGGGCCCGCTCACCCCGCAGGTAGGGACGGAAAAGAATCGGGCTGAGCGAGACGCGGGAGGGCAACAGCGCCAGAGTCTCCTCGACGCTCCTGCCCAGAATGGCGGCAATCCAGGTGAGACAACTACCCCCCGCCTGAGTGGGGCCGTAATGAAGGCTGAGGTCCGGAACCTCCATCACCTCGGGCGGGACATAGTAGAGGCCGCGCGGGGCCGCCGAACCATGGCGGCTGACGCCGGCGATCTCCGACGTGCCGGTGAGAACAAAGCCGCGATTGCCGCTGTGCATGGCGCCGGTGGCGAGGATAGCCGCCATGGCATCGGACCAGCCGGCGGTGACCGGAACGCCGTCACTGCTGCCGGTCACGAAGCCCATCGAATGCACGGGCGGGCAGATCGAGCGCTGCTTTCCAAGCGCCGCCATCCAATCCGGGTGCATCTCGCCGGAGTCGAGGTTTGCGATGCCCTTGGCGCACCAGCGGTCGGTGGCCATGCGGCCGGTCATCACCGAGGCGACGTAATCCTTGGGTTGCATCACCCACCGTGTTTCCCGCCACAGCGCGGCGTTGTTCTGTTTCACCCAGAGGAGTTTCGCCGGAGTGGAAGCGGCGCTGACGGGAAGATCCATCCCGAACCACGCCTGGCGGGTATCTGGAGGAATCGAGGCGAGCCAGGAGGCTTGTTCGGCCGCGCGGCTATCCTGCCAAATGATCGCCGGGCCGATGGCGCGGCCCTCCGAATCGACGAAGACCAGAGTCGGGGTTTGCGTGCTGAATCCAATGGCGCGGATAGTGTGGCCGCGGGAGCGGAGCCGGCGATGAATCTCAGCGGCGGCTCTGACGTAGTCCTCCGGGTCCTGCTCGACGAAATGAGGCGCGGGGGTATGGAGCGGGTATTCGATGGCCTCGGTGGCGAGGCGCTCGCCGCGCCGCGTATAAAGCGCTCCCTTGCAGGAACTGGTGCCGAGGTCGAGAACAAGAACGCAATCGGGTGATTGGGCCACTCGAGACAGGATCGCAGATCCTCGGGCCGTTGGACTGGTATCCTGACGTTCGGTAGGATATTCAACATGTTTTCCCGCAGTCTCCATGCTCTCCTCCTGTGCTCGCTCGGCCTGGCCGCGGCGGATTGGCTCACCTTCGGCGGTGATCCCTCGCGCAGCGGCTGGCAGAAGGATGAAGAGACGCTCAACGTCTCGAACGTGAAGGATCTGAAGATCGAGTGGCAGCTCAAACTGGACAATCAGCCGAAGGAAATGTACTCGCTTACAGTGCCTGTCAGCATGAACCCGGTGATCACGCCGAGGGGCTTCAAGGAACTGCTGTTCGTCGCCGGGACTTCCGACGAACTGTTTGCGATAGACGCGGACAGCGGAAAGATATTCTGGAAGAAAAAATTCACGGTTGTGGGCGAAAGCAAGCAGAAGCCGCACTGGCTGTGCCCCGTGGCGCTGAATGCGACGCCGGTGATCGACAAGAAGTCGCGCACGGTGTACGTCGTAAGCAGTGACGGCTACCTGCACTCGCTGAACGTGGTGAACGGCGAGGACAACGCGCCGCCGAAGGCCTTTGTGCCCCCGTTCTCGAAGCCGTACAGCCTGAACCTTTATCAGGGGATGTTGTTCGCGGCGACAGGCCAGGGGTGCGGGGGAGCGAAGAACGGCGTCTTCGCAATGGACCTGAACAAGCCGGACCGTCCGGTGACCGAGTTCCGCTCTACTACGACGGGCGGAGCGGGAATCTGGGGGCGCGCCGGAGTGGCGATCGGCTCGAACGGACGCGTCTACGCGGAGACCGGCGATGGCCCCTACGATGTCGCCGCGGGCAAGTTCGCCGATACGTTCCTGGCGCTCGATGCGAAGACCATGAAGCTGGCGGATTACTACACGCCGGCCAACCGCGCCTGGATCACGAAGAAGGATCTCGATATGGGGTGCATCAGCCCCGTCTTCTTCAAGTACGGCAAGTGGGACCTGCTGGCGGGCGGCGGCAAGGAAGGGGTGCTGTTCCTGCTGGATGCCAATTCGCTCGGCGGCGCCGACCACCGCACGCCCCTGTACCGCAGCAAACTGATCACGAACGAAGACGTGGATTTCGCGGGGCGTGGATTCTGGGGGGCCATCTCCACATGGGAGGACAAGGATGGGACCCGCTGGCTCTACCTGCCGGCTTATGGACCGCCCGCGAGCACGGCGCCCAAGTTCGCGCACTCCTACGGTGAGACGCCGAACGGAAGCATTATGGCGTTCAAGGTCGAAGAGGTGAACGGCAAGCCTGAGCCGGTGGCGGTGTGGAACTCAGTGGACATGAAGATGCCGGAGCCCGTGGTGATCGCCAACGGCGTCGTGTTCGCGCTGTCGAACGGAGAGTACGTGCGGCAGGTGGACGAGAGCGGACGCATCCTGACCTCCGCGGACCGGATCGCGAAGAAGACGCACGCCACGCTGTACGCGCTCGATGCGAAAACGGGCAAGGTGCTCTATTCGAGCGGCAATCAGCTTAACAGCTGGGGACATTTCAGCGGACTGTCACTCGCTAACGGACGGGTGTACGTGGTGACCTACGATTCGACGGTGCACGCGTTCAGCCTTGGGCAGCAGTAACCTCGGGCGCCTCTTGCCTGGTTTCCCCGGCCGTGAAGTAGACGCAATCGGGGTGATGGAAGACGAGGGCGGAAGTGCTGGCTTCGGGCTCCATCATGAAGCCATCCGTTAGAATGACGCCGATCTCTTCGGGACGCAGCAGACGGAACAGGCCGGCCTGGTCCTCGAGATTGGGACAGGCGGGGTATCCGAACGCGTAGCGCTTTCCCCGGTAGCGGGAAGTGAACCGCTCCTGCATGGTCATCGTGGGCGGGTCGGGCAGGCCCCAATCCTCGCGCAGGCGGCGGTGGAGGTATTCGGCGGTGGCTTCGGCGGTTTCGATGGCCAGCGCCTGCAAGGCATGGGAGTAGAAATACTCGCCCGCGTTCTTGGCTTCTTCGTAGCGCTTGCGAATGCCTTCGCCGGCTGTGACAACGAACAGCGCGATGTGATCGCGCGCCGATTCTCCGGCATCGAGGACATAATCGCTGAGGCACAGGCCATCCGATTTAGCCTGCCGCCCGAATTGGAACGTCTGGATGGGGCTTTCACCGCCCCGGGCGAAGAGATGGATCGAGTTGCCTTCACGTTCGGCTTCGAAGAACTGCCATACGGCGCGAACCTTCATGAATTCCGCGGCATGCTTCTTGACCTCCTCCACCTGGTGGAAGAGGTCCAGTGCTTTGGGGTCACGTTCATGCAGGTTCTTCTCGAAGTTGCCCTTGTAGCCAAGGTGCTTGCCGTAGAGCATGTAGGGGTTGATATAGCTCCAGATTTCGGCCAGATTAGGAAAGTCGCGAACGCGGCGGTCCGTGTAGGGGACGGCGGGGATGGGGATATCCGTGCGGACTTTCGGGCTGCGTTGTTCGGAGTACGGAACGGCGGCGGGTTCGGGAGCCTGCATGTCGATGCCGCCCCCGGCGGCGGTGTGCGCGCGCAGCGCGGCTTCGCGCGTGGCCGGGTCCATGATCTCATTCATGACGCGAAGCCCCGTCATGGCGTCCTTGGCGTAGAACGTCGGAGCCGTGTAGGCGGGGGCGATGCGCGTCCTGGTGAACTTATCGGAGAGAGCGGCCCCGCCAACGAGAAGTGGAACGCCGATGCCGGCGTCGCGCAGGTCCGATCCGGTGACGGCCATCTGCTGGGCGCTCTTGACAAGCAGGCCGGATAGTCCGATGGCGTCGGGCTTGTGCTCCTGGTAGGCGCGGATGAGGTCTTCCGGGGGAATCTTGATGCCCAGATTCACGACGGTGTAGCCGTTGTTGGCAAGGATGATCTCGACAAGGTTCTTGCCGATGTCGTGGACATCGCCCTTGACGGTTGCGAGAATGATCTTGCCGCGCGTCGTCGAGCCGGACTTCTGCATGAATTGCTCAAGATAGGCCACGGCGGCCTTCATCGCTTCGGCCGATTGCAGCACCTCGGCGACAATCAGTTCATTGTTGTTGAACAGGCGGCCGACCTCGGTCATGCCGGCCATGAGGGGGCCATTGATGATGTCGAGCGGCGCGGAAGGTTCGGCCAGTTTACGGTCGAGGTCGGCGATAAGGCCGTCCTTCGAGCCTTCGACGATGTAGTTGGCGAGACGCTCGTCAAGCGGAAGATCGGCGGCTTTCGTCCTCGATCTTGCCGCAGCGCCGCGAAAGTGTTCGGTGATGGCGGCGATGTGGAACTGGTTGATTGCCGCTTTCTGCTCGCGCGATTGCTCTCGCCAGTCTTCGGGCGAGGTCTGGATCAGATCGGCGTCCTTATGGCCGTCGGGGACCGTTTCGGGTGGGGTGTTGAAGAGGAGATGCTCCGCCAGGCGGCGCTCCTCGATCGGAATCGAGGCGAAACGCTCGAGCTTTTCGGCGTTGACAATGGCGAGATCGAGCCCGGCCTTGGTGCAGTAGTAGAGGAAGACGGAGTTCACGACTTCGCGCGCCGAGGCGGGCAGGCCGAAACTGATGTTCGAGATGCCGAGGACCGTCTTGACGTAAGGAATGTTCTCTTTGATGAGACGCACCGCTTCGATAGTCTCGACGGCTCCGCCGATGTAGTTCTCATCGCCGGTCGCGCAGGGGAAGACAAGCGGATCAATGATGATGTCCTCGGCGGGGATGCCGTATTTTTCCGTGAGCAGTTCCACGGAGCGACGGGCGATGGCGAGTTTGCGCTCGCGCGTGAAGGCCTGGGCCTGCACAGGGTCCTCGTCGATCGTGCCGCAGACGAGAGCCGCGCCGTAGGAGCGCGCGATGGGGCACAGACGCTCGAATTTTTCCTCCCCGTCCTCGAGGTTCACCGAGTTGATGATGCTCTTGCCCTGGCAGTAGGTGAGGGACAACTCGACCGCGTTCGGGTCGGTGGTGTCGATCATCACCGGCGCTTTGATCTTACGGATGAGCTGATCGTAAAAAAACGGAATATCCCGTATCTCGTCGCGGTCCGAGGACTGCAAACAGACATCGGCGATGTGCGCGCCGTTGCGGACCTGGCGGCGGGCGATTTCGGTGGCCTCTTCCCACTTCTCGGCGGCGATCAGATTCTTGAAGGCGCGGGAGCCGATAACGTTGGTGCGCTCGCCGACAATCAGCGGGCGGTTGGAATCCTCGGCTTCCACCAGCTCGATGCCGGAATACCAGGCGCGGCGCGCCGGCGGCTTTATGGGACGCGGACGCTTTCCGGTCACCATCCGCGCGAGCTGCGCGATGTGGGCCGGCGTGGTGCCGCAGCATCCGCCCACCATATTGAGCCAGCCGTGATCGGCGAAGCGCTCAAGCTGCGCGGCGAGCGTTTGCGGCGTTTCGCCGTACTTGCCCTCGACATCTGGAAGGCCCGCATTGGGGTAGCAGGAGATGCGGGTCGAGGACATGGCGTCGAGGGTGCGAATGTGATCCGTCATGAACTCCGGACCGGTGGCGCAGTTGAGTCCGACCGAGAGCAGACCGGCGTGTGCTACGGAGGCGTAGAGGGCGTCGACGGTCTGGCCGGCGAGCATGGTTCCGTTCAATTCGATCGTGCCGGAAACCATGGTGGGAATACGGATGCCCATTTCCCGGCCGAGCTGGTCGACGCCGAGTAGCGCGGCTTTGATGTTCCGCGTGTCCTGAGCGGTTTCGATCAGCAGGATGTCGGCGCCGCCCTCCCAGAGGGCCTTGGCTTGGGCGTGGAAGCCGTCCCGGAGTTGCCGGAAGGTGACTCCGCCGGTGACGGTGATGGCCTTGGTGGTGGGCCCCATCGAGCCCGCGACGAAACGCGGGCGCTGGGGGGTTGACAACTCATCGGCAATCCGCCGCGCGAGGCGGGCGGCGGTGAAGTTGACCTCGTGGCAGCGGTCCTCGATGCCGAACTCGGCGAGCGTGACGGGATGGCCGCCGAAGGAGTTGGTTTCGACAATGTCCGCGCCGGCCTCGAAGTAGGCACGGTGAATGTCCGCGATCCATTCGGGATGAGTGAACAGAAGGTTTTCCGAGCAGTTCTCAAAACGCGGGCCGCCCCAATCCTCGACAGTGGGGCTGCGTTGCTGGAGCATCGTGCCCATGGCGCCGTCGAGAACGAGGATGCGCGTGGCGAGGGCGTCGTGGAGGGCCTGAATGCGAAATGAACTGGGATCCATGGGGTTACTCTATTTTCCCATGGCGCGGCGGTCCCGCATTCCTACGTCTGTTCGAAAAAGGCGCGCATGGCGCCCGCCGTGTGGGCGATATCTTCTTCGGAATGCGAAGCGGAAAGGAACGCCGCCTCGAATTGGGAGGGAGCGAGGTAGACCCCATGCTCGAGCATCCAATGGAAGAACTTCGCGTAGCGGGCGGTGTCGGACTCCTTGGCCGTGTCCCAACCGGTGACGGGGCCCCCGGTGAAGAACAGGGTGAACATCGACCCGGCCCGATTGACGGTAACCCCCGCTGGCGGATTGGCGCACAGAGCGGCGGCGCGGGCCTCGAGTTGAGCGTAGATTTCCGGGTGCGCCTTGAGATGGCGCAGCATGGCGAGGCCCGCCGCGACGGCCATGGGATTTCCCGATAGCGTTCCGGCCTGGTAGATGGGGCCTGCCGGGGCGATGCGCGACATGATGTCGGCGCGGCCGCCATACGCCGCAATGGGCAAGCCGCCCCCGATCACTTTTCCGAAAGTGCTCAGGTCGGGGCGGATGCCATGGATTGATTGCGCGCCGCCGAACGCCACGCGAAACCCGGTCATAACCTCATCGAAGATGAGCAGCGCGCCGTGCCGGGCGGTGATGTCGCGCAGCGCCTGCAAATACCCGGCGAGGGGCGGCACGCATCCCATGTTTCCGGCTATGGGCTCGATGATGACGGCGGCGATCTGGTGGCCGTGTCTTGCGAAGGCCTCCTCGACGGCGGAGATGCTGTTGAAGGGGAGGGCGATGGTGGTGGCGGCGAAGGCGGCCGGGACGCCGACGGTATCCGTGATCGCCAGCGTGGCCATTCCGGATCCGGCTTTGACCAGCAGGCTATCGACATGGCCGTGATAGCAGCCTTCGAACTTTATGGTGAGATCGCGGCCGGTGAACCCGCGCGCCGCGCGCAGGGCGCTCATGGTGGCTTCGGTGCCCGAGTTGACCAGGCGCGTCATTTCCATCGAAGGGACGGCCTCGCGGATCAGTTCGGCCAACTCCACCTCGCCTTCGGTGGGCGCGCCGAAACTGGTGCCGGTTTCCAGCACGCCGCGCAGGGCTTCGATGACATCCGGGAAGCGATGGCCGAGCAGCAGCGGCCCCCAGGAGCCGACGTAGTCGATGTAGCTGTTGCCGTCTTCATCAACAATGCGGGAACCGTCTCCGCGGCGGATGAAACGCGGAACGCCGCCCACCGAACGGAAGGCGCGCACGGGAGAATTCACACCCCCGGGGATGGATCTCTTCGAGCGTTCAAAGAGGGATTCCGAGCGGGCCGTCTTCATGCGCGTTGACCGCCGGGCAGGATGCGTTGGACGAAAAAGCTCATGAGAATTTCATGCAGGGTGCCGTTCAGGTTCTCGAGTAATCTCCCCCGCAGTGTGAGATAGGGCTGCGTGCCCGCGAACATGTCCTGCATCAGGTCGAGGAAGCGCGGGCTGCGCCTCATGAATTCAACCATCCGCGTGGGAACCGCGCGGAAGAGGAACCTGCCGAGAAAAACGCGCCGGGCGATGCTGGCGCCGAAAGCGAGATCCTCGGCGAAATCGTGGGCGAGGACCCGCCGGTAGGCGGCGCCGAGTTCGGAAACCGGGCGCCGGTCCTCGATGATGGCTTCAGCGGCGAGGTCAGCCGAGCGCATGGCATAGTACAGACCTTCACCAGTGATGGGGTCGACCAGACCCCCGGCGTCGCCGACCGCCATCCAGCCGTCGCCCGAAATGCGATTGTTGCGCCATGCCGGAGATTCGAGCGACGGCAGCAGGTGGCTGTAAAAACTCGCCTTGGCGTAGTCGATCTCCTTGCCGCGCATGTACTGTTCGAGCCGGGCACGCAACTGCTGGGCGGTTTCGCCCTTGCCGCAGATGCCGACCGAGAGATGGCCGCATCGGGGGAAAACCCAGATATAGCCCTCGAGCTGAGGTAGAAACTGGATGTCGATGTGGGTTTGCGAGGCGGGCACGTAATAGCCGAGAGCGATCATCGTATCGGCCGGCCGCAACTGCGTGCCGACGTCGCGCAAAGGGTTGCGCGCCCCCGTGGCGACAATACAATAGTCCGCGTCGAGATCGCCGTGCCGCGTGCGGAGACGCCACCGGTTTTCCTGGCGCGTGAGCGAAAGAACGCGCTCCTTTTCGATCAGCGCTCCGGAACGCCGGGCTCTCTCGAGCAGCATGCTGTTGAGGTCGTAGCGCGAATAGATCAACAATGGCTGGCGCAGGGTCATGCGCGCCGCCCCGGCCCTTGGGGCCGCCACCCAGGTGTCCGTTACGATGTGCTTTGGCGTGTCGTTGTTGAGCAGGAACGGATAGCGCTCATAAGCCTTGTAGGTGAGACCGCCGCCACAAGGCTTTTCCCAGGCAAGCTTCTCGTCGAGGACGATGGTTTCAAGGCCCGCGCGGGCGAGTTTCTCGGCTGCGAAAGCTCCCGCGGGGCCACCGCCAAGCACGGCGACTTTTCTCATTTTTTCGCCTCGGGCGTGGGCGGGTGGCCGGGGGGGAGAGTTTGCGAACCCGTCATTCCAGGCATTCCAGTCATGCCCGGCATCCCGGTCATGCCGTGACCCGCTCCGCCGCCGTGTTCCGAAGATCCGGACTTGCCCTGAACCGACCACTTGCCGTTCTTCTGCACCAGCGTGTAGTTCATGGTCATCGAGTTGGCATTATCCGTGGCGCCTTTAGCTCGAAAGACCACGGTGGCGTCGGCCTCGTTGCCACGAAAGGCGACCGAGGTGACACTGATGTCCATGCTCTTGACATCCAGGCCCGCGCGTGACTGGAGATATTCCATCAATCCCTGCTGGACAGCCTCTCTGCTTTGCGCGGGTTTGCCGCAACCCACCAGGAGAGCAGCCGCGAGCGCGGCAACAAATAACGGCTTGTAACGGATCGGCACCCTTCGATTATACCGATTGATAGTAGCGGCAACTCCGGCGGAGAGCGGAGAGTAAACTGGGAGAGTACATGACATTGCTGGGCCTTTTCCTCGCGGCCTTGGCGGGAGTGTGCCACGCTGAGACGCCGCCAAACTTGCGTGACCGCCTGCTGCGCCTGGCTGAGGAAGCCGAGGCGTTCGGCCAGATGGCGCCGGAGATCATCGGCCAGGAGCATCTCGAGCAGGTGGCCGCTCAGCCATTGCCGCGGTTTCAGATTCGGGGCGCCAGACAGGAGATCCCTTACAAGACGAGGTCGATCGATTCGGAATACGGCTTTGCGCGGTTCTCATCGGACGGGCAAAACCTGCACGAAGTGCGGCAGGTGCTGGCCGTGGACGGGCGGCAGGTCAAGGCCCCGGGAAAGCTCCGGGAGACGCTATCGATGGGCCTGCACACCGATACGGATAAGTTGAAGAAGAAGATGCTCAAGGAATTTGAGAGCTATGGCTTGCGCGAGGCGGCGACCGACTTCGGCCAATTGATTCTGCTGTTCACAAAGAGGCAGTTGGACAACTACACGTTTGCACCGCTGAGCGGCCGGTTTCTCGGCCCCGACAAGGTTATGGTTGTTTCCTTCGAGCAGAAGGATGGGGATACGGCGATGACGGTGTTCGAAGGGCGGCAGGTGGTGCGGCACAGGCTGAAAGGTGAGGTGTGGTTGCGGGAAACGGACGGACTGCCGCTGCGGATCACTCTGAACTTCAATCAGGCGGAGAAGAATTTCACGCTGGTCAGGAACGCATCCGTGGACTACGCGCCCAGCGCTTACGGCGTCCTGCTGCCGGCGGCGCTCGTCTACTCCGAGTCGGTGGCCGGGCATCTGCTGGTGGAGAACCGGTTCCGCTACAGCGACTATAAGAAATTCGGGGCAAGCTCTGAATTGAAGTTCACCGTGGACGATTCCCTGCTGAATGAGAATCCTCCGAAAGAGAAGAAGTGATTCCTCCAGTCATCTATCTGCATGGGTTTGCCAGCGGTCCGGGGTCGAAGAAGGCGCGGTACTTCGCCCGCCGGTTTGCTGAGATGGGAGTCACTGTTGAAGTGCCGGACCTGGCCGCGGGGAACTTCGAGACTCTCACCATAACAGGGCAACTTCACGTGATCGAGCGTGTGGCGGCCGGCCGCGGCGTGGTGTTGATGGGATCGAGCCTCGGCGGCTATCTGGCGGCGCTGTACGCGGCCCGGCATCCGGAGACGGAGCGAATTGTGCTGATGGCGCCGGGGTTCGGATTCGCGCGCCGGTGGCCGGAAACGCTGGGCGCCGGGACCATGGCGGAGTGGCGGCGGACGGGCTGGCTGCCGGTGTTTCATTACGGGGAGAAGGCGCAGCGGCGTGTCGGCTATGCGCTGATCTCTGATGGAGCCCAATACGAGGAGTATCCGCCGGTGACGCAGCCCTGCCTCATCTATCACGGCCGGCGGGATGACGTGGTGCCGGTGGAAGCTTCCATTGAATTCGCCGCCGGCAAGGCGAACGTAGACTTGCGTGTTGAGGATTCGGATCACGAACTGCTGGACGTTTTGGATGTGATGTGGGAGGGAGTGCGGCGCTTCGTGACCGGGCTATAAAGCTGACCCTACTCGACGCGGAACGTGTATTTCCCTTCGAATTTCTGATTTCCAGTGAGATCTCTCACTACCAGCAGAATGGGATATTCCCCCGTGGGGAGTCCTTCCAGGCGCAGGTTCAAAACGCCGGCGATGAAACGTTTCGGATAGAAAGAGCGCTCCTCGGTTTCAGCGGCCTTCGGTTCTTCATAAAGCAGCTTGCCCGAGGGGCGATAGACGGAGATTCCATATTCGACGTGGATGCTGTTGCCCTCTCCGAAGCGGTAGCCGGTCATCTCGAAGCGCGCCCATAGCTGGTCCCCGGGGCGGTAGGCGGGGACGGCGAGGGGAGTTTCATCGGCTTCCGAACGGAGGAAGCGGAAGTTGCGGACGGTGAGCGTTTCGGAAGGTTCGACGGCCTTGCCGCGAATGGAGAATGGGAACTCCGCGGCGGCTGTCTGCCCGCTCAGCCGGTCCTTCACTTCGACGCGTACGCGGCAGTGGCCGCAGAGGGCCGAATAGGGAGTTGCGAACTGGTAGCGGATGATGGGCTTCCAATCCTTGTCTTCCGGAGCGATGTCCGCCTCCATGGACTTGGTTTCGGGCTTCGCCAGCGCAACATTCTGATCATCGAGCGCTTCCACCTTCCATTCAATGCCCATGGTCTCCTTTTCGCTCGCTTTGTAACCAGCTACACGGCAACTGAAGAAGAGAGTTTCGCCGGCCAGGTAGTACGGGTTCGCCGCCATGGGCGGCCCGCCCTCGAACTGATGAAAAGCCGGTGAGACGATGGCCAGTTTCGGCGTCTGCGCTCCCAGCAGAATGGGGAGCAGAAGACACGGAAATAGGACCGCCGGTTTCACTGATTTGGCTTGACGGGCAGCGCCGGCGGCTCCGCCAGCACGGGATCGGACTCCATTTGCAACGGGATGTCGACGTAGGCGATGAGTTCGTTCTCGATGTCGGCGCCGTCCGTGATCTCCAGTTTGTAGCTGGCAAGAGGCGCATCGAAGAGAATAGCGCCGGTCTTTGTTTCCGAAGGGCCGACGATGCGCAGCAGGCCCATCCAGTTGGGAACTTCCTCGCCGGAATCGAGTTCGCGGTAGGAATTGCCGTTTTCGTCGTGGAGACTGAGCAGGGGGATAGCCACCTGGTCTCCGCCATTGTTAGTGACGCTGAAATTGACCAATAGAAAACGGTGCTGCGGTATGCGCGCCGAAGCTCCTTGGCCGAGCGCGGTTTTCCAGCTTGCTTCGGTGAACAGATACACGAGTTTTCCGGCGCTGGCGCGCTCGCCCATGCGAAATGTCATGGCATTGCTGGCCTTGCTGCGCCCTTTGCACGACATGCCGGAAATGGCGGCGCCCGCAATGGAGAACAACACTCCAAGGAAATCGCGGCGCGCTTGAAGAGCCGATGACTTCTGTTTCATGCTGGAATCAATTGGATTATGATGCTTTTTCAAGGAAAGATGCAAGGCTGGGGGACCCGGGGCCGGATGCTCGCGTGTCTCCTGATGCTGGTATGCGGCGTCCCGGCGCCCGCGCAGGAGCGTCATCCCGTCACCGGGCGGGAGATTGCCGGAGTGATGGGTTTCGGGGGCGCGCCGTGGCTTGAGAGAAGCGAACGGGAGCGGGAGGAGGCCCCGGAGAAGGCCCTCGACGCCATTGGAATCACCCCGGGCATGAAGATTGCCGATATCGGCGCGGGCACAGGGTATTTTTCGCGCCGCATGGCGAAGCGGGCGGAACCGGGAGGCAAGGTGTTCGCCGTGGACATCCAGCCGCGCATGCTCGATGCGCTGCGGCGGAATGCCGAACGGGAGCGGATTACAAACATCGAGACGGTGTTGGGAAGGGAAGACGACCCGCTGCTGCCCGCGCGCTCTCTCGATCTCGTGTTGATGGTGGACGTGTATCATGAACTGGCGCGCCCGCAAGGGATGCTGCGCAGGTTGCGCGAGGCTTTAAAACCGGATGGGCGAATGGTGCTGCTCGAATATCGCCGCGAGGATCCGGAAGTACCTATTAAAATCGATCACAAGATGACCATACAGCAGGCAAAAGCGGAAGTCGAGGCGGAGGGATTTACATTGCGGGAAGTGATTTCGGCGCTGCCGCGGCAGCACATCCTGATTTTTGTGCCGGGCGCGAGGCGGGTACAATGAACGCGCCGGGATCGGTGTCGCCCTCCGAACATTCGGTGTTCGAGGACCAGGCGACTCATGTCCGCGTTCACCAGATGACGTCGCATCCATCCATCAATCACGCGACGTATTTCCTGCAAAGCTCATTCACCCCGGATGGCGAAACGCTGCTTTTTACCTCGTATCGCACGGGGACGGCGCAACTGTTCGAGGCGGGCTTTCCCGATGGCGGGATCCGCCAGTTGACGGGCGCGGGAGCGATCCATCCGTTTTCCGCGGCCATTCATCCGTCTGGCGAGCTGGTGTTTTTCGTGCGCGGCGGCGAGATTCTGGAATTGGACCGCGGAACGCTCAAGGAACGGGTGATCGTCTCGTTCGCGGATGCGCAACTGGGAGAATGTTCACCGGACCGCAAGGGAGAGTGGCTGACGGCGGCGATCAAACAGGGCAGCCAGAGCGGCATTGTCGCCGGACGTGTGGATGGCACGCGGTGGACGATGATCCCGTTCCCGCGCACGGTAATCCATCCCCAGTTTCATCCGCTCGATCCGGAGTGGATCGAGTTTGCGGGCGATCCCGCGCCGCGCATGCATCGCGTGCGGCGTGATGGAACCGGACTCGAGTGTCTTTACCAGCATGGCAATGATGAGTTCGTGGTGCATGAGACGTTTCTCGGCGATACCGGCGACCTGGTCTTTACCGTGTGGCCGAAAGCGCTCTGCCGCATGAATTGGGATACGCGCCGGATCACCACGATATCGGAGTTCAACGCCTGGCACATCACGCCGAATCGTGCCGGAACTCTGGTTCTGTGCGATACGAACCATCCCGACGAAGGGCTGTTCCTGGTGAACGTGGACGGCGGCGGGCGGCGGCGCGTATGCCTCTCCGGAGCAAGCAATCAGGGTTCGCAATGGAAGACATCGCGCTACGCCTTGAAGGAGGATTTCGAACGCGCGCGCAGCGCGGCAAAGAGCGGCGCGCTCAGTTGGATGGAGGTGGCGGCGGATACGGTGTATGGGCCGCAGTGGACCCATCCGCATCCTTCGTTTTCCCCGGACGAACGGCTTGTGGTGTTCGCCAGCGACCGCACCGGCCACCCGCAAGTGTACGTGGCGGAGACGCCATGAAGAATCTGACGCGGCGCTCGTTCGTCACGCTGGCGGCCGCCCCGGCGCTGGCGCAAGCGGCGGACCGGGTCGAGCGATGGGGCGTTTGGGAACTTGCCGTGAACGGGCCGGCGGAAGGAAACCCTTTCGTCGATGTTAGCTTCGGCGCGGTGTTCGCGGGCGGCGCGAGGCATATTGAAGTGGGTGGTTTCTATGACGGCGGCGGCGTCTACCGTCTGCGCTTCAGTCCGGACACGCAAGGGGAGTGGACCTATCAGACGCGGTCGAACCGGCCGGAGTTGAACGGAAAAACCGGGCGCTTCGTTTGCGCGGCGCCATCGAAGGTCAACCACGGCCCCGTCGTCGTGCGCAACCAGCATCACTTCGCTTACGCGGACGGGACGCCGTATTTTCCGTTCGGCACCACCTGCTACGCCTGGACTCATCAAGGCGATGCGCTCGAGGAACAAACGCTGCGCACGCTGGCGGCGGCGCCGTTTAACAAGATGCGCATGTGCATCTTTCCGAAGAGTTACGCGTACAACGTGAACGAGCCGGTGTACTATCCGTTTGCGCGCGACGCGGCGGGGAAATCCGGCTTCGCGCATCCGAATCCGGAATTTTTCGCCCATATCGAACGGCGCATCACGGGATTGCAACGGTTGGGCATGGAAGCGGACCTGATTCTGTTTCACCCCTATGACCGGTGGGGCTACCAGGACATGGGCGCTGCCGCCGACGATCGCTACCTGCGATATGTCATCGCCCGGCTTGCGTCGTTCCGGAACGTCTGGTGGTCGATGGCGAACGAGTACAACTTCCTGAAAAAGAAGACACGCGCCGATTGGGAGCGGCTGGCGGGCATTTTGAACGCGGAAGATCCCTACCGGCGGCTGGCGTCCATCCACAACGGCGGCGAACTGGAGAACATGTACGATCACTCGAAGAGCTGGATCACGCACGTCAGTTTGCAAAGCAGCCAGCTCGACCAGGGAGCCGCCTTGCGCAACCGGTTCGGCAAGCCGGTCCTCTACGACGAATGCAAGTATGAGGGCAATATTCCGAAGCGGTGGGGCGACATTTCGGCGCGGGAACTGGTGCGGCGGTTCTGGATGGGAACGGCGCAGGGCTGCTATGTAGGCCATGGCGAGACGTACATGGACCCCGAGGACGTGCTCTGGTGGTCGAAGGGCGGGGTGCTGCGCGGCGAGAGCCCGCGGCGCATCGGGTTCCTGCGGCGGATTCTCGAGGAGACGGCGGAGGAAGGATTCGCCCCCCTCGATTCTTACTATCCCTGTTCAGGCGTGCCGGGAAAATATTACCTCTATTACTTCGACGTGCATCAACCCGTGAGTTTCGCGCCGGACCTGCCCGCCGGCAAGTTTTCCGCGGAATTGATCGATCCCTGGGAGATGACGGTGTCCGTCCTGGGTCGCGATTTCGAGCGGGGGGCGGAGGTGAAACTGCCGGGGAGACCTCACCTGGCGCTGCGTGTGCGGCGCCTGTAGACGCTATTCAAAGACCGTGTTCACGGGAAGTATCTTCACGCTGTCCTTACGGACATGGAGCGGAAGTTTTTCCACGATTTCGTCTTCCTCGAGAATCTCCTTGGGCTTCGGAGAGTTGTATTTCATGGGCGACCTGGCTTCGCTGAGAATGGCGTCGCGCAGCTTGCCGCAATTTTCGGCGATGACAACGATCTTCATGTTCTCCATGGGCAGATGCTTGCGAATGGCCCGGTTGACGTCGTCGCGGGTGAGCTTCGCCAGTGCGCTCTTGAGGTAGGTGTTGTAGTTCGGGATGCCGTAATACTGGCTGTCAATGGCATAGCCGAGTTCGGCGCGCTTGGTTTTCGTGAGCAGGTTGACGTATTTCGAGAGAAAGGTCCGGGTCTGCTCGAAATCCTCCTCGGAAAGACCCTGCCGGTGGAAACGCTCGAGTTCGTGGATGGCCAGGCGCAGGGCAAAGTGCGCCGTTTCCGGTTTCACCGGCCGGATCCAGACCTGGAAGATCTGTTGCTTGCGGGCAAGGTTCGGATCGGGCTCGAACTGGTACATTCCCCGCGGGAAATATTCGATGTAGGCGTAGTCGCCGTAGTTGAGTCCCCTTTTTTCGCGCAGGCGGTCATAGAGGCGGCCGCCGCTCGAACGATGTTGTCCGAGCCAGCTCTTGGCCACGAGCAGCGGAACGAAGTCCGCGTCGCCGCGCCGCACATCGATGGGAAAGCCGAGTGAGATGGCGACCGAACGGGTTTGTTTTTCCACCATCACGAGTTCCCGGCCGTCGATGCGCTTCGGAGCCGGGAGCCTGAGTTTGTCCGCGGATCCCTTGAGCCTCGAAAAATCTTGTTGCAGGCGCGATGGGAAGTCCTTGGGATACCCGCCGGCGACGGCGATGGTGAGGTTCGACGCGTTGTAGTGCGTGCGATAAAACTGCTTCAGATCGTCCATGGTGATGGAACGAATGGCGCTCACGCGGCCGATGTCATAGTGGCCGTAAGGATGGCCTGCATAGATCTCGTTATAGAGGACCTCCTTGCCGAGTTCTTCGTCATTGTTGCCGCGCAGGGAGACCTGGAGAAAATTGATGGCGCTGTCTTTGAGCCGGCGCAGATCGTCCTCCCGCCAGCCGGGATCGAGGACCATGTCACGAAAGATGCCGTAGAATTTTTCGAGGTTGTCGACGTGCGTTTCAGTCGAGAACGTCGTCATTTCCTTATCCACCTGGTCGTCGATATTGACGGCCATGGGAAAGAGGGCGTCGAGGATCTGCTGGTAGGTGAGGCGCCTCGATCCGGCCTCGGCAACCATGGCCGCCGTAAGCGCGGCCAGCCCTTCCTTGCCTTTGGGATCCGAGGCCGCTCCGGTGCGGAACACCAGGCGAATGGTGACAAGCGGCGATTTGCCGGGCTGGGTAATCATCTGCCCGGCGAAGGATTGTGCGGCGGCGGACAAGACCATAAGGAACATCCAGCGGAATTTCATCGAAACCTCATAGCACGCGGAACGGAGACGCCTCGCGGACGCCGTGTTCGCTGACCGAGCCGATAGTGACATCGATCAACTGATTGGCGGGCCGGGGCCGGTTCAATTCAACCTTGATGTAGTTCTCGCTCATCGCCGTCCCGGGCTGATCGAGCGTGACCGCGGAAATCGTCGTCCCCACCAACCGGTTGCGGAAGGCGAGATTCTTCTCCGCGGCGAGTTCGCGGAGGATGCGCGTACGCTGCTTGCGCGCCGGCATGGGGACCTGGTCGTGCGCGGCGGCTTCCGTGCCGGGGCGCTCGGAATAAGTGAAAACGTGAAGATAGGTGAAGGGCAGGCTCTCGATGAAGCGGCGGCTTTCTTCAAACTCCGCTTCGGTTTCGCCTGGAAAGCCGGTCATGACATCCGCTCCGATGGCGGCAAGCGGCATCCATTCACGGGCCTTCCGGATGCGATCCTCGTAGTGGCGCGGGCGGTACTTCCGGCGCATGCGTCTCAGCACCGAGCCGGAGCCGGATTGGAGGGGAGCGTGAACGTGCGAGGCGATCCTCGGGCTATCCGCGATCAGGCGCAGCAGGTCGTCGGAAAAGTCCATCGGCTCGACGGAGCTGAGCCGCAGCCGTTCGATGGGGGTTTCATCGAGAACGCGGCGCAGCAGGTCCGTGAAACGAAAACGGAAATCGAGATCGCGGCCCCAGCGGCCGAGATTGATGCCGCTCAGGACTACTTCCCTGTAGCGCGTGGCGAGACCCCGGATCTGTTCCACCACGGCTTCGGGACGCGCGCTCCGGCTGCGTCCGCGAACCGAGGGAATGACGCAGAACGAACAGCGGTTATTACAGCCGTCCTGAACCTTGAGGTTGGGACGCGAACGGTCTCCCGAGGCGTCCTCGACGGGGGCGGAGAGGAACTCCTGGTGCGAGAAGATGTCGCCTACGTGGATTTGGGAGTGGAAGGGCGCTCCGCCGTCTTCCTCCATGCCGATGAGTTCCGGAATCTGGATCTTATGCGAGTTGCCGATTACCCAATGGACGCCGGGAAGAGCGGCGAGTTGTTCCGGGGCTCGCTGGGCGTAACATCCCGTGACAAGGATGCGGGCGCCGGGATTTTCGCGGTGGACGCGGCGCGTGACCTGCCGCATCTCATCATCGGCGGTAGCGGTGACCGTGCATGTGTTGAGGATGACCAGGTCCGCCCCGGCGGTTTCGCTTACGCTCTCGAGTCCCTGTTTGCGCAGCATTCCCTCGAGCGCCGCGCCGTCGGCCTGTGTCGCCCGGCATCCGAAGTTGTGGACGTGGAAGGTACGCATGCTACTGTTTCGTGGACAGGGTGACGATGGTGCGTTCGTTTTCGGTGAAGTACTTCCTGGCGATGCGCTGAAGATCGGCCGGTGTAAGCGCGGCGTAGCGGTCGTAAAGCCGGTTGATGGTTTCCGGAGTGCGGCGCAGGGAGATGAAGTGCGCCAGCGTCATGGCGATGGCTTCGCTGTTGTCGAGCCGCAGGGCGAATGCATAGCGCAGATGCTGTTTCACCGCCTCCAGTTTGTCCATCGGGACGGGATTATCCTGGAACCCTTTCAGCGTGGCGAGGATCTGATCCCGGATCCTCGAAACATCGGCCTCCTTCTTGACGCGCGCGATAACCGTGAAGAGGTTCGGATCAAGATGGTCGAAGTTATCAAAGGCGAGGAAATCGGCGGTCTGATCCTCGATGACGAGTTTGCGGTAGAGATCCGAGTTTCGTGAAAATCCGAGCTGCCCGATGAGATCGAGCGCGGCGGAATCGGCTTCCGTGTCGGTGTAGGCGGAGTTGCGGAAAGCCACGCTGATCACAGGCAGAGTCGGGGAGGGCCAGTCCACATGATTTGTACGGGGACCGCTGTGCGCGGGCTCGGCCGGAATATCCACCTTGTAGCTGCCGCGCCGCCAGTTGCCCCAGTATTTCTCCACCATCGCGCGGACCGCGACGGGGGAGACGTCGCCGGTGACGATGATCGTCGTGTATTCGGGACGGTAGAAGCGGTTGAAAAAGACTTTGCTGTAGGCGTACTGGTTGGGCATGTCCTCGATGTCCTTCAGAAAGCCGATGGTCGTGTGCTTGTAGGTGTGCTTGTCGAAGGCCGTGTCGTAGAGGACCTCGTTCAGTTTCTCGAGCGGCTCGGCGCTCGACTTGTTGTACTCGCCGAGAACGGCGAGCGCCTCGGTGCGGAAGACATCCTCCGAATAGGAGAGGTTCTCGAACCGGTCGGCTTCGATGCGCAACAACTCATCCAGATCCTCCTTCGAGAAGGTGGTGTGGTAAATGGTGCGGTCATCCCAGGTGGACGCGTTCGAGGAGGCGCCCATGCGCTTCAGCCGCTGCTCGTACTCTTCGGGGGACATGTTCTTTGTGCCGCGAAACATGACGTGCTCGAAGAAGTGCGCGAATCCGCTCTTGCCCGGTTCAATCTCATTGCGCGATCCCGTCTGAACCACGATATAAACCGCCACCACGTTCGGGTAGTCGGTGGGCACGGTGATGAGGCGTAGGCCGTTCGAAAAATCGTGCTGATCGTAGGCGTACGGGAACGCCTTCTGTTGAGGGCCGGCGGCTTGAGCTAGCATGGAAATCCCCAATAGGGCGGTGCAGAGGGCAGGCAACATGAGTTTCAGTGCTTACTCCTAGTTTCGCTCACATTGCAATAACGGTGTAACGGCGCGGTCCGGATCCCCCCGGGTTGCCTCGAAAAGCTTCTACTGCTTGCGCATCTCGTTCTGAATTTCGAGCAACGCCTGACGCCGGCCTGGCCCCGCCAACTCGCGTTCGAGATGGCGCAGGGCGGCCCCCACTACATCCCGGTGATGGAGTTTCGAGCCGATTTCCTCTTCCCCGGTGAGGCTGAGCCAGATCTCGTGCAGGCGGTCGAGATCCTCGGGCCACAGACGCGGAGGGTGAGGACCGAGATTCACATAGGAGGGCGGGCGGTCGGAACTGATGACCTCGAGGGAGAAGGCGTGGCGCGGTTCGGGCAGTTTCTCCCAGGCAAGGCCGATGCGCCGGGAGAGTTCCTCGCTGGTCATGCGCGCGGAAACGCCCGTGACAAGACGGGACGCCTGCAGTTTACTCGCCGTCTGCACCATGGCGTCGAAGGGGTCCACTCCGGGGACGACCAGCAGTTCGACGGGTTTGCCCTCCTTCTCGGCGAGTTCGACCACGCGCGTGAAGAGTTGCTTTTCATAGTCGCTGAAAAGCTGTTCGTCGCGGAGTCCGTACTCGGCGGCCCCCGTCGAGAGTTGGCGGACGGTCATCACCACGATGTCATAGCGGCGAAGATTGGTTTTTTCGAGCACTCTCTTGAGATGATCCATGCGGTGGAAGTCGCGGACCGCCACCAGAATGCATCCCGGACGCGCGTGAAGCACTTCCTTATCCACCTGCTCCTGATGATCGAGATTGAACTCCTCGAGGGTCTTTTCCTTCATTCTCCGGTGATTGATCCGCTCGGAGATGAGAAAGACGACAAACAGCAGGGTGGTCAGGGTGAGCCCCGCATAGGTGGCAATCTGTTTGGTGAAGAGGTTGGCGATCGCCACCAGGAACAACGCCACCACCGTGGCGATCAGGCCGAGTGGCAGTTCACGGCCGCCGATGTGGAGGTTGAAAGGGGTCTTGTATTCCTGATCATGGCGTTGGAAACGGAGGGCGAGAACGCCCATGCCCTTCAGAAAGAAACTCCACACGACGCCGAAAGCATAGGCCTCGCCGAGAAGAATGAGATTGCCGCGGCTGGCGAGGATGGTGATGAGCTGGAGGATGGTGATGAGGTTGATGATGCGGTATGTCGTACCGAAGCGGCGGTGCGGCTTGCGGAAAAGGTCGAGCAGGACGCCATCCTCGGCGACGCGGTTGAGCACGCCATTGGCTCCGATAATCGAAGTGTTGACGCCGCCGGAAAGAATCAGGATCCCCACGATGACCACGAAGATATGGAAGCCGAGTTTCAGCAGCGGCGGCCCGGCAAGGCTCATCGCCAGCCCGCCTATGAGATTGTCATAGTAGTTGGGGCGTACGTTATCCGGGATGATCATCACGGCGAAAAGCGAGACAAGCCCGGTGCTCAGAAGCGCGTAGCCGCAGACAAGGTTCGCGGTGATCTTCAGGTTGCGCAATTTCGGATAAGCGATCTCGCGATAGACCTGGGCAAGCGTCTCAAACCCGCTCAACGCCAGCAGGGAATGCCCGAACGCGACAATGATGCCCACGAAGGCGATGTGCTCCCACATCGTCCCCTTCAGCCACCCGAGCGCGCCCTCGCCGAACTGGAGATTCTGAAACGTGGGCGCGGGAGGCAGTTGCCAGTTGTCCCGCAGCACCAGCGTGAGCGGACACCAGATCAGTAGCGCCACCACCATGACGGTCGTGATTTGCAGGATGCGCAGCGCCTTGCCGCTCGATTCGTGAATCCCCTTGATGTTCATCCACCAGAAATACCCGGTGACGGCGGCGGCAAAGAAAACCGAGAACAGCGCCGGGTCGATACGCATATCCTGATGCAGCATTTCGCTGATTTCATTCAGCAGATGTCCCAGGTACTGGCCCGCGCTGACGGCGCTGATCGGACCCGTGAGAACGTAGTCCACGACAAGGGCGGAAACCGAGAGTTTCGCCATGGTGGGTCCGATGCTGTCGCGAACGACGACGTAGACGCCCCCGCGCACGAACATGCTGCAACTTTCCATGTACACCGAGCGGACAGCGAAGCTGAACAGCATCACGCCCAGCACGAACCACGGGGCGGACTTGCCGATGGCCTGCTCCGCGATGCCGCCGACATAAAACATGGTCGAGGCAAGGTCGCCGAGGACAATCGCGGCGCCGCGCCAGAAGCTGATAAAACTGAGCGCCACCGTGGTGGCGATGACAACCTTCGTTGTGTTGGAGGAGGGCGATGCCGGATTGGCGGGTTGCCCTATTTCAGAAGACATTGCGGTAGGGTGGGCCTGACAAGATTATGTTACCTATAACGCTATGAGCGAATCCACAACCTCGCCGCCACGGCGCGAATACGCGGCCCGGGTTGTGGAGATCCTTCGCCGTCGCGGCTATAAGGCATGGTTCGCCGGCGGATGCGTGCGGGATGAGGTGTTGGGCATTCCGCCGAAAGATTATGATATCGCATCGAGCGCGACGCCTGAACAGGTTTTGGCGCTATTCCCGCGCGCGGAGAAAGTGGGTGCTCATTTCGGCGTCGTGCTCGTGAAGGAAGCGGAAAACTGCGTCGAAGTGGCCACTTTTCGTTCCGACCATGGCTACTCCGATGGCCGCCATCCCGATGCGGTGACGTTTGAGACGGACCCGCGCCTTGACGCGATTCGCCGCGATTTCACCATCAACGCGATGTTCCTTGATCCGTTCACCGGCGAAGTGCTGGACTTCACGGGCGGCCGCGACGACCTGCGCGCGGGAGTGGTTCGCGCCGTCGGCAATGCCGTTGAGCGCTTTCGCGAGGATCACTTGCGAATCCTGAGGGCGGCGCGGTTTGCGGCGCGGTTCGGATTTGCCATCGAGCCCGAAACCTACGCCGCCATGCGGAGCCAGGGATCTCTTCTGGACACCGTGTCCAGGGAGCGGGTGCGGGAGGAGTTGATCCGGATCCTTACCGAAGGCGGAGCCAGGCGCGGCCTCGAACTGCTTGACGGATGCGGGTTGCTCGAGCGGTTGCTGCCCGAGGTGAAAGCCTTCCAGGGTGTCGCCCAGCCGCCGGAATTCCATCCCGAGGGCGACGTGTGGACCCACGTCATGCTGATGCTCGACCTGATGGGCAAGGCCTCGCCCGCGCTGGCGCTTGGCGTCCTGCTGCATGACGTGGGCAAGCCGTCCACCTTTCGCGTGGCGGAAAGAATTCGTTTTGACGGCCACGTCGAGGTGGGCGTGGTGATGGCGCGGCGGATTCTCGAGAGGCTGAGATGCTCCGGAGAGCAGGTGGAGCGCGTGTGCGCGCTGGTGGAACATCACATGCGCTTCAGCCATGTGAAGCGCATGAAGCAAAGCACGCTGAAACGTTTCCTCCGCATGCCGCGCTTCGAGGACCATCTGGAGTTGCACCGCCTCGATTGCCTCTCGAGCCATCGCAACCTCGAGAGCTATGAGTTTGCCCGCCACGCTTTCGAAAACATGCCCTCGGAGGCGCTGCGCCCGCCGCGCCTGCTGACGGGCGATGATCTCATTGCCGCCGGATACACGCCCGGCCCGTTGTTCAGGGAACTGCTGCGCGCCGTCGAGGACGCGCAACTCGAGGGCCGCGTCCACAGCCGTGAGGAGGCTCTGGACCTGGCGGCGTCGCTCACACCTCGACGGCTGCCGCCTCCTTCGAATCAGCCCGGTGCAATGCGCGCAGACGGCGCCTCGCCACACGATCCCACCACATGATGAATCCCGTGATGAAGAGCGTGGGGAAGAGAAGACCGGTCAGGGCGTAGAGAAGTTTCACCGGAAATCCACCGAAGTTGCCGATGTGGAGCGGTCCGATCCAGGCGACAATCTTGTCTCCCGTTGTATGGTCCGCGTAGCGATCCACGCGCAGCACCCGCGAGGTGTAGGGATCGAGCGTAATTGTCGTGGCGGTGCGGTAGGCAGGATCGCCATCGCCGCGCTTGAGCACACGCACCGGACTATCGGGCGAGCCCGGAATGTTGATTCGCCAGACCGGCCCCCCTTCGGGGACAGCCTGATTGGCCGCGGCCAGCAGCGCGGCGATGGGGGCGCGCGGAGCGCCCGGCCGGCGCTCGATTCGCGGCGGGGGGGCTGGCTTGCTGAGCGGAAAATACCGTGCCACGGCGTCACTGTAAATCCGCGGCCATGTGAAGTAGGCCCCGCTGAAACTCACGATCACGATGGCCGCGAGTCCCCAGAAGCCGAGGCTGTGGTGAACATCCCAATTGAGACGCTTCAAGCGCGCGCGGAAGTCGATGGTGAGACGGCGCCGCCAGAGTTTTCGGCCCGGCCACCAGATACAGATGCCTGTCAGCGCCAGCAGAACAAGCAGCAATCCGCCGATGCCGTTGAGGATGCGCCCGGTGCGCTTGAGGAAGAAATTGCTATGCAGCGTATCGAGCCAGCGCAGCGCCGCGCCGCCGGGAATCACTTCCGCCAGCGCCCGCGCAGTGTACGGATCGACAAAGACGTAGTGCATGAAATTACCCGTGAAGAAGGTAGCTTCGATGGCGCGCCCGGGTTCCCGTGGAAACTCCAGGGTGAGGGTGCCCTTATGCCCACTGGTCCTGCGAACCGCCTCGATTATTTCCTCCGTGGACGCCTGGAGCGCGCCTCGAGGAGCGGGAACCTCACGATACTGGTGAAGCGAGGATTCGACAATCTCCTCGCGGAAGACAAGGATCGCCCCACTGACGCCGATGGCGATCGCATAGAGCCCCACGAACATCCCCACCCACAGATGGATCTGAAAGAGCCACTTTCGCGGAGCGAGCGTCCGCGGCTTGTTGACAGCGCGGTGGAGCAGGTTCATCAGGCTTCCACGTCTATCACCTCTCAGGCGGGCTTGTAAAGGAAGATCATCACCAGAACCAGGGCGACAATCACGAAAATGACGGACGCGGAAAGTATTTCCAGAAAGACAACCCTGCGGCTGTCGGGATCCTGCCGTTGGTGCTGCGATACTACCGGCATGGATCAATGCTGTGCCTTAATAAAGGCGATGTCAAGCGGCCTCCGTTCCCGTCGCGCCCACCATGCCATCCCTATCGGTAGTAAACTAACGAAAAAGTTCCATGCTGGGCCTCTGGGTAATACTTGCGCTATGCGGCTGTTGCGCCGCCGCTGTGAACAAGCCGGACCCGCGTCCCGACCCTAAGGCGATTTCCGTGCATCCGTTCACCGTGCAGCGGGGAACCGCGAAGACGGTGATCGTGCGTGGCAGCGGTTTGCAGGGAACAAATGGAGTGTTTGCAGGCGCCGCCCCTTTCCATATCGTGATCGAAGGCGTGGAGCCGGAGCCAAAGGACGAAGGCGGCCACAAAGGGCCGGTCGACCTCGTCCGGATGCGGGTCGAGGTGGCGGCGGATGCCAACCCCGGCCGCTACCCGTTTCGCCTCATCACATCGCACGGCGTCTCGAACGCGATCACGCTGTTTGTTAGCGAACTGCCGGTAACCGCCGAGCCGGAGGGTTCACACGATTCTCCCGATATGGCGGTTCCCGTCTCTCCAGGTCCCGTACTCTTTGCCGGACGGTTGAGCCATCGCGGCGAGGCGGATTTCTACCGGTTCAAGGCAAAGGCCGGGGAGACGCTCACTTTCCAGGTCATCTCCGGACTGCCGCAGATTGCTGCCGGCGGCTCGGGGGCAACGGTTCCGAACTTCGACCCCTCACTCACCATCTATGAGGCGGGAACAAGCTGGTTCGACCCCTCGCGCCTGAAACGAATTGCGTACAACGACGAGCCGGCATGGGTTGTTGGCAAGCCCACCGATGCGTATCTGGTGCACCGCTTCCAGCAGGCGGGTGATTATCTGCTGAGGGTGGAAGCTTTCGCCGGGCAAGGCGGCCCCGATTACAGCTATCAGCTCAAGGTTGTGCCCGGGGAGAAGCCGGAGGACCTGCCGCCTGTTTCCCGCGCTACGGACGACCGGGCTTTTACGCGCATCCTCGGGGCGGACCGCTTGAATGAGCTTGCCTCGCGCGGAGGCGATGCCGCGCAACATCCCTCCGTCGAAACCTACCGCGCCGCCGCCGCGCCGGCCGATGCCGCGCCTCTATTCAAACTGCCGGGGACCATTGTGGGAACAATCGAACGGCCGGGCGAGATTCAGAGGGCGCGCTTCCAACTGGACGGTCCGCGCGACATTGCGATCGAAGTGGAGACTCCCGCCGCTGCTCCTCCCTATTTCAACCCCGTGGTGCGGATGTTGAACACGGCTGGCGAGGAAGTGGCCACGAACGTGTTTGCCGGGAAGGGCGCATGCAGCGGCGCGTTGACGAAATCGCTGCAAGCCAAGACAATTGTTCCCGTCCGTGAGGCCGGCACGTATACGATCGAGGTGCGCGATGTGACGGCGGATTTCGGCGGTCCGGATTTCCGCTATCGCGTGCAGGTGCGGCCGGCGATTCCCCATGCGGGCCGGATTGTCATGAGCGCCGATCATGTCAACCTGGCGCGGGGCGAGGCCACATCTCTCCGCGTGGTCTTTGATCGCGAGGAGGGTTATCTTGGCGGAATCGCTGTCTCGGCGGAAGCGCTTCCGCCCGGAGTTCAGGCGCTGGCGGGCGCGGATTTCGAGGCGGAAAAGGACCCGCCCTCATTCGCCGGCAAGAGGGAGCGCTACGAGCCGCGCACCGAACGAGCGGTAGTGGTGCTATCGGCCGCGAAGGATGCCGCTCCCACGCCGCGGCCTCAAGTAATCCGTCTTGTCGCGCGTCCGGTCTCCCGGGGCAAACTCGGACCGGTTCTGGCAACGAAGTCGATCCCTTTGATGGTGATTCCGGGACAGTGAAACGCTTACTTACACTCCTCGTGCTTCCACTCGCCGGTACGGCGGGGGAGCGGTTCGTGTCGTTGAAGACAGTGCCCGCGGAGGTCGTCCTGAGCGGGCCTCGCGCGACGCAACAGTTTCTGGCTATCGCCACGGATGCGTCGGGCATGGAGCGGGACGTGACGGCGGAGGCGCGGTGGGCGGTTTCCAATCCGGCGCTGGCGTCTCTCGACGGCGCGCGTCTCAAGGCGGCGGCGGATGGCCGCCTCACGGTGACCGCGGCGTACGCGGGCATGAAGGGGCAGTCGAACGTGCGCATGGAAGGAGCGCAAATCACGCGTCCGTTGAGTTTCACGCGCGAGATTACGGCCATCTTCACCAAGCACGGCTGCAACAGCACTGCCTGTCATGGAGGAGTGAAGGGCAGGGGCGGGTTCAAACTGTCGAACAACGCTCTCTATCCGAAGGATGACTACGAATGGATTATCAAGGGCGGCGGCTACCAGGTGCTCACCGACGAAGTGAAAGGCGAACGGATTCCGCGCATTGACCGGAAACACCCGGAAAATAGCCTGCTGTTGCGTAAACCGTCGATGCAGGTGCCGCATGGAGGCGGCAAGCGCATCGGGGCGGATTCCGAGGATTACCGGACGATGGTCGAATGGATCCGCGCCGGGGCTCCCTATGGGGGCGGGCAGGGCGCGCAGCCGCAACTCGTGAACCTGACGGTCTACCCGGCGATGGCGGTGATGCCGGATGGAGGGCGGCGCGGGCTGTTGGTGACAGCTCATTTCAACGATGGCCATATCGAGGATTTCACGCACCAGGTGCTGTATACCTCGAATGATGGCGACGTGGCGGCGGTGAACGCGGACGGGGTTATCACGGCGAAACGCAAAGGGGAAACCGCGATCCTTATTCGGGCGGCGGGGCAGGTGGCCAGCGCGGGCGTGGGCGTCATCGGCCCCGCTATCGCGGACTATCCCGCCGTGCCGCGCTCGAACTTCATCGATGACTATGTGTTCGCCAAGCTCAGGAAATTTCAGATCGTCCCTTCCGCGCTTTCATCGGATTCGGAATTCCTGCGCCGCGTGTGCCTCGATCTGGCCGGCGCGCTGCCGCCGCCCGAGCGCACGCGGCAGTTCCTGGCGAGCAGGGATCCGAATAAGAGAGAAAAAGTGGTGGACGCGCTCATCGCCTCGCCCGAGTTCACCGACTACTGGACGTTCCGCTTCGCGGACATCTTCCGCGTCTCCATCTTCTCGAACGGACTGTCGTCGAAATTCAGCGAAGCCTATTGGGAGTGGATCCGCAACAACATCGAGACCAACCGCCCCTATGATGAGGTGGCGCGCGAGCGAATCTCGGCGCAAGGTTACAGCCCTGCCTCGCGTCATTTCCTTCCCTACAACCAGATTGGACCTCCCGGCGAAGTGATGGCCGAGGAGGTGCGTGTGTTCTTCGGACGGCGCCTCGATTGCGCCCAGTGCCACAACCATCCTTACGAGAACTGGAGCCAGGATCAGTTCTGGGGAATGGCCGCCTTCTTCTCGCGGCTGTTCAAGATGGGGCCGGTGGTGTTCGATCATCCAACCAACATGGACCTCAGTTCGAAGGATGTGGACGGAAAAATTGAACTGCTGCATCCGCGAACGAAAGCGGTAGTGAAGCCCGCGCTGCTCGATCATTCACCGTTCGAACTGGCGCCTGACGGAAACCCGAGGAAGGCGCTGGCGGCGTGGATGACGGCGCAACCGTACTTCGCCGAAGCCGCCGTGAACCGCATCTGGGGCCTGTTCTTCGCTCGCGGCATCGTGGAACCGGTGGACGATTTCCGCTCCACCAACCCTCCCACCCATCCGGAGTTGCTGGCCGCGCTGGCAAAGGATTTTCGCGGCCATCATTACGATCTCCGCCATCTGATGAAGACCATCGTGATGTCGCGCACCTATCAGCTCTCCTACGTTCCGAACGGGTCCAATCGCGAGGATGTGGTTAACTACTCGCGTTCGCTGCCTCGCGCGCTCGATGCGGAAGTGCTGCTCGATGCGGTGGCGGATGTGACGGGCGTGCCGGAGACGTTCCCCACGGCTGTGACGGAGGGGTCCTCGGTGGGCCAGGCGCCGGTGGGGACGCGCGCCATTCAACTGCGGGATCCGGATACGTTTTTCTCGCGCTTCCTCGAGATCTACGGCCGGTCGAATCGCGGGGCGGTCCCGGAACGTGGCGGCAAGCCGAACCTCAGCCAGGCGCTGCACATGCTGGCCGGCGATACCTATGCCGGCCGCCTCGAGGCGAAGAGCGGACGCCTGGCGCGGATGCTCGCCGCTGGAGCTTCGGACACGGAGATTATTGACGAGTTCTACCTCGCCGCGCTATCGCGATTGCCGGCGCCCGGCGAGAGAGATGAAATTCTGAATATTCTTTCGCGCCGCGGCGGCCGGGAAGCCGCGCTGCGCGAATTTGTCTGGGCGTTGCTCAGTTCGCGCGAATTCGCGGAGAATCACTAGACCAAGGAGGAGATATGGGGCCACATCCAACTTCCCGCCGGGATTTCCTGAGCGCCGGGTCCGCCGGCTTGCTGGGATTGACGCTCAGCGGCTATCTGCGCGCCGCCGGCAAGGTTCCGGAAAAGGCGAAGGCGAACGCCGTGATCCTGTTCTGGCTCGAGGGCGGCCCCAGCCATATCGACACCTGGGATCCGAAGCCCAACAGCAACTTCAAACCGATCTCGACGAACGTGGCCGGAATCCGGATCTCCGAACTGCTGCCGAAAATGGCCAGGCGCATGGATAAGTTCGCGCTGGTGCGCTCGATGCACACGCGCGGGACGGATCACCCGCAGGCCACGCACTACGCCATCACCGGCCACGAGATCAATCCGGCGATGCAATTTCCGAGTTTTGGGTCGATCATCACGAAGGAGATGGGTCCGCGAAACGCCGTGCCTCCTTATGTGCTGGCTCCGAAGTGGGACCGCGCGCGGCAGTACGAGGACTATTTCCGCGCGGCCTTTCTCGGCGGGGAGTACGACCCGATGTGCATTCCGGATCCGAGCAAGCCCGGATTCGCGGTGACGGACCTGAGTTTACCGAAATCGGTATCGAGGATGGCCGTCGAAAGCCGGTCCGCGTTTCTCAACGTGGTCGATAAGCACTACCGCGCCCTGAATGAAACCGCCGAGCACACCAACATGGATGCCTATGCCGCGCAGGCGTGGAAGATGATTCTTACGCCCGCCGTGAGGGACGCCTTCGACCTTTCCAGGGAGCCGGAGAAGATGAAGGAGCGCTACGGCAGGGACTCCGTGGGGCAATCGTGCCTGCTGGCGCGGCGGTTGGTGGAAGCCGGAAGCCGGTTCGTGACCGCCGCCGGATATCACGCCAATTCCTGGGATACGCACAGCGACAACGACAAAGGCCACCGGGACCGGTTGGCCCCTCCCCTGGACCGCACCCTGACCGCCCTGGTGGAGGACCTGGACGAACGGGGTCTGCTGGATACGACGCTCGTTGTGGCAATGGGCGAGTTCGGACGCACACCCACCATCAACCCGAATCTGGGGAGGGATCACTGGCCGAACTGCTGGTCGCTCGCGCTCGCGGGCGGGGGAATCAAAGGGGGCCAGGTAGTGGGATCGAGTGATGACCACGGCTATAACGTGGCCGATCGCGTGGTTTCGATGGGCGATCTCTATGCCACCGTCTACAAGGCACTGGGGGTGGATTGGACGAAGGAGATCATGAGCCCCATCGGGCGGCCCATCAAGATCGCCAATTCCCTGGGTGACACCACGGGGGAGCCGGTTAAGGAACTGCTCGCTTAATAAGGGCGGTCCGGCTCAAGCCGTCCATTGTTACTTTTCAGACAAAAAGATATTTCAATTCATTATTTCGTTGACCGCGTGACATTCCTGCCCTAGAATTCCGCAGTGGGGTGTGTCTCAAATGAACGGCCAGGCGAAACTTTTGTATCAATTAATCCTTACGTGGCTGGCCGGCGCCAGCCTCTTATTTGGACAGGCTCGCGACACCGCGTCCCTGTCCGGGACGGTAACCGATGCCCAGGCCGCCGTGGCTCCGGGGGCGCAGGTCACCATAACTAACGTCGCCACGGGGTTGGTGCGCAGCGCCGCCGCGGACGACAATGGCAGATTCCTGTTTCCGCTGCTGCCGGTAGGCAGTTACAGCCTCGTGGTGGAACTGCCAGGGTTCCGTAAGTACGAACGCCTGGGCATCCTCTTACAGGCGAATGAGAATATCCGGGTGGATCCCGTGCTGGAAGTGGGCAACGTGCAGGAAAAGGTGACAGTGGAGGCCATGGCTCTGGCTGTGGACACGCGCTCGGCGACGCTGAACACCACCGTGGATTCGAAGCGCGTAGTGGATCTGCCACTGAACGGCCGTAATCCGGCGGACCTGGTGCTGCTGGCTCCCGGCGTAACCTCGTCGGCCGGCAACAACACCGGCAACACCGGCGACCAGTGGCGGCCTCATGGACAGAAACAGGTCGCCATCAACGGTTCCCGGAACAATAACCTGCGATATACACTCGACGGCGGGACCAACATGGATGACCTCGAGAACGAGAATATGGAATTCCCGTTTCCCGACGCCGTTCAGGAGTTCAGCGCCCAGACCAGCAACATGGGCGTGGAGCAGGGAGGCCAGTCGGGCGGCTCCCTGAACGTGGTAACCAAGTCGGGAACCAATGAACTGCACGGAAATGCTTTCTGGTTCGTCCGCAATACCGCTCTGAACGCCACCAACTTCTTCTCGCGCCAGCAGGACAAGCTGAAACGGAACCAGTTCGGCTTCACCCTGGGCGGTCCGTTTATCAAGAACAAGCTCTTCGGCTTCGTGGGTTATCAGAAGCTGATGATCCGGCAGGCGGCCGGCAACAGCCGCAACCAGACTCTGACGGCGGCGGAGCGGCGAGGCGACTTTTCAGGAAACTCGATCCACTTGTTCGACCCTCTGAATCCAGGCCAGCGATTCCCGAACAACACCATTCCGGCCTCCCGCTTTTCCAAGGCGGCGTTGAAACTGCTGACGTATTCGCCGTTGCCCGAGGCCGACGGATTTGTATACTACACGATCGCCCAGCCGGACAACGGATTGCAGGGCATCGGCAAACTCGACTATGTGCTCAATGCCAAGCACAGCCTCGTTTTTCGCGTCCTCGAAAGCGACAGCAACCAGCCTTTCCACTCGCCGCCGGACAACATCCAGGCCGCGCGATATTCCGGCTATCAGGACGGACGCAGCGCCACTCTGGGCCACACCTATGTCATGAACGCAACCACCGTGGTGCACACCCAGATAACCGGCGCTCACCAACTCGCGAACATCGCCACCGATTTCCCCATCACCATGGCCGATTTGGGGGTCAGCCTGACGCCCATGGGCAACCACATTGATATCTCGATGACCCAAAGCGGCGTGTCGTACAACCAGCCTTTGCACAGCATCCGGTTCGGCAGGGGCAGCATCGAGGTGCAGCATGATTGGAACAAGTCCAAGGGCAGCCACAATCTCGTGTGGGGCGTAAGCGCGGTACGAAAACGCTTCAACAACCACACCCTTTACCACAGTTCGGGACAGTTTCAGTTCGACGGCCATGTCACCGGATATGGCGATCTGAGCGGCTTCGACCGGGCGGATTTCATGCTGGGCGGCTTTTCGTATTTCTCGCAGAACAGCGGCGAGTTCGAGGAGCGCCGCGGAACGCAAACAGGATGGTTCTTCGGTGACACATGGAAAGCGCGCCCCGGCCTGACGCTGAACTTCGGAATCCGCTTCGAGCCTTACGGGCTGTTCGGCGACCTGTTGGACCGCAACCAGACTTTCGACCTGGCCGCCAACCGGGCGGGCATCCGCTCGAAGGTTTACAAGAACGCTCTTCCCGGGCTGTTCTACCATGGCGACGCGAAGCCGGCCGGATACGGCGGCGGCAGTACGTTCGGCAAGTCGGTGACGGATCCGGACTACTGGAACAACTGGGCTCCGCGGTTCGGGTTTGCCTGGGATCCGTTCAAGGACGGCAGAACCAGCGTGCGCGGCGGTTACGCGATCTTCTACGACACTCCGCCGATCAACTCCCAGAACGACGCCAACAATGTGACGCCCTTCAGCTACAGCGTCGAGTATACCGACGGGTTGTTTGACAATCCGTTTCTGGGGCGTGAATCCCAGAACATCTTTCCCGTTCCGGCGAACAATCATGATGTGCCGTTTCCGACTCCGCTGTTCACCATGGTGCTGGACAAGAAGTTCATCACGTCCTACACGCAGAACTGGAGCCTGACGGTGGAGCGCGAAGTGCTCCCCAACACGCTCTTCCGGATCGGATACGTGGGAACGAAGGGCACGCACCTGTACGCGATGTGGGATCAGAACGCGCCTATTTACAACACGGCGCTGACGCTGTCACAGAACCGTGCCACGGTGGACGAGCGGCGTCCAATCAATAACTTTCAGACCATCAACAGGTGGATGCACGGTCTGAACTCCGGCTATAACGCGCTGCAGGTATCGGCGGACAAACGCTACAGCCGGGGATTCACGGTGAGCGCCATCTACACCTGGTCGCATAACCTCGATTACGTCTCCCGCCAGTCGTGGGGAGGCGCTTTCGGCATCAATAATCCCTCGAATTTCTTCTTCTCGCGCGGCAATTCGGATTATACGCGGCAGCACCGCTTCGTCACCAGTTTCGTGTGGGACCTGCCGGGCTTGCGGAGAGGATCGGTGGCGGACGCGATACTCGGCAACTGGCGGTTGGGCGGCATTCTCACAATGCAAACCGGGAGGCCGTTCAGCGTGGGCGCAACCAACAACCCCATGGCCGGGGCGGGATCGGCGCGCGCGGACCTTGTGGGGGCGGGTTATCCGGTGCTCGATCCGGGCCGTTCGAAGGGCGAGAAACTGGCGGCTTATTTCGACAAGGCGCGGTTCGTCAATCCCGCTCCCGGCACCTACGGCACTCTGGGGCGAAACACGATCTTCGGCCCCGGCTACGCCAACACGGATGTGTCGCTGATCAAAGGGTGGCGGCTGCCCGTCTTGCGCGAAGCCGGGCGGGTGGAATATCGCTTCGAGGCATTCAACCTGTTTAACGCGACCCATCTCGGTCTTCCGGTGACTGGAATGACGAACCCCAACTTCGGAAAGATTCTATCGACCGACGGCGACCCCCGGATCCTTCAAATGGCGCTCAAGGTGTTCTGGTAAAGGGAGCGGGCCGGCCGCTCAGCCCAGATCCGACAGATACTCCAGTGTGCCGTCGCTATCGCCGATGCGATCCACGGTGACGCCCGCGCGGTCGAGCAGGGCCACGAACAGATTCGCCATGGGGGTCTCGGCGCGGTACTTGACGTGGCGTCCGGGCTTGAGCGCTCCGTTGCCTCCGCCTACCAGCAGGAGCGGAAGATCATTGTGGGTATGGCGGTTGCCGTCGGCGAGACCGCTGCCGTAGAGAATCATCGAGCTGTCGAGGAGCGAGCCATCGCCGTCGGGTGTGTTCTTCAGTTGCTCGATCCACACGGCGAACTGCTCGACGTGGAAGCGATTAATCCGGCGCACTTTCTCGACCATCTCCGGGTTGTTGCGGTGATGAGTGAGGGGATGGTGGGCGTCGGAGATGCCGATCTCGCGGTAGGCGCGCGTGCTTCCCTCGCGGCCCATCATATGGGTGATGATGCGCGTGGCATCCATCCGGAAGGCCACGGTCATGAGATCGAACATGAGCTTCGAATGCTCGCGGTAGTCAAGCGGCGCGCCCCCGGGCTTGGGAAACGGCGGAGGCATTCTCCGCGCGTCCTTTTCGTTCGCCTCGATTCGCTTTTCGATCTCTCGCACCGAATAGAGATACTCATCGAGTTTTCGCTTGTCGGTGGCGCCGAGGGTGGTCTGGAGCGATTGCGTCTGATCCACGACGGAATCGAGAATGCTCTTCCGCATCTCGCGCCGTATGGCGCGCGACTTCGCGTCTTCCTCGTCATCACCCGAGCCGAAGAGGCGCTCGAAGACGATGCGCGGATTGATTTCGGGTGGGAGCGGGGAATTCTCCGTGCGCCAGGCGAGGTTGTTCGAGTAGGCGCAGCTATAGCCGGAATCGCAGTTGCCCACGAGACGGCCGTCCTCGAGGCCGAGTTCCATCGAGGCGAACCGGGTTGCGGCGCCGATCTTCTGAGCGGCCACCTGGTCGACGGAAACGCCGATGCTGATGTCGGCGCCGGCGGTCTTTCGCGGGTGCATCCCCGTGAGGAAACTGGATGCCGCGCGGGCGTGGTCGCCCGGACCATCGCCGAGAGCCCGGCCGCCGTTCTGTGTAAGACCGGTCAACACCAGGGAGTGGGCGCGGTGCGCTTCCATGGGCTCCATCACGCTCTTCATCGAGAAGTCCGAGCCTTCCTCGCCGGGAATCCATTCGGACATGATAATGCCGTTTGGAACATAGACAAACGCCATGCGCGTGGGGGACTTGGCGGCCCGCGCCGGAGCCGCCAAGGCGGGGATCATCGAGTCGAGCAGAGGCAACCCGACGGCCGCGCCGAGACCACGCAGGAACATTCTTCGATCAAGATGTTTGCCGGTAATCATTACAGTCAACCCTCTACAACGTGTACACAGCTTATCACGATTTTCCCGCCGCTTCGCCGCGCCTCATCCGGAAGGGCGGACTCTTGACGATCTCGAGAACAAGCCTTGAGAAGCGATAATCGTCCGCGGCCAGGCGGCTCACGATCTGGCGCACGAAGGTCCGGTCGCTCTTCTCGAGCCCCCGCCCAAGCGCGTAGGTGAGCATCTTCTCGGTGAGGCAGCGGGCGAAATCATCCTTGTTGGTGAGCAGAATCCGCTTGAGCTCGGCGGGCGTGGAAAACGTCTTGCCGCCAGGAAGGGCGCCGCTCGCGTCGACCGCGAAGTTGCCGTCTTTATCGCGCCAGGAGCCGATGGCGTCGTAGTTTTCGAGCCCAAAGCCGAGGGCATCCATCTTCAAGTGGCAGGCCGCGCACATCGGATTGGCGCGATGTTTTTCCATCTGCTGGCGAAGAGTTCCCGTGATGCCGACGCCGGAATCCTCGAGATTCGGCACATTCGGGGGTGGCGGAGGCGGCGGCGCGTTAAGAAAATTCTCGAGCAGGTACTTTCCGCGGATAACGGGCGAAGTGCGCGTGGGATAACTGGAAACGGTGAGGACGCTGGCCATGGTGATGAGCCCGCCGCGCTGGGGTGTGCTCAATTCGACGCGCCGGAACCCGCTGCCGGTGACGCCGGGAATTCCATAGTGCTTCGCCAGCCTCTCGTTGAGAAAAGTATAGTTCGCATCGATGAAATCGAGAATGCTGCGGTCCTCTTTCACGACCGATTCGAAAAACAGCATTGTCTCCGTTTTCATGGCGGCCCGCAGTTCGTTATCGAAGGCGGGAAATTTCTCGGGCGCGGGTTTGACTTCATTGAGGTTGCGCAGTTCCAGCCACTGGCCCACGAAGTTGCTGGCGAAGGCTGAAAACCTGCCGTCGGCGAGCATGCGGCGAGTCTGCTGCTCGAGGATGGCGGGGTCGCGCAGGCGTCCCTTCGATGCGAGTTGGAACAGTTGCTCATCGGGCATGCTGCTCCAGAGGAAGTAGGAAAGGCGGGTGGCGAGTTCGAAGTCGTTGAGGGGGTGGGCCGCGGCGCCATTCGGGCCGGGATCCCGCTCGATGCGGAAGAGAAATTGCGGCGATATGAGAATCGCCTCGAGGGAATAGCGCAGCGCCGCCTCCGGCGCCTCTCCCTTCGAGCGGGCGAGCAGGGCGTATTTCAGGAATCTTTCGGTTTCGATCGCGGTGACCGGGCGGCGGAACGCGCGGCGCGCGAAATTCTCAACGATGCGCCGCATGCAGGCATCGTCATAGTTGCCTGGATATTCGCCGCAGATGAGGATGGTCTTGTGGCTGGGCGGAGGAGTGAACGGGGCCTGATTATAGGGACCGCGCACGTCCACATATTCGACCAGCGGACCTTTCTCGCCGGTGTACGGCGTGCCCGAGGGGTCCACGATGACGGCGCTCAGCTTATGAACGCCGGCCTTGGGCCGGATCGTGAAATCGTGCAGACGCGGCTTGTCTTCCAGCGTGAAGACCGGAGAGAGTTGCGGGGAGTCCTCATCCACCCGCGTTCGCAGTTGAAGGCCCTCCTCTTCCTTCGAGCGGCGGCCGGTGATTGCAACCCGGATTTCGTAGTCGCCCTCGACAGGGAAGGTGTGAGTCACCTCGATGGAGCCGGCCGGGCCGTCGTGTTTGACGCGGTCGGAGCGGTAGCGGTCCGAGATCACCTGATATTGCCGGGGCAGGGCGAGGGCCGCTTTCGCGACGCGGTGAGCGGCCGCCATGTACTGCTCCATCAAAGCAGGAGAGACGGAGAGCACATCGCCAATGTTGTCGAAGCCGTACCCGGAATCGTCCACGGGAAACTCGACCGCGGGATGAAGGTCCAGTCCCACCAGGTCGCGGATGGTGTTGTCGTATTCGGCGCGGTTCAGACGCCGGGCGGTTACCCGCCCCGGGTCGTGACCGCCGGCTCTGTCGTAGCGGTCATATTCCGCCTTCAGCCAACCGGTAAGAGCGGCCGTTTCGGCCGCGGAAGGACGCGGCATCCCTTTGGGAGGCATCTCGCCGTTGCGCAATTTCGCAACCACCTTGTCCCAGACTTCCTGGTCGGCAAGCACAAGATCCGCGTTCTGGAATTTCTCGAGGTTGAGGCCGCCGGCCCTCGCCTTTGCGCTGTGGCACATGGTGCAGTGCCGCTTGAGGAAAGGCTGGACATTCGTGCGGAAACCGGCGTTGTCCGCCGCGGGAAGGACCGCTCCAAAGAGAAGAACAGCGGCGGCAACCTGTATGAGTTTCATCTTAGCCCGATGTGTTCAGAATATCAGAGCACACCTTTGCGCAGGCAGACCACTCAGAATCGCAGGTTTACAATAATGTCTGAGCGAGCCGGCGCATGGATGCCGACGTGTACGGCGCGGTTGGCGGCATCGTAGCGCCACTGGCCGGGGCCGGCCGGCCCGTCCGCCTGTGTTTGCCGGAAGGGACCGCCTTCCACCTGCTCCACGGATTTCGGCTGGTCCATGTTGTGGACAACCCACTCGTAATCGCGGTCCACCTTGGATTCCATCTCGAGGCGGTAGATATCGGCGGCGGGACCGGCGTGGGCCTGGGAGTAATCGATGGCGCCGGGCTCGTAGAGAAAGAACTCTCCCCCGCTTTTCGGATAGTAGTGCAACTGCATCGGATCAGATTCCGATACGCCGCCGAGCGGGAGAATGGATCCGTTCTTCACGAAAACGATGACGCCGCCGGCGGGCGTGTCCACGGTGACGGCCCGCCGGCCCTTCTCTTCTTTCCCGGTGTCCCAGTTGGTCCAGATGCCGAGCGGCAGGTAGACGCGCTTTTGCGGAGCGCCGTCACAGACGGGGGCGACCAGCAACTCATCGCCAAGCAGAAACGAATCGGTGTGTTCTCGCGCCTCGATATCATGCGGGTACTGGTGAAACATGGGATGAAGGATGGGATATCCGCGCGCGCGCGCCTCGTCGGCATAGGCGAGCAGGAAGTAATTGAGGCGTTTACGGAAGGCTCTGGTTCCGGCCACGATGTCCGCTTTACTGCCTTCGAAGGCGAGCGGCTGGGAGTCCTGAAATATGGGCGCGAGGGCGCCGAGATTCGCGGCGCGCCGGAAGACGTCGAGTTCCGCCCCCCTGTAGCGCGCAAGATCGAACGCGGGCATGAGGATTCCGGAGAGGCTCGCGTGAACCAGGGCGCGCGCTTCGCCGCAAAGAAGATCCTGCCCGGTCTGGTCGAAGGCAGGCAATCGGGACGCCCCTCGCGGCAGGCGGGGACCGGGAATCATTTCGAGGTCGCGCGGCGCGGGGTCGGGGATGGGCCCGTCCACCTTGAGCCGCTCCTCCCAGATTTCCTTGAGCGAAGGACCGAAGGCGAAGTAATATTCCAGCCGTTCCATGCCGCTGCCGGCAATCCGCACGCTGCCGCTTTTCGATTTCGCCATGTCGAATTCGAATGCGCCGGGAGTCCCCATCCACAACGCATAGCCGCGCGTGCTGACGAAGAAGGGTGTTTCGGTTTTCAGGGCCAGGCCGCGGGCGCCGGCAACGGCTTGGGGTCTCGCTCCGAGGCCGAAGAATTCTTCGCCGGGATGAGCCGCCAGTTCGAGGAGCGAGCCGCCCCCGTGCACGCTCGCCGCCGTTTCGGAATAGAGGCCGATGCTCGAGGGCAACCGCACCGCCAGCAGGCCCTCGTGGCGGCTGACGTGGAGAATGAGGGCATCGGTTTCGAACCGCGCGCCGGCGGGGGTGGCCGACACGTCCACCTGAAGCACGCTGGCGGCTATTGGCCGGCGGGCGGGACCGGCAAGCCCGCGCCGCACGCGGAACGTCGATGGAGTGACAAACTCCACCTCCATCTCCGGCCCCGCCTCCAGCTTCAGGTGAAATGTATTCTGCTTCCGTTCCCAAAAAACGGAGTGTTGCGCCTGGAGGCTCAAGGCCGCCAATGCCAACCAAACAAGACGAATCACAGTTCTAATAACGCTTCCTGAATCTCACCGGTTACGATGGCCTCTTTCGCGCCGATGTAAACGTTCACTTCGGAGCGGATGCCGAAATGCTCCAGGTAGACGCCGGGCTCGATGGAGAAGCAGATTTGGGGAATCAACTGCCGCGTATCGTGGCTCTCGAGGTTGTCCATGTTAGCCCCCGCCCCATGGACTTCGACGCCTATGGAATGCCCGGTGCGATGGACGAATGCGTCGCCGTAACCTTTATCGGTGATGAAGCCGCGCGCGACGTCGTCCACTTCGAAGCCGCGCAGGGTACGGCCCGCGGCGATGCCGTCCCTGATGAACTCCACCGCCGCGTCGCGGGCGCCCTTGACCACGGCGAAGACCTTCTGAATCCCGGCGGGGATATCGCGGCCGCAATACCCGGTCCAGGTGATGTCGTAGTAGACGGCGTCGGGCTGGGTGAGTTTGGCCCATAGATCAATCAGCACGACATCACCGGAGCGGATGGCGGCGGCGCTGGCGGGTTCGGGTTCATAGTGGGGGTTCGACGCATTGGCATTCACCGCCACGATCGGGCCGTGATCGGTGAACAGCCCGTGGGAGGCGAAATATTCGCGCAGGAAACTGGCCACCTGGTATTCGTCGATCGGCGTGCCGCCGCGGATGGCTTCCGAGATCTTCTGGAAGGCGGCGCGGCGGGCGGCGTCGACGCGTCTTCCGGCTTCGACGTGCATATCGAATTGGGCTTCGCTCCAGCGGGCTTCGAAATACTGCACAAGGCCGGCGGAACTCACCACCTCGATATCGAAGCCGCGCACGAGGTCGATCATTCCGCCGTCGACGAGGGAGATGTAGGGGATGGCGCATTCGGGCGACCACTGCATCGCCACCTTGCCTACTCCGGCGAGCATCTCGCGGAGACCGTCGCACATGCTCTGCCAGCTCGAATAGACCTGCCGCCGGCCGGGCAGGCCGTCAAGCATACCCGGCTCGACGCGATGGACGAGGGCCAGCGGGTCGCCCACGGCGGGGATGAAGTAATACCAGCGGCGCGTGGGGGTGCGATGCGGGTCGAAGCGGAGGACGCGGTATGCGAGCGGATCACGCTGATGGTGGTCATAAAACAACCAGCCTGGAATTCCCTGCGCCCGCAGGGCGTCCTGTATCTCCGCGAGTGGAACCATCTATCTCACTCCTCCCATGAGTTTCGTAATCGGCCTGGCAAAGACGGCAAGCAGGAGTCCGGCGATGATGGCAAACCCGCCGACGGCTCCGAACAAGGACGTAAGCGGCAGCGTGGTGTAGAGCCCGGCCATGCGCCCGCCGAGGTAGTTGCCAATGGAAATGGAGAGAAACCACACGCCCATCATGAGGCCGGCCACGCGCACGGGGGCGAGTTTGGTGATGGCGCTGAGACCCACCGGGCTGAGGCAGAGTTCGCCGAAGGTGTGGAGCAGGTAGGTGGCGGCTAGCCACAGCGGACTTACCTTGGCGCCCTTGGCCGCGAGGCCCGCCGGCACGATAAGGATCAGAAAGCCGAGGCCGACGAAGACCAGGCCCCAGGAGAACTTGGTTGGGCTCGATGGTTCACGGGAGCCCATCCTGATCCAGATCCAGGCGAATACCGGGGCGAGCGTCCAGATAAACAGCCCGTTCAGGGATTGCATCCACGCCGCGGGATACTCCCAACCGAGGATACGGTTGTCCGTGCTCTTGGCGGCGAAGATATTCAATGTGGAACCGGCCTGCTCGAAGACGGACCAGAAGAGGCAGGACGCGGCGAACAACACGCTGATGACGATGAGCCGTTTGCGCTCCGTGGAATCCCAATCGCCGGCCGTGAACAGCCAGCCGAAGAATGCGATGGTGAGGAGGAGCAGAGCCGTCCCCCCGGCCTCATTGAGGCCCTTGGCGGTGATGTCGAGCATCCCCGTTGCGTCCGCGGCCATGGCGGCGATGAACAGGGCGGCGATGGCGGCGAGGCTTTTCAGGAGCACAGCCCTCTGCCGTGAATAATCTTCGGCGGAAGTCTTCACGGGATGCAGTCCGGCTTCGCCGAGGAAGCGGTAGCCGTAAAGATATTGCACGACACCCGCCACCATGCCGATTCCGGCCAAGGCCATTCCGGAGCGCCACCCGTAACTGCGCGCAACCAGGCCGCAGAAGATGGGCGCGAAGAATGCCCCCATGTTGATCCCCATGTAAAAGATGGAGAAGCCGGCATCGCGGCGCGGATCGCCCTGGCGGTACAGTTGGCCGGCGATGGTGCTGATGTTGGGCTTGAGCAGGCCGGTGCCGGCAATGACCGTTACCAGGCCCGTGTAGAAGACCGCTTCGCCCGGCACGGCAAGCATCAGATATCCGGCGGCGATGATGATGCCGCCCATGAGGACGGACCGGCGCTGGCCGAGAATGCGATCGGCGATCCACCCGCCGGGCAGGCTCACCATGTAGACCATCGACGTGTAGAGACCGTAAATGGCGCTGGCCTTCACCACATCGAATCCGAGGCCGCCGCCGGTGGTTTCCGCCGTCATGAAGAGGATGAGCAGGGAGCGCATGCCGTAGTAGCCCCAGCGCTCCCAGAACTCGGTGAAGAAGAGAGTCGAGAGTCCGAGCGGATGGCCGAAGAACCGGCGGTCTTCACCCGGCATATGCGATGCCGTGGACACGCCCGCGTTCATTTGCGTTCCTTCCGCCACTCGATTCTTGCCTGCAGATCCACCACTCCGGCGATCTCTTTCGGATCCACGACCGTGAACGATACCACATCATCGAGCCAGTCCTGGCTGTGGCCATCGGCATGCTGCATGGCCACGGTGAGCGTGTATTCGTGCCTGGCCAGCCAGCATTCGAAGCTGAAGTCCAATTCTAGCAACTCGCCTGGAGCGAACTCGCCGAGCGAGACACGCTCGACGCGCGTGTTGGTGCCGTAGACGTCGATGCCGAGGCGGTTGCGGATGAGCAGGCCGGCGACTGGTTCGCGCGAGGCGGAATGGAACCGGGCCTGAAGGCGGATGGTGACGCGCTCGCCGCGCAATATGGCGGCGGCTGGATCTCCCGATGAATTCAGGATGCGAATATCCGTAATGCGGCTGGTTCCGTCGCCGTGGCGAAAACTGCCGCCGGGCGCGGAGGGCTCGCCGTTGGCGGGCAGTTGGGCGCGCTGCCGTTCGTGCACCAACCCGACATACCGGTTGACAACGTCGCCCGGCGAGCCGGTGGCCTCCACCCGGCCGTTGAGGAGGAAGACAGCGCGATCGGAGAGCCGTTTCACGAGGCCGAGATCGTGGGAGACGAAGAGCGTGGTGACTTTGCGGGCTTTCAGCTCCTCGAACTTGCGGACGCAGCGGCTCGAGAAGATGGCGTCGCCCACGCTGAGGGCTTCATCGACGATGAGTACGTCGGGTTCGACATGGATGGCGGTCGAGAAGGCAAGCCGCACGTACATCCCGCTCGAGTATTCCTTCACGGGGCGGTCAATGAATTCGCCGATTTCGGCGAAGGCTTCAATCTTCGGGAAGGCGCGCTCCATCTCCTTGCGGGAGAGGCCCATGATCTCGCCGCTGAGGAAGACGTTCTCGCGGCCGGAAAATTCGGGATTGAAGCCGGCGCCGAGTTCGAGCAGCGCCGCCACTCGTCCTTCGGCGCGGACGCGCCCGCTGGTGGGTTGGAGGATGCCGCTGACGATCTGGAGAAGGGTGCTTTTCCCCGATCCGTTCGGCCCCACGACGCTGACGATTTCACCGCGCCCGACGGCGAAACTGATGTCCTTGAGCGCCCAGAAATCGGTGTGGCGCTTGCGCGAGGCGGGGAGCGCTTCGATCAACCGGTCGAGGGGGCGGCGGTAGAGGCGGTAGACTTTCGAGACGTGCTGAATGAGAACCACGGGGGCGAAGGTTTGACTATAGCGTGAGGAGTCGCGGCGCTACAACGGCCGCCGTAGTCGAGATATCGGCGAGTGCGCCGGAAGATAGGGGCTACATTCAGTCCCCTGGTTCCGATGGAAGAATACCTCCGGACCCGCTGCGATCCCGATGGGGATTATCGTGGACTTCAGATGATGCTGATCGTCTGGTTTCACACGAGGATGTCCAAATCGGCCTGCCGGAGATCTTCGCCGCGAATCAATAGTCCTCAATTCGCAAAGTCGCCTGAGCGCGCTTCCAGGCGCGATCGAACTCGATCTTCACCCACATCGCATCCACGTCCCTCCCCTGAGCCTCGAGGGATTTCCATAACCCGAAAAGGGAGCGGCCATTGCGCGGGTTGCGGTCCAGGTCGTCCCGGAACACGGCCTCGGCCTGTTTCGCGTCTCCACTGCGCAAGAGCGCGCCACCCAGCGACTCGCGTACGGGGTAATACCACGGCGGCGGCTCGTCATAGACCTGAGCATCCTGCAACGCGACGGCCTTGCGCCAGTGGACAATCGCATCCCGGGAGCCTCGCGCCATCCTCGCGGCGAGCACCTCGCTGGCAAGCGAGAGCACGTCCACCGCCTTGTTGTTTAACCACATGGCGGAGGCGGGAACCGCCAACCGCAGAGCTTCGAAGGCGCGCCGCTCCTTGTCCGCGTCCTCGAGACGGTTCATCCCATGGAACGCCAAGGCGCGGCTGTAATGCCAGATCGCCCGCGTTACCGGAAGCTTCTCGTTGTCCTCCGGGTGCGCGTTGAGAATCTCATCCCACTTCTGGAACCGCAATAACACGAACCACGGCGTAGGGACGAGAGGGTCGACCACGCCCGGCGCCATTTTCACCAGCGGCCTGGCCGCCTCCGAGAGTTTCAGCGCCGCCTGGTAGGCGTCCTCGAAGCGGCCCTGTAACATGCGCGCAGCCACCAGAAAGTGCAGGTTGTGAGCATAGTAGCCCATGTATCCGCCATGCACCCCGCTGTGGTGAAAATACTCCTCATCCACCCGCACCGCCCGTTCGTTCGAACCGGCCACCACCTCGTAGTCGCCCACGCGGATATAGATGTGCCCCGCCATGTGGACCATGTGCCCGGCGCCCGGCGCGATGCCGCCCATCAGCCGTTGCGCCGAAGGCAGCGCGTATTCCGGATGC
Source organism: Bryobacteraceae bacterium (assembly GCA_019187195.1). Classification (GTDB taxonomy): domain Bacteria; phylum Acidobacteriota; class Terriglobia; order Bryobacterales; family Bryobacteraceae; genus CADEFT01. The sequence continues at coordinate 126,356 of JABAQT010000019.1, forward strand.
GGAGACATCTCCATGGCATGGACATAGAAGTGGTTCGCGCCGGGGTGATCCGGGTCGCGCTTCAACACGGATTCGAGCAGCGCGATGCTGGTCGCCATTTCGCCGTTCGGCGCTCCGTTCTTCCACCAGCGCCACCGCACCGGGACCATGAGGCTCTCCGCGTAAAGCGCGGCGGCGTCGGGGTCATCCGGATAGGCCCGATGCAGATCGCGAAGGGCGAGGCGATAGGCCTCCTCTCCCTGGCACATGGCCGCGGCCGCCCTGGCATACGCCTGCTCGTTCTTCGGCCCCATCAGTCTTACCGCCGCGGCCCCTTCCTGGCAGCCCTTCTTCAAGTCCACGTCGCCGTCGAGATCCATGTTGATGTGAGGAGCATGGGTGACGGCGACGCCCCAGCGCGGCATGATCGCTTGCGGATCCAGTTCCGCCGCTCGCAGGAAAGAGCGCTGCGCCTCGTAGCGGTTGAACCCGTAATATAGCAGCAGGCCCTGATCAAAGAACTTCTGCGCCTCCGGGTTGCGCGCCGTAATCGGATGGTGGTGGCTGCCCATGCCGCGGTAAAGCTCAACCGGCTTTTCCTGGGCGTGCATCAGGCCGGCGGCGAGCAGGAAAATCAGAAATCCTCGGTGCATACTTCCTCTCATGGTAAGGTTCGCCATCGTGGATGGCTCTAGCCCCTGCTGATGTTCGCGAATGCCGCGATGTTTTCGGATCACCTTGTCCGCGAAGTCAGGCGCGGCCGAGGCGGTGAAGAACGCGGGTTGCGGCCCGAACCCCGTGGTACTGGGCCTCCTCGAAGATAGACATGCCGCTCAGGTCGGAGTTGGCGAGGACGATGTCTGTTCCCCAATCGCCGAGGCGGCGGCGCTTATCGCTCCACATCCAGCCGGTGACAGGCCGGGCCATGGCATGGCCAAGCCGCAACACGTCGATTCGCGATACGCACTGGCGGATGTCGGGGTGCGCCTTCTCGAGATCGTGGAAGATAGCCTCCTTCCAATAGCTCCAGTCCTTGTTGAGCAGCAGTTGCCGGTTGGCGGCGGGGGTTCCTTCCGCGAGCGACCAGTAGTAGGTCCAGACGCTCTTGCTGATGACGGAGCGGAGACTCTGGTGGGTGGCGACGACGTAGCCGAGGGCCGGAGAGTCGTAGATCACGTTGTCCCATGCGGGTTCGGTGTTTCGTTCGCGCGGCAGGCGGTCGAGGGTGAGGTTGGCGGTGAGCCACGGAGAATAGACCATGCCGGAGGCGTCGGGTGGGTCCTCGAGAACATAACGGAGGAGGAAGGTGGGAGCCGCCCAAATGACAGCCTGAGCCTGATATTCTACTTGCTCCGTGCGTACTCGGATGTGGCGGCCCGCGCGCTCGAGGTGATTCACCATGGAGGAGGGGCGGACGAATTTCCCGAGCCTTTCGAGCAGGCGTTTGGCGAGCCAGCCGTTGCCTTCGGGCCACGTGAAGGGCCCTTTTTCCTCATGCTGGCGGGAAGCGAAGTAGTGGATGCCGGCCCAGGCGGAGGTGTCGCGCGCCAGGGCTCCGTAGTCATCGCGGCAGGCGTAGTTGACATACCAGTCGAGGTACGGTGAATCGAACTTCTGATCGCGGAGCCACTGCTCGAAGGAGATATTGTCCAGTGGAGAGGGCTTGCCCCGGAGTTCGAGCGGGATGGAGAACAGGCCGGTGGAGGCGAAGGCGGCCATCCGCTCCTCGAAGCGGCGGAACTCGAGCCGCTGTTCGCGTGTCACGCCAGTATCGGGCTCGATGCCCTCCTGCCAGCGCCCATGGAGGAAGAGGCGCTCCTGGGGGGAGTGACAAAGATGCAACTCATTGAAGCGGCCATTTTCGATGAGGCCGAACTCCTCGCACAGTTCGCGGACCAGAGTGGAGTCGCGGTTGGGGACGGGCAGGTAGTGGGCGGCCCAGGGGTAGGCTGAAATCTCGTTCTCACCCCAGCGCGAGTTGCCGCCGGCCTGATGTTCCATTTCGAGGATGATGAAGTCCGAAAATCTTTTTTTCCGCAGCCACCAGGCGGCGCTGAGGCCGGAAATGCCTCCGCCCACGATGACCACCGGTACGCGGGCCTGTTGCTTGGGGGCGGGGAATGCCGCGCGGTCGCGCAGTTTGTGGCCCAACAGGTGCGAGTCATCGATGAGGCGGCCCTCGACCGGACGGCTGGTTTTCGGCGAAAGGCCCACGAGAGCCGCCGAGAGAAACTCGCGGCGGTTATTTCGCAACGGCTTGCCACTCCCGCTCATAGTAGCGGACCAGCACTTGATCATTGAGCCGGTTGGGCTCGGCGGGGACGGCTCCCATGTCGGCCGGAAATTGGAACAGGGACGGCAGCATGGCGGCGGTGAGGAAATGGAGGCCTTGCGGCAGGTGGGTGGGCGGCTGGTAGTCGCGCCTGCCGGCGAGCATGAAGCCCCATTCGCCGAACGAAGGGACGTAGGCGTGGTAGGGATAGACCTTCAATCCGGCCTGCTTCATCGTTTCGGCGATGGACCAGAAGCTCTGGCGGGCAAACAGCGGAGAAGTGCTTTGGGCGACCGCCAGACCGCCTTCGCTGAGGTGCTTCGCCATGAGACGGTAGAAGGCGGTGGTGTAAAGTTTGCCGAGGGAGTAGCTGGTGGGGTCGGGGAAGTCAATGACGATGAAGTCGTAGACGCCGGCATGCGATTCGAGCCACGGGAAGGCGTCGGCATTGATCACCTTCACCCTGGACGCGGTGAGCGAACCCTGGTTGAGCCCCTTGAGGATGGGATGAGTGGAAAACAGGTGGGTCATTTCGGGGTCGAGGTCGACCAGGGTGATGCTCTCGACGGATGGGTACTTCAACAGTTCACGGACCGCCAGTCCGTCGCCGCCGCCAAGCACCAGCAGGCGGCGCGCTCCGGGAACGGCGGAGAGACCGGGATGCACCAGCGCCTCATGGTAGCGGCGCTCGTCGCGGGAACTGAATTGGAGGTGCGAGTTGAGAAACAGCCGCAGGTCGTCCTTCCACTTGGTAAGAACAATTCGCTGGTACTTCGTTGTGCGGGCCAGAATCACTTCATCGGCATAAAGGGCGCTGTCGGCGATGTCCAGGATGTGCGTGGAATAAGCCATTCCGATGCCTTGCGCCGCCATGACGAGCAGGCAAAGCACGCGCAGGCGGAGGGCGGCGCCGACCCGGTCCTCGAAGAGGAATGTGGTCCATAACGCGACGGCGGCGTTGAGGATGCCGAAGAAGATGGCGCCGCGGACGAGACCCAACTGGGGAACCAGCCAAAGCGGGAAGACCAGGGAAGCTCCGAGGGCCCCGAGGTAGTCGAACGTAAGAACCTGGGCGACGAGATCGCGGAATTCGAAGCGATCCTTCAGAATGCGCATCATCAGGGGAATCTCGAGGCCCACCAGCGCCCCGATGAATATGACCAGCACGTAGAGCAGCAGGCGGAATCCCTGCGTATAGGCGAAGGCGACGAACAGGATGGTGGAGGAGAACCCCCCTAGCAGGCCAACCATGAGCTCGATGGTGACGAACCGTGTCACCAGTCCGCGGCCGATGTATCTCGACAGGAAACTGCCGATGCCCATCGCGAAAAGATAGCTGCCGATGACGGTCGAGAATTGGAGCACGCTATCGCCGAGGAGATAGCTCGCCAGTGTGCCGGCCAGTAGCTCGTAGATCAGGCCACAGGCCGCGATGAGGAAAGTCGAGATGAGAAGAAGAAACGCCAAGGACGTCTAGTGGACCGCCGAGGCAATGATGATGCACATGCCGATGGACATGGCTCCGACGAGGATCGCCAGCGCGACATTCTTCTCCTCGACAATCTCCTTCCAGAGCGCATAGGGCGTCATCTTGTCGACCACCGCGAATGCGACGATGAAGATCACAATGCCCAGGATCGCGAAGATCAGGGCGTTTAACAGAAACCCGGGATGGAAGTCCACCATAGTTCTATTTCCCTCCGTAATAGCGGCCGATGCCGCCGCCGTAATGCGAGCGCCAGGCGCCGGGGTTGTCCCGGATGGACTTGGGCACGTTCCGCACCTCGTTCACCCGGTCGAGGCTCCACCCGCGCCATTGCGAATATCCCACAAAGCCCGCGATGAGCAAGCCGTAGATGGAAAACAAAGATCGTATCATTACCGTGGTTCCTCACCCGCCGCCGGAGTAGTCGCTCTCGGCCCAGCGTTTCTGCTCGAAGCTGCCGCTGCGTATCGTGGTCCAGATGGCCGGAATCAATAAGAGAACGACACCGATGAAAAAGAAGGGCCACGTGGTTACATCGCGGATCACCTCGATCTGGTAGCGCATCGAGTTGACTGCGGAGCGCGCGGCGGTGGTGTCCATCTCCGGTTCGACGCGCAGATAGTATCTGCCGGGCGGGATGGAAGGCAGCACGACCGACGCCTTCGAGCCGCCTTCGGTCCAGACTCCGTCGCTGTCGCGTCCGTGATAGTAACTCACCTGGCGGCTGAAATCGTAGGCGTCCGAGGTGTCGGCATTGATCAGGGCGAGGTTGAAATAGGCCCAGTTATTGTCCAGGTCGGTATTCACCTTCACTTCCACGTCGCAGATTCGCCCCGGCAGTTCGAAGACGCCGGTGACGAAGGAGTTCTCGTGCGTTCCCGCCGTCTGTTGGGTGAAGGAATACCGTTGGGAGAACACGGTCGCGCCGGCGTGGAACAGCATGGCCGTGAACTGAATGAAAATCAGGATGGCCACCCAGACGAGGAAGCGTTTCCAGGCCGTGACTACCCGCCCCGCCGCCGGCGATGGCTGGTTGGCAAAGACGCCAGCAGCACTAGGAGGACTTCCGCGGAGGCCGAAGCTTTTCCAGATGACGGCGCCCGGAGTGTATTCGCCAAGCGACCAGACGGTCTCGCCGTCCGTCTGTTCGCGTGAGAGCATGCGCGGAGGGGCGATGAAATCGTCGCACTTGACGGATTCGCCCACGTGGACGCGCCAGGGGAATTCGCCCATCACGTAGATGGTGGCCGCCTGGTAGTCCTGGAAATGGCGGTAGGTAGCTCCCATGAAGTTCGCGATCGGACGTGTTCCGCGCATGGTAGCCAGGGGCAGAGCCTGAAGGACCGTGACGAGGTTCCAGTGGCCGTTGTACTCGGTGAGGTAGCGGAAGCCCCTGTACGGGTTGAACAGGACATACTCGCTCCAGTGATAGGCCACCCCATCGGCCGTCATCTCGCGCACCTGCATGCCGATGGCCTCGTAGAGGACTCCGTCGAGCTTGCCGCGCGTGCCGAGCGGAATGAGAGGCCGGAAGCGCTCCTTGGCGCGAAACTGCTCGATGACCTGCAGGCTTGGCGTGGTGGCGTCGAGAACGCTGAGGCATTGGATACAGACGACGGTGAGCGTGCGGCCTAGTCCGCGCACCTCGACCGTGCCGCCGCAATTGGGGCAGGCGAGCGATCGGACTTTGGGCATCGGCCGCGGCTGGGTCATCTACCAGCCCTCGAATTCGCGGATGTTCCGCAGTCCGAGCGAATCGAAGCTGACAAACTCGCCGATAAACAGCAGCGGTGGGGACTCGCTGTAATCAATGGTTCCGAATTGCGCCGAGCCGTTGCGCAGGTCGGCGAAGACCATCTCGGACTTGTCCCAGTATTCGAAGGGCAGTTCTCCCTCGACGCCGAGATAGCGCGCCCGGTTGATGGAGGTGATCTCGAAGCTGGCCGAGTTCCATTCCACGCGCGCGCCGCGGTAAGCGTTGCCCGGATCGGGCAGAGGTTTCGTGGGCTTTACCAGGGCCGAAACGGCGTACTCGGCCATGGCGTCGGAGAGCCAGAGACTTTCGCCCTGGTGGGTGATGCAATGCCATTCATTCCAGTAGCCGAGTTCGTACTGATAGATAATGCGGCCGACGACGCGAAAGGACTTGCTCTTGTAGATGCCTTCCGTGAGAAGTTGAATGGGAGAGATCTCGGGGGGCAGATCGGCCACTTCGCCGACCTTCTTCAGATCCACGTCCTGGCGCACCAAAATCGAGTGGCAGTAGGGGCAGGTGGTCTGAACGGCGCTCGAGAACTGGAACTCCACCGGAGCGCCGCAGTTTGGACAGTTTCCCGCTGGCCGGCTCATGGTTTCCTCATGCGGCGGGCGGCAGGACGCCGTAGGGCCGCTCGATTCGCCTCACGCGCACGCTCTCGGCCCCGAACTCGCGCGTAAGCAGGAACACGTAGTTGAACTCGGGCCGCGGCCTGCAACTGAACAGGTTGAGGCACAGCGACCCGTGCTCGGGGAAGGTATGACAGGCGAGGTGGGATTCCGAGAGCATGACAAATCCGGTGTACCCGCCGGGTTGAGGAAACGCATGCCACAGAGGCGGCGCGACGGGATGCAGGTCGAGCACGTCGATCAAGCGCTGGAATAACCTTTCCAGCCGGTCCCGGTCTTTCAACGTGTCCGGCAGACAACCGTAGGCGTCCACGATCCACTCGCGGCCTGTCATTGACTTGTATAGCGTATCACCAGCGAGGCTATCCCTGGGCTCCGCCGCAGTTGGGACAGAACTTGGCGCGCGAGGGCATGGAAGCGCCGCATTCGATGCAGAACTTCGTCTCCTTGCCGGGAGCGGTTCCGCCTCCCGCCGCCGGAGATGGGGTAACCGGAGCGGGTGTGCCGGCGGAGGGCGGTTGCGGTTCGCCGCCGGAAATGCGCAGGGCGCCCATCATGGTCTGGGCCATCGCCAGACCCGCGCCGAGACCCGCGCCGATGCCCGCCGCGCCGCCGCCTTCGTTGGCCGCTGCAATGGGCATGGATTGGGCAACCTGGAACTGTGTATAGCGGCCCATGTCGCCGACCATGTTCATGCCGATGCGCTCATCGAGGCGCTTCTGCAACTCTTCGGGGAGGGAGAGATTTTCGACGACGAAACTGTCGAGGGCGAGTCCGAGCCGTGTGAACTCGGGGTTGAGGTGGGCGGCGATCTTCTGCGCCAGTTCCACCTGATTGGCCGCCATGTCGAGGAAGGGAATCTGGCTTTCGGCGAAGGTATCGCTCATGCGGCCGATGATGGTGTTGCGCAGTTGCCCCTCGATTTCCGCTACCTGGTAGAGTTCGCGCGTGCCGCTGACGTTGGTTTGAAAAGCGCGCGGATCGGCGACGCGCCAGGCGTAGATGCCGTACGCCCGGAGGCGGACGGCGCCGAAATCCTTGTCGCGCACCGTGATCGGCGTCGCGGTGCCCCATTTCTGGTTCACTTGCAGGCGCGTCGAGAAGAAATAAACGTCACTCTTGAACGGAGACTGGAACATCTTGTCCCAATTCATGAGGTTGGTGAGCAGCGGAAGGGTCTGCGTATTGAGGGTGTACAAGCCCGGCCCGAATACATCCGCCATCCTTCCTTCATTCACGAAAGCGGCCATTTGCGATTCGCGGACGGTGAGTTTCGCTCCGTTCTGGATTTCCATGTCCTGCATGGGATAGCGCCAGGCGAGGATGCCGTCTTCCGGCTCGGTCCAGTGAATGACATCAATAAATTGCTTCTTGAGGAAGTCTTTGAGTGACATCGGGCCTCCAGCCAAAGTATACGCCAACAAGCCGTCTCTTGTTCCCGGAATCGGCGGCCGCGCGGGCGGGTTAGCATGGTTGCATGACCCGCCGCCGCTACCTGTCCACCGCGATTGCCGCCTCCGCCGCGCTGCCCGCCGCGCAGGCCGATGGCCTCGTCCGGCCCAAGGCTTTGAAGCCTGGGGACACGGTGGGCCTCATCACCCCGTCCACCTATGTGTCGGACCCGGACCGGATAGCGCTGGCCGAACGGACGGTGCGCTATTTCGGGTTGATTCCGAAGTTCGGGAAGAACGTGAAGCAGAGGGAAGGATATCTGGGTGGATCGGTCGAAGACAGGTTGGCGGATTTGCACGCCATGTTCCGGGACCCGGAAGTGAAGGCAGTGTTTTGCATCCGCGGAGGCTACGGATCGGCGCAACTGCTGGACGGGATCGACTATGAGTTGATCGCCGCCAATCCTAAGATTTTCCTTGGCTACAGCGACATCACGGCGATGCACCTGGCCATCCGGCGGCGCGTGGGAATGGTGACATTTCACGGACCGGTCGTGCTGTCGCGCTTTACCGGATACACGCGGGAACATTTCAGGAAAGCGCTGTTTGAAACAAAACCGCTTGGAGTATTGGGAAACCCTCCGGGCGAGGACGCGCTGCGGCCCGGGCATACGACACGCACCATCCGGCCGGGGCGCGCGCGTGGACGGCTGACGGGCGGGAACCTGACGCTCATCAGCACGACCCTGGGAACGCCGTATGAAATCGACACGAAGGGCCGGATCCTCTTTCTGGAGGATGTGGACGAGCAGCCCTACAGCATTGATCGCATGCTCACTCAGTTGCGGCTGGCGGGGAAACTGGACGCGGCGGCGGGGATCGTGTTCGGGGAGTGCGCCGATTGCCGGCCGCGCGATTACAAGCCGTCGTTTGAATCGAACTTTTCGCTGGGCGAGATTCTGGACCGGATCCTCGGAAAGTTGAAGACGCCGGTGTTTTCGGGGCTGACGGTGGGGCATACGGATGATCAATTGACCTTGCCACTGGGGGTGATGACGACGCTCGACGCGGACCGGGGCGAGCTGGTGATCGAGGAGGCGGCGGCGGTTTAAGGAAGCAAGCTCGCTATTGCGAAGTAACGAAGACCCGGGCGGAAGCGCTTTTCCCACCCGACTCGAGCTCGATAAGGGCGGAATCGCCATGCAGTTCTCCAGGGAGCCGGGCGTTGACCTGGGTCACCGCATGGAGAAGCCCCGGTGATGTCCCCGCATAGAGCACCTCAGCTGAGCGGTAGTTGATCCTGACGGCACAGCAGGCGGTGTTCCGGGCTTCCGTGGCGGGCTGTCCGGCATCGGCGTCCATCCATCCCGTTCCGGTTGCCCAGAAAGCGATCACGGACCCGGGCTTCGCCGGGTTGCCGCGCGAGTTGATGGTTCCGTCTTCGTTCAGGGCGGCGGCATGGGAGCCTTCAATGAGAAAGATCCGTGGGCGGGTGGGAACGACCCTGGCCGGAAAATCGGGAAGCATCGCGCCGCCGGAAGTGATACGCAGCGCGGCGCTGGTCTGGTTGGCGACGCCGAACGGAACCGCCACTTCAATCTCGTTGCGGGCCGCCGCGACCACGAAGGCGGGAAAATCGCCGATAGTCACGCCGGGTGATGGACCGATGCCCGGTCCCTGGATCACGATCAACTCGCCAGGCGCCAGATACGATGTACCGGCCCCGCCAGCGGCCGGACGGAGAGCGAAGACGCGTGGCATGGGCGGGCGGAACGGATCGATGGCCGACACAGAGCCAATCCCGCCCGCCACATGGAGCAAGCCGTCCGGATCAGAGGAGATGGACAGCGCCACGGTCCCATCGGGGAATCGGGCCGAATACTGTAGACCCGATCCGTCCGCTCTCAGGCCCGTAATGAACTCGCCGCCTTCCGACCAGCCGTCAGGGTTGGGGAAGTCCGGCGAGACGGTCGTTCCCGCGACCCACACACCGCCGTCCATGTCAACGGAGAGGCCGGTGATGCCCTCCGAGGCCCCTCCGCCGAGAAAGGTGGCCCACACCATGCCGGAGCCATCGGATCGCAGCCGGCCAACGAATCCGTCGGTTTGTGGCGGGTAGTCCGGAGCCGGTACGGATGATTTGGAATACGCCGGTTGGTAGGCGCCGGCGGTTGCGGGGAAGTTCGAATCGTTGGTCTTGCCGGCGATGAGCACATCACCGGAGCGGTCCACGGCGATCGCGGTGAGGGTGTTGGCCGGCTCCTCGAACGGCGCGATGGTAAAGCTTCGCGTCCCAAGATAGGTCAGGTAGATGAGGCCGCCGCCGTCGGCTTTGAACTTCGCGACGAACGCTCCGATTCCCTTTGGGCCCAGCGCGCCGGCCGTGGTGGGGATGTTGGTGGTGTTCGTGTTGCCTCCCACCACGATGTTGCCCGCGCCGTCCACGCCGACGGCATTCGCGTTCGCCCATCGGGGCAGAGTCAGGCAACTGCTCCCCGTGAGGCAGCCAATCGCATCGCCGCCGATGAGACCGGCGAGGAGAACGCGATCCGCTTCCGGCCGCAACTTGGCAAAGAACGCATAGCCGCGCTGCCTTCCTCCCGTATACGGACTGACCGCGCGAAGCGATTCCGTCGCCGGAAAATCGGGCGCGTCCGTCGATCCCGCGAGAAAGATGTTGCCGGTCGCGTCAAGATGGACCGCATTCACTGAACTGCCGCCTCCGGCCCCTCCGAAATAGGTGGATGTGAGCACCTGGCTGCCATCCGGCTTGAGCTTTACCAGGAAGCCCGTGCGGCCCGAGGTGGATGGATTGGCCTGGACGGGGTTCTTCAGCGGGAAGTCCGGTGAAGAGGTCTCCCCCGCTATATAGATGTTCCCCCTGGAGTCGGCCGTCAGATCATGCACGATATCGGCGCCGCCCCCGAGACGGACCGTGAATACGGTGTTTCCCGCCTCATCCAATTTGCTGACGAAGAAACGCGAAAAGGTGAAACTGTCCGGCGAAGGACCCGGAACGGGAATGGAGCCCGCTATCAGTGTGTAGCCCGGTTGTGGAGCCGCCACCTTCGCAATGCGGTAGCTCTGTTCCCCCGAGAGGAAGGCGGTGTATGGAGAGGCAGTTCTCGATCCGGTGGCTTGTATCGCCACTGGCAGAAGCAACAGGGGCGCCAGGCGAACAAACATCACCTCAATCTTATGCCGTCATATTCATCCGCTCAACTGCGTCATCTTGTGCTGAATGGCGAACTTGACCAGGCTTGGGACGTCGTGGAGGTCCAGTTTGCGCATCAGGCTGGCGCGGTAGGTATCCACCGTCTTGGGACTGAGGCTGAGGCGGGCGGCGATTTCCTTGGCGCGGATACCCTCGACCAGCAGCGAGAAAACCTGCTGCTCGCGGCTGCTGAGGTTTTCAATGGGGTGGCAGCGTTCGCCGGGAGCGGACACGAAAAGCCTGGTCAGTTCGATGAGGGGAGAGACGTAGGCGCCGCCGCGAAGGATCTGCTTGAAGGCATCCTCGATTTGGCGCGCCGGGCCGGACTTGAGAATATATCCGCTCGCCCCGGCACGGAGAGAGTCGAGAACCGTCTTGCGGTCCCCGCGCACCGCCATCACGATAACCCTGGTGGTCAACTCATGCTGGCGCGCGCGGCGGAGGATCTCGAACGGATGCAGGCCCGGCAGATTGAGATCGAGCAGCAGGAAGCCGGGGTTCATTCGCCGCGCCAGGTTCCACGCCTCGTCCCCATCGCCGCAGCGGGCTAGGACTTCACATAATCCCTCGCAAAGAGCGCAAATCCCTTCGCAGACCAAAGGGAGTTCATCGGCAACAATGGCTGTGACCATTTCTGTATAAGACAGTTCCCCGAAGAGGGAAATGTTCTCAACAGGATTGATGCGGGCGCACTAAAAGGGCGCGGACACGCTGGACGATGTTCCGGCGCTGTTGGTAAGCGTGGCGCTGACGCTGGTCACCGAACCGCCGGACCCTGAAACATTGAACGGAACAATGATGGTGGCAAGACTGCCGAACTGCCGGGAATCGGTGTTCTGGTACCAGGCGGCCGCGGTTTGCGCGAGATTCACCGTAAACTCGGTGCCCTGCACCGTGCCCGTGGTTTGTAACCGGATATTGGCGGACGTCAACTCGCGTCCGGTCGCGTATCCCGTGATGGCGACCTCGAAGCCCGCGGTGGTACGGTTGACGCGGACGGAGGTGATGACCGGAGCGAGCTTCGGGACTTGCAGGGACTGTGACGGCGCGGGCGTGGGTGTGATGTCCACACCGGAGGCTGAAAGGCGAACCGTCACGGTAATGGTCCCGGCGACGGTCCCTGTCTGGAAGCCCGGGGTGGCGGCGTTGAAGATCGCTTTCGTCTCGCCCGCCGGGATGTTGAAGACCACGCGGCGGCCTCCCGTCGAGAACTGAATGGCCGGGTCATCGGCGTTGACGGCGGAATCGAAGGTGAGAAGGAGTTCGCCGCTAACCGGGATGGGATAGGGCTGGGAAATGGTGACCGCGGGCTGGAGTTGCTGGCCCGGGCCGGAACTTGCCGAGAGGCCGCTGATGGTGACCGCGGGGGCGGCCGCCAGCCCCACGCGCAAGGTCACATCCTGGGTGGCGGAGCCGCCGGCGCTATCGGAGACGCGAATCGTGAAGGAGATATCGCCCGATGCGGGCAGGCGGCCGCTGATGGCGCCACTCTCCGCGTCGATCCGCAATTCCGCCGGAGAGGCGGTGAGAGCCCACTCGTAGGGCGGGGTTCCACCGGTGGCGGTGGGAGTGAACTGGTAATCGACGCCGGCGGTGGCGGCGGGCAGGGCCGCCGCGCTGGTGATCCGCAGAACGGGAGGATCGATGGGGATGATGATGGCGGCGGAGGCGGTTTGCGCGGCCGAATCGGAAACTTCGAGCGTGGCGCTAAATCGGCCTGTCGCTGAAGGGGTCCCGCTGATGATTCCGGCGCTGCTGAGAGTGAGTCCGCCCGGAAGTGCGCCATCGCTCAGACGCCAGTTGTAGGGAGGCGTGCCGCCCGTTGCGTTGAGTGTGAACGTGTAGGGCGTGCCCACCGCACCGGCTGTGAGAGTTCCCGCCGTCTGGATGACGACGCCGGGGAGAACGTTGATGGTGAAACCCTGCGTTGCCTTCAGAGTGGTGCTGTCGGACACTTCGAGTGTGAAGGCCTGTGAACCGGCGCTGGCCGGTATCCCGCTAATGATCCCGGTGGAACTGTTGAGCGTGAGGCCGGCGGGGAGGCTGCCTGTCGAGACGCGCCAGGAATAAGGGGGCGTGCCTCCGGTGGCGGCGAGGGTCTGCGAATATGAGCTTCGCTCGACCGCATCGGGCAGCGACGTAGTGGAGAAGCGGAGCGCGGAGCTTACCACCAGCGTGTAGGCTTTGGTGCCGGGCAGCCCTTTGGAATCGGTGACGCGGATGGTGAACTGGAAGGCTCCGGTCTGGGTTGGGGTTCCGGAGAGGACACCCGTGGGCGGATCCATCACAAGGCCCGGCACCGAGCCCGCGATGCGGAAAGTGTACGGGGCGGCGCCGCCCGTGGCTGTGAAAGTCTGCGAATAGGGTGTGCCGGTGGCGCCGTTGGGAATAGTTTCTGGTGAGATACGGATGGCCTGCCCCACCGTGAAGGAATAGGCGCGGGAGGCCTGCTGGCCGAGGGCATCGGTCGCCGTGATGGTGAAGCCGAATGATCCGGCTTGTGTGGGGATGCCGCTGAGCGTTCCGGTGAAGGCGTTCAGCGTGAGGCCCTCGACACCGGTCCCCACTATCGCCCAGGTGTAAGGTGTGGTTCCACCGGAGGCGGAGAGCGTCTGTTCGTAGTACACGCCGAGCGTCGCTGGTGGCAGGTCCGTGCTGATGCTGAACTGTGGTTTGATGTTGACGGAGTAGGAACGGGTGAAGGTGGAGTTCAGGGAATCGGTGACGCGGATGGTCAGATTGAAGATGCCCGACTGGGTTGGCGTGCCGGATAGCGCCCCGATAACCGGATTGAGGAAGAGGCCGGGCACGCCGGGTCCGATTTGGGACCAGGTGTAAGGCGCGGTCCCGCCGGCGGCGGTGAATCCATCTTCGTAAGGCAACCCCGCCGTGCCGTCACGCAGGCTGCCGGTGGTGATGTTGAGCGCGTTGTTCGAGTTGAAGACAAATTGCTTCCGCGCCAGCCGGCCGGTGAAATCGAGGACCTGCACGGTGAAGGGGAACGTGCCCTGTTGCGAGGGGATGCCGCTGAGAATACCGCTTGATGGATCGAGGGCTAGGCCGGGTGGAAGACCCTCCGGCGCCGACCACTGATAGGGAGGCGTACCTCCAGCGGCTGTGAAGGCAGTGGTGTAGGCGGTGGCGAGGAAGCCTTGGGGGATGGTTGTGGTGGTTATCTGAAACGCCGTTACCACCTGGAGAGCCAGTTGGGCCTGCGCGGTCTGGTTGGCGGAATCACGAACGGTGATGGTTAGCGGGTAGACGCCTGGCTGCGGTGCTGTCCCGGAGAGAACGCCGGCTACGCTGAGCGTCAATCCGGAGGGAAGAGCGCTCGAAGTGCTCCAGGCATAGGGCTCCGTTCCTCCAGTGGCGGCCAAACCCACCGAATAGTATGTGCCCGCGGTGGCATTCGGCAGCGAGGTTGTGGATATCCGGAAAGACTGCAGGATGGTGAGTGGAATCGTTCGGATGGCGGTATGCGCCTGCGAATCCGTCACCCGCACCTGGAGATTGTAAGTTCCGGCTTGCGTAGGCGTGCCGGAAAGGATTCCCGTCGGGGAGAGAGACAATCCGGAAGGACCGCCGCTCAAGAGAGTCCAGGAGAGAGGAGGCACTCCGCCCGCCGCCTGAATGGGTGCGGAGTAGGAAGCGTTCACGACTCCATCCGGCAGCGATACCGTCGTGATGGTGAACGCGGGTTGGATGACAACGGTGTAGAGGGCGCTGGCTGTCTGCTGCTGCGCGTCCATCACGGTGACGGTGAAATTGAAACTGCCGGCCTGGGTGGGGGTGCCCGTAATGCTGCCGCCGGCGGAGTTGAGGTTCAGGCCGGGAGGGAAGGAACCCGAATGGCTGAAGGTGTAGGGGGCGGAGCCTCCCGTGACTCCCACGGAAGCGTTATAGGGGATGGCGACGGTTCCGTTGGGAAGTGATTGCGTGATAATGGCCAGCGAGCCCGGGATGAGGTAAAAAACAACGTTTGACGAGAGGCCGGGGGAAGAGCACCCTGAGGAGTTGGTGGGATTCACCACCTGCACGGGCACAGTCCCGGACTTGCCGAGCGTCAGGCTGCCGCTAACGCCCGCCTGAAGCTGGTTCGCGGAGAGAAAAACAGGTTCCAGAGGACTGCCGTCGAAGGTAATCATGGCCCCTGAACAGAAGCGCTGGCCGTTGACAATGAGCAGGAAGGACTGCCCCGCGGGCGCATTGGCCGGACTGGCCGAGAGGGAACTGATCAGGGGCGGCTGCGGGAGGAATTGCCCCATGGCTCCGAAGAACACTCCCACCATCAACACAATCCAGGTAAGCCATAAGAGGCGTTGTTTCAAGCGGTTAATCCTCCATATCCAGGCCGGAAGCATCGGGCGGCACGAAGACCGCGCGGAGCCCGGAATCCTCGACTTCAACGAGCCAGAGCGGCCCGTTGGATACCTCATTCAAGCGGAATATGACCCCGCCCGGCATCCGGGTCAAGTTGGTGGGGGCGCAGGGGCACTGCACCGTCAGCTTTTCGCCGGACTCGAGATCCAACTTCAATATGTTTTCGGCTTCCGTGTCCACAATCAGGATCCGCTTGGCATCGAAAGGAGCTACGGCGCCGGCGGCGGGGGATGACCAGACCTGCGTGAGTTCAGTTGCTTCCGATACATTCCTTGCGAGGTATACGCCATCGGATGCGGAAAGCAGGGCGTCGCGTGAGTTTTCAAAGAACGCCAGCGCTTTCACCCCGAGGTCGAAGGGCAAAGGCCAGCGATTGCCGGCGGAGTCGAAGACGAGCGTGGCGGGAAGGGCGGGATAGGTGGCGACGAGGGTGGATCCGCCGTCGTTCAGGGCCAAGGAAGCGGGCATGCCCTCGACGCTCAGGTCGAAGCTGCCCTGAATAGAGGGGGCGGCGGGCAGACCGGTGAGAAGGATGATTTTCTTCTCTTCACTGTAGGAAAGGGCAGCGGCGTCACCGCTGGGGCTGAGGTCCACGCGGGTGGCGCCGGGGGCAACATCGGGAAGGGGGAGCGCGGAAGGTTGCGACTCGCGCAGCGAAACCAGCGCCGGATCGCGGCCGTCCCCAAGGAGCACCAGCGCATACTCCGCCGTTCCCGGGATGGCCGCCGCCTTGACGGGCGCGCCGAGGTCGAGACTGGCTCCGAGCAGGGAAGACCCGGCAATCCCCAGCACCGGCCGGATGGTTTCTTTTTGTGAATCCCACACCCAGCCGAGCATCGGGCCGCGGATCGGCTCCTGCGCGAAGGCGAGGAGCGCCGATAGGACGAAAATGGCGGGAGAACGTAAAGCCATGGAAGTCCGTTCCCACTCATCCTACCTTAGACGGGGTATGGAAATGAATTTACATCAAGGCCCGGATGGGCGGGCACTTTTTGAAACGCCGGCGGTGTCTATATACTGAAAGAGTGGACGCTGCCGCCTGAATGGCGGAAACATGAACTTTGCTCTCCTTCGAAGCGTCTGATTCCACTAGGAGTCCGCTAACGGTGAAACGGAAAACCAAGGTTATTCTAGGTGTGGTCGTAGTGGTGCTGGCGGCGGTTGGCTCATTTGCGGGCTATGAGTATAGCCGCAAGGGCATAGTGGGAGTGCAGACAGGCAGAGTGGTGCGGCAGGATCTGACCGCGTTGGTGACCGCATCGGGGGAGATAAAACCCCGAAATTACATCAATATCGGAACGAACGCCATCTCCCCTTCGCGCATCACCGAGATTCTCGTGAAGGAAGGGCAAAGCGTCAGGAAAGGGCAGGTGCTGGCGAAACTGGAATCCGTGCAACCCGAGGCCGACGTGGCCGCGCAGCGGGCGACGGTGAGTTCCGCCGAGGCCGAATCGGCGGCATCGGAGGCATCGGTTCGCGCGGCCGATGAGGCTGTGCGAACGGCGCAGGCGACGCTCGATCGCTCGAAATCCGATCTCGAACGCGCCAAGCTCTATTTCGACCGCGCCAGGCAGTTGTACCAGGATAAACTGGTCGCCAAACAGGAATACGATCAGCGGATGACGGACTTCATGGGCGCTCAGGCGGCGGTGCGCGAATCCGAAGCGCGGATTGCCCAGGCCAAGGCGCAGCGGGCGCAGGTGGCGGCAAGTCTGGCGGCGTCGCAGAAGAGGGTGCTGCAGGCGCAGGCGAATCTACGGCGGGCCAATGACGTGCTGCAGCGAACCTACTCGGTCGCGCCGATCGATGGCGTGGTGACCAATCTGCCCGTCCGTGTGGGCGAGACCGTGGTGCCGGGCATCCAGAACTCCGCCTCGAGCCTCATCATGACGATCGCCGACATGTCATTGATAACGGCGGAAGTGAAAGTGGACGAGACGGATATCGTGAATGTGAAGCTGGACCAGGCGGCGGACGTGACCATCGACGCGATGCCGAACCGGACCTTCAGGGGGCACGTGATCGAGATCGGTAATACGGCGATCCTGCGCTCCACCGGGTTGGCTGCCAGCCAGAGCGCCATATCGAGCCAGGAAGCGAAGGATTTCAAAGTCGTCGTGGCGATGGATAACCCGCCCGAGGAGATTCGCCCCGGGCTTTCCTGTACCGCTAAAATCATCACGGCGACCCGGCGGAATGCGCTTTCCATTCCCATTCAGGCCCTCACCGTAAGGCAGCGAGGTGACCTCGAACCGCAGTCCAACGGAACGGTGAAGGCAGCCGCCCCGCTCGATCCCGCCAGGGAGAAGGCGAACAAGGAAGAGTTGCAGGGAGTATTCGTGGTGTCTCAAGGGAAGGCGGTGTTCCGCAAGGTCGAGACAGGCATTACGGGGTCTACCGATATCGAGGTGTTGAGCGGGTTGAAGGAAGGTGATGAGATCATCACCGGCTCGTACAAAGTGATTCGGACCATTCGCAACGACGCCAGGGTGAAGATCGAGAATAACAAAGGTCCGCTGAAGGCCGAGTCGTGACCGGGGTATATTGATTCTAGTTAAAGGAACTGGCACGCAAACATGGCACAGGCTGTTCAGGAAAAAGCGGAGCGCGGCGCGCAACTGAAGAGAGACGGCGTCGTCATCCGCACGTACGATTTGTGGAAGACCTACATCATGGGGGATCAGGAGATTCATGCCGTTTCCGGCGTGGACGTGGAAATCCGTGTAGGCGAGTACGTGGCGATCATGGGCCCGTCGGGGTCCGGCAAGTCCACGTTGATGAATCTGATCGGATGTCTCGATACGCCGACAAAGGGCGACTATTACATCAACGGACGTCTGGTCAGCGCAATGAACGACGACGAGTTGGCGTCGATCCGGAACAAGGAGATCGGGTTCGTGTTCCAGACGTTCAACCTGCTGTCGCGCGCCACGGCGCTGCACAATGTGGAACTGCCGCTGATCTATTCGGGCGTGCCGGCCGATGCGCGGGTCGCGCGCGCCACGGCGGCGCTGCAGGCGGTCGATCTGGCCCAGCGCATGTATCACAAACCGAATGAGCTTTCGGGAGGACAGCGGCAGAGGGTGGCCATTGCCCGCGCGCTGGTCAACAACCCCTCGATTCTGCTGGCCGATGAGCCGACAGGGAACCTCGATTCGGCGACGGGAGTGGAAATCATGAGCCTGTTCGAGCGCCTGCACCAGCAGGGCAACACGATCGTGCTGGTGACGCACGAACAGGACATCGCGATGCACGCGCACCGCGTGGTCTACATTCGTGACGGAAAGGTTGCCAAGGACGAGAAGATCAAGTAGCGTTGAGGCCGGAAGGGAGGAGTTTATGGCCACGACATCTCTGATGACCGCCGAGCAGTTCGACAAACTGCCGCCCGAAGAAGGACTGCGCTATGAACTGCTCCATGGGGAGATGGTGGAAATGTCGAGTGCGAATCCGGTTCACAATCTGATCCAGGCGATTTTGACCGCCGCTTTGGCGGGTTTTCTGTTGGAGAGGAGGCTCGGCGTCGTACTCCCGGATACAGAATTCGACTTTGGGGAAAGCCGCCTTCGTCCCGACCTGTCCTACTTGCCGGAGGAGCGGTGGGCCAGGATGGATCACTTCAAGGTGCCCGTTTCCGAGATGCCGGCGATTGCGGTGGAAATCGTCTCTCCATCGGAATCCGCGTATGCCGTGGACAAGAAGACCGGCATCTATCTCCAGGCGGGCATCTCCGAGGTGTGGGTGATCTATCCGGAGACGAAGCACCTCTATGTTCATACCGCTTCCGAGGTCCGGCATCTGACGAGCGCGGCGGTCATGGAAAGCCCCCTGCTTCCCGGCTGGTCCCTGCCCGTGGGCGATCTCTTCAGCCGCCTATAGCCCGCTACAATAGCAGCTTGTACAAAGGTCTCAAGATCACCGTGGTCATTCCCTGTCTAAACGAGGAGCAGGGCATCGAACAGGTCTTGCGGCGGATGCCCGAATTTGTGGACCAGATCATCGTTGTTGACAACGGCTCGACGGACCGCACGGCTGAGGTGGCGCGCTCATTCGGCGCGCGGGTCATCCGCGAAGATGTCCGCGGGTACGGACGCAGCTACAAACGGGGGTTTTCCGAAGCCTCCGGCGACGTCATCATCACCCTGGATGGAGATCACAGCTATCCGCCTGACGCTATCTCTTACCTGCTGGAGGCTTTCCTGCACCTCGAGGCCGATTTTCTCAACGCCTCGCGTTTTCCGGTACGCGACCGCCGGGCGATGAGCCTCAAGCACAAGTTCGGCAACCTGGTCTTGTCCGTCGCCATGTCGCTGCTGTACTTCCGCTGGGTGCGGGACTCGCAATCCGGAATGTGGGTGTTCCGGCGGCGAATACTCGATGAGATGAATCTCGAATCGGATAGCATGGCGTTTTCCGAGGAGATCAAGATTGAAGCCCTCAAGAATCCACAAGTGCGTTTTCAGGAAATTTCCATACAATATTCATCCCGATTAGGAGAAATCAAGTTAAACCCCTGGCGGGACGGATTGTATAACCTCTGGTTTCTGTTGCGGAAGCGTTTTGCGCGGCGCAAGCGGCAATGACAGTCAGCGCGGTGATTCCGACATGGAACCGGCGGGGACTGCTCGAAAGCATCCTCGAAGACCTGCGCGCGCAAACGTTGCCGCCGTCGGAAGTGATCGTCGTGGACAACGGCTCGACGGATGGCTCGGCCGAAGCCGCGGAAAATGCCGGCGCGAGCGTGATCCGGCTGGGAACCAACAAGGGATTCAGCTACGCGGTAAACCGGGGCATTGCGGCGAGCGCCGGCGAATGGGTGGCCATTCTGAACAATGACGTGCGCCTCGGACCGGATTGGATCGAGCGGCTTCTACCCACCGCTGATTCCGAGTGCTGGTTCGTTTCGGGCAAACTGATGCGGGCCGGCGGGAGCGGAATTCTGGATGGATCGTTTGACCTGCTCTGCCGGGGAGCCTGCGCGTGGCGCGCGGGGAACAATCGTCCCGATGGTCCGGCGTGGAACACGCCGCGGAAGGTTTTTTTCGTTCCATTCACGGCGGCCATCTTCCGGCGAACGCTCTTTGGCCGGATCGGGCTTCTCGATGAGGAGTTCGAATCGTACCTCGAGGATGTCGAGTTCGGATTGCGGTGCGCGCTGGCCGGTTGTTCCGGGGTGTATCAACCGGCGGCGGTGGCGCATCACCTCGGCAGCGCCACGCTAGGCTCCTGGAATCCCGAGACAGTGCGGCGGGTGTCGCGCAACCAGATGCTGATAGTGGCGAAGCACTATCCCCGGGACTGGGTGAGGCGCTATGGCTGGGAGGTGCTGGTGGGGCAACTGCTATGGGGAGCCTTGGCCGTGAGGCATGGCGCGGGCTGGGCATGGATCCGGGGAAAGCGCGAGGGGATTGGGAGGATTCGGACTACGCGGCGCAAGGATGATGCCCGCCTCCGCGCCATCCTCGCCGCCTGCGAGGCCGATATCCGGGCGATGCAGGAAGCGACGGGGTATGATCTGTTCTGGCGGCTCTATTTCGCGTTGACATGAAGAATCAGACAACCGCGGTGATTGTCACATACGAATCCGCCGAAGTGATCGGACCCTGTGTCGAATCCTGCTTGAGCCTGGGATTGGATGTCATCGTCGTCGACAACGCCTCGCGGGACGGCACGGCGGAGGCGGCGGCGCGCGCCGGAGCGCGTGTAATCGCCAACCCGGAAAACAGAGGTTTCGGGGCAGCCGTCAATCAGGGAATCGCGGCATCCCGGCGTCCGTTTGTGCTGCTGCTCAATCCGGACGCGGCGGTGGCCGCGGGCATCGGCGTTCTCATCGAGGCGTGCGCGCGCCCGGACGTGGCCGCCGCGGCGGGGCGTCTTCTGGATGAAAACGGGCGGTTCCAGCGTGGATTTTCCCTGCGCCGTCTCCCCACCCCGGCGGCCCTCATCTGCGAAGTCCTCGGCATCAATCGCCTGTGGCGCGGAAACCCCGTAAACCGGCGGTACCGGTGCCTCGATCTGTCTGAGGACGAAGCGTGTGACGTCGAGCAGCCGGCGGGGGCGTTTCTCCTCACGCGGCGCGATGCATGGGAGGCCGTGGGCGGCTTCGACGAGCGGTTCTTTCCCATCTGGTTCGAGGACGTGGATTATTGTAGAAGACTTAGAGATAAGGGGTTGCGCATCCGTTTCGAACCCGCGGCAACGGCGCGCCACCTGGGCGGCCACTCGGCCGGCAAACTCGAGTGGGGCAGCAGAGAGGTGTACTGGTATGCTAGCCTTCTCAAATATGCCTGTAAACACTTTCCGCGCAACCGGACAGCCCTGGTGTGCCTCGCCGTCGCGGGAGGTAGTTTGCCGCGTTTGTTAGCGGGGATCCCTCATCGGGGTGCGCTAAGATCGATTCGAACTTACGGTAAGGTGATTCGTCTGGCCTGCCGTTGCCTGTGTTCCGGCGGCGGTTTGAGCGGCTGTTTTGACCGGACAATCAAAGACCAGGCTCATATTCATGTCTTATAGCGATTCCGTATCCGTCACAATCGTGACGTACAACAGCGGCCGGTTCATTAAACGATGCCTGGAATCGGCGCTGGCCCAACGATACAAACATAAAGAAATCATCGTCATCGACAACGCCTCCAAGGACGGCACGATCGACATCCTCGAACAGTTCGAGGACCGCTGCCGGATTGTGTACAACGACGAAAACATCGGCTTTGCGGCGGCGCAGAATCAGGCGATCCGCATGTCCCGGAGCGATTGGGTCCTGACGTTGAATCCGGACGTTCTCATGCTCCCGGATTTTCTCTCGGAACTCGTCGAGGCGGGCCAGATGGACTCGAAGGTAGGGACAGTGTGCGGAAAACTGCTCACCATCACCGCGAACTTCGATCTGCCGGAAAAACAGCTCGTCGATTCAACCGGCATCTACTTCACCCCGATGTTGCGCCATCTGGACCGGGGCAGCCGGGAAGTGGACAACGGACACTACGTACACCATGAATATGTGTTTGGAGCCACCGCGGCGGCCGCCCTCTACCGGCGGGTGATGATTGACGATATCTCGGTATTCGGAGAGTTTTTCGACGCCGATTTCTTCACGTATCGCGAAGACGCGGATGTGGCCTGGCGTGCCCAGTTGATGGGCTGGAAGTGTCTCTACACCCCCGCCGCCCGCGGCTATCACGTGCGGACGGTGCTGCCGGGCAACCGCCGGGCTTTGCCGGCGGCCATCAACATGCACTCGGTCAAGAACCGCTTCCTGATGCGCATCAAGAACATCAGCGGCCATCTCTACTGGCGCAATCTGCCCTCGATTGTGTGGCGGGACCTGGTTGTGATTGTTTGCTGCGCGACGAGGGAGCACTCCTCCTTGAAGGCGTTCTGGTATCTGGCGGCAAACTGGAATAAAGTGTGGGGGAAGCGCAGGGAGATCATGAGCCGGCGGCGCGTCAGCGACGATTACATGGCCACCTGGTTTTCATACAAGCCGGTCAGCATGCCCGTCCCGAAGGCCCGGCAGCGCGTAGCCGTGCGGAGCAAAGCCGCCCGCGGTTGAGTTTCCGGTGCACATTGCAATTCTCGGAACAAGGGGCATTCCGGCGAATTACGGTGGGTTCGAGACATTTGCCGAGGAATTATCGTCGCGGCTGGTGAGGCTCGGGCATAGGGTCACTGTTTACTGCCGGAACCGGCCCGCTGCGAGCACGTATCTGGGAGTGGATCTGGTCTCTCTGCCGACGATCCGGCACAAGTACCTGGATACGCTGGCGCACACCGCCCTCTCCACGCTTCACCTGCTGTGGCGTGGAGCCGACGCCGCGCTCTATTGCAACGCGGCCAACGCGGTATTCACGTGGATGCCGCGCGCCGTGGGAATCCCCGTGGCGCTGAACGTGGACGGCATCGAACGGCGGCGCAGGAAGTGGAATCTTCCGGCGAGGGCCTGGTACCGGCTCTCCGAGCGGATGGCGACGTTTTTCCCCACGCGAACAATCAGTGACGCGGAAAAAATCGCCGAATATTATCGCACCACATATGGGAAAGAAACTGTCTGCATTTCCTACGGCGCGCCCGTTGGAAAAGTAGAGACGGGGAACATACTGCCTGCCCTCGGCCTCGAATCAGGGCGATATTTCCTGTATGTGACGCGATTCGAGCCGGAGAACAACCCCCTGCTGGTGCGGGAGGCCTTCGAGAAGTTGGAAACGGATGTGAAACTGGCGCTGATCGGCGACGCGCCTTATGCCCACGAATACATTCGCCGCGTCCGCGATACAAACAACCCGCGCGTGGTGATTCCAGGGGCCATCTACGGCGCGGGCTATCACGAACTGCAGTCGCACTGTCTCGCCTACGTGCACGCCACCGAAGTTGGCGGCACGCATCCGGCGCTCATCGAGGCAATGGGGCGGGGTTGCCTGACGCTCTACCTGAACACGCCGGAGAATGCCGAAGTCGCCGGAGGGGTGGCCATCCCCTTCGAACCGGAGGAACTCGTCTCGAGAATGGAACAGGTCTTGCGAATGAGCGCCGTCGAGAGGGCGGAATGGGGCTCGATGGCAATGAAGCGTGTGAAAGAGCGCTATAGTTGGGATGCCGTCACAAAGGCCTACGAGGATCTGTTTGTGGAGTTGACAAAATGAGCGAGGGCCTGCGCTGTTGGGTCGAGATCTCCCGCGAACAGTTGGCGGCCAATTATCACGCGATCAAGCGGACCGTGGGCTCGAGCGTCGAAGTGATGCCTGTCGTCAAGGCGGATGCTTACCGCCACGGCGCTGTCGAGGTCTCCCGCGTGTTGACGGAGGCCGGCGCGCACTGGTTGGCCGTGAGCAGCGTGGACGAGGGCGTCGCCCTGCGCCTGGCGGGAATTGATGCGAGAGTGCTGGTGATGGGTGGGGTGCTGCCATGGGAGCGCTCCATGCTCGTCGAGTATGAACTCACGCCGGCTGTGCACGACCTGGCCGAGATCCCCCGGTTGGGTCCGATCGCATATCACCTGAAGATCGATTCCGGCATGGGACGCATGGGTACGCGATCCGGCGCCGCGGAGATTCTGGAGGCCATCCGGAACGCTCATGGGGCCCGTCTCGAGGGGCTGATGACCCACTTCGCCTCTTCCGCTGATTTCACCTCTCCCCAGACTGAATTGCAGATGGAGGCGTTTCATCACATTCGCGAGGAACTCGCCCGGGCCGGCGTTCATCCGCGCTATGTCCACCTGGCAAGCACGAATCCCCTGGTCCTGGCGCGGCGCGAAGCGTGGCGCAACATGGTGCGTCCGGGAATTGCGCTGTATGGCTATTGGCCGCCGGGCAAGGGGGATGCTCCGAAGCCTTCGATCGAAGTGCGGCCGGTACTCAGTTGGAAGGCGTCGATCGTGCTGGTAAAGGAGGTGGAGCGGGGCTCGCCCCTGGGCTACGGCGCTATGTACTGGGCTCAGCGGGATATGCGGATCGCCGTGGTCGGAATCGGATATGCCGACGGGTTGCCGCACCGGCTATCGAACAAGGGGCGGATGATCGCCGCGGGCAGGCTGACTCCAATTCTAGGCGCTGTGTCGATGGATCTGACGACCATCGACGTGACCCACGCGCCGGAGTTGAAGGCGGGCGATACGGTAACGGTTATCGGGAACCAAGGTGACGTGGTGCAGGATGCCCGGCATCTCGCCCGGGCAACAGGTACGATTACCTATAGTGTATTGTGCGGGATAAGCGCGCGCGTGAAGCGCGTCTATATCTAGGAGGCGAACAGTGACGCAGCCTACAGTTTCGAGGAATATGGGATCATTTTGGTCCCAGCAAAACCCCGGCTCGGAACGAACCGCTCACCCCCTTTCATCTCCGTTTACTGTGATTCTTTACCGTTCAATGAAGTTTGGTTCCCATTCGCTTTCCCATGGCCCAAACTGCTACATACTGGGAAGGTACTGTAGTCGCCAGAGATTGACGGAACACGTAAGCTAAGAAAGGCTATCCAAATGAGCACGCAGCCATTCGAACCCAAACCGAGCCTGGGAACCGGTTTGGTTCAAATCAACAGCTCGATTGAAGACATCATCCAACAGCGCCTGGCCGAGGAACGGGCACGGTTGGAACTCGAAGCCGGTCTCGAAAGACGGGACGTGCATCACTTCAAGCGGCCGGCGGAGCGGTATTTCAAGGCGGATCAGCGCGGTCACACGACGCTGCTTTTCGGCGGGCTCACCTGGAAGCACGAAAAGCTCATTCATGGAGCGTTGGAGGGCCTCGGTTACATGGCCGAAGCACTGCCGACGCCGAACGTGGCGGCGTTTCAGTTGGGCAAGGAGTACGGCAACAACGGGCAATGCAATCCCACGTACTTCACTGTGGGAAACCTCGTCCAGTATCTGCAAAGTCTGGAAGAGCAAGGGCTTACGAAGCAGGAAATCATTGACCGGTATGTGTTTTTCACGGCCGGGGCATGCGGCCCGTGCCGGTTTGGGATGTACGAAGCCGAATACCGGCTGGCGCTGCGGAACGCCGGCTTTGACGGGTTCCGGGTGTTGCTGTTCCAGCAATCGGGCGGGCTGTCGCAAACCGATGCCGAAGCCGGCCTGGATATGAATCTCGACTTCTTCCTGGGCATCCTGAACGCGATGAATTGCGGGGATATCATCAACGAAGCCGCCTATCACATCCGGCCATACGAAGTGAACCCCGGGCAGACGGACGAAGTCCTGGACCAGGTCACCGATTACATGCAGGAAGTCTTCCGCAAGAAACAGCCGTGGAAAGTGGGGGATCAGCTTGCGGGTTTCCTGGGCGGGTTCAAGGACACCGCGGAATATCTGGGCAAGTTCATCAACCAGCTCAAGGGAGATGACATCACCTCGTCGCTGCACCACTGCCGGGACATGTTCAACGGCGTGGAAGTGGACCGGTTGCGGGTGAAGCCGATCGTGAAAATCACCGGTGAATTCTGGGCGCAGACTACCGAGGGCGACGGCAACTTCAACATGTTCCGGTTCCTCGAACGGGAAGGCGCGCAGGTGCTGGTCGAACCCATCGGGACATGGATCATGTACATGATTCACCAGGTGATTCAGCGCTACTACGACACCAAGGGTCTCGATGAGGGCGCGGCGCTGCCGCCGCTGTGGCGCCTGGATAAACGGGCGAAGATCGAATTCGGCTTCCGCAATAAAGTGGCCAAGCTGAAACTGGCGGAGGCGGTCTTCAAGCGCGAATATCACCGGGTAATCGACGCGCTCGGCGGCATTGCGCACCACCTTGCGGATCAATATGAGCTGCAGCGCATGGGTCATCCGTTCTACAACTCGCGCGCGGGCGGCGGAGAAGGCCATCTCGAGGTGGCGAAGAACATCTATTATTCAAACAAGGACCTGGCGCACATGGTGCTCAGTCTGAAGCCGTTCGGATGCATGCCCTCGACGCAATCCGACGGAGCGCAGGCGGCGGTGACCGGGTTGTACAAGGACATGATCTACATCCCCATCGAGACGTCCGGCGAAGGCGAAATCAACGCCCACAGCCGCGTGCAGATGGCCCTTGGCGAAGCGAAGAACAAGGCGAAACTGGAGTTCCAGGAAGCGCTTGCGAAGACCGGTTTGACGCTGGAGGACTGCCGCGAGTTCGTCGGCGAACATCCCGAAGTGAAGCGGCCGATGTACCATGTGCCGCACAGCAAGGGAACCGTCGGCGCGGCCGCGAACTTTGTCCTGCACATCGCCCAAAGGATGAAGAAGGAGGGCTGGCAGCCCAAGGCGATGGCGGTAACCGCGTAAGACAGCACTTTTTCTTGTACTGCCTGAAGGAGCAGCAATGGATAGAAAGTTCTTGGCCGGCATGGACGTGGGGTCCACGACGGTAAAAGCCGTGGTGATGGACGCGGCGACCGAGGAGATTTTGTGGCGGGACTACCAGCGCCACGACACCAGGCAACCGGAAAAGGTGCTGGAATTTCTCGGGCGTTTCGAGAACGAAATCGAAGGCTTCCGCGCGGAAAACTGCCGCATGTTCATCACTGGCAGCGGCGGCAACGGACTTGGGAAGTATCTCGGGGCGAAGTTCGTCCAGGAAGTGAACGCGGTTTCGCTGGCTGTCGAAAAGCTATACCCCGAGGCGGGCAGCGTCATCGAACTCGGCGGGCAGGACGCCAAGATCATCATCTTCAAGGAAGACCCGGAAACGGGGCGCAAGAAGAAGATCCCGTCCATGAACGACAAGTGCGCCGGCGGCACGGGCGCGGTGATTGACAAGATCAACGCCAAGCTGCGGATACCGGCCGAGCAACTCTGCAAGATGGGTTATAAGGGGCTGAAGTTGCACCCCGTGGCCGGCAAGTGCGGCGTGTTCGCCGAAACAGACATCAACGGGCTGCAGAAGAGCGGAGTTCCGGCGGACGAACTGATGGCGTCGCTGTTCGAGGCCATTGTGATGCAGAATCTTTCTGTGCTCACGCGCGGCAACACGCTGCGTCCGGTGGTGCTGTTGCTGGGCGGCCCGAACACCTACATCACCGGCATGCGGGATTGCTGGAAGCACAACATTCCGAAGATCTGGGAGGAGCGCAACTACCCGCTTCCGGAGGGTGTGCCGCCCGAGGACCTGATCCGGACGCCGGACAACGCGCAGTATTTCGCGGCTATCGGAGCCATCGAGTTCGGCAAGACCGAAGACGAACACGTTGGCCGCTACAAAGGCTACGAAAAGCTCAAGTGGTACGTGGAAGTGGGCCGCGAGGAAGAGAAGAAGAAGCGCGGCGGCGGCGGCGGACTGGCGAAAAACGAAGAAGAACTGGCCGCGTTCCAGGCGAAATACAAGCACAAGAAGTTCGTGCCGGCTACGTTCCGCTCCGGCGAGGTTGTCGAGGGGTTCATCGGCATCGACGGGGGATCCACATCCACCAAGGCCGTTCTGCTCGGCACCGGTAAGGACCGGCCCATTCTGGCGAAAGCGTACCAGTTGTCAAAGGGCAACCCCATTGAGGATACGAAAGAGATCTTCGCCAAGCTCGAGAAGCAGGTCACCGATCAGGGAGCGAGCCTCAAGGTTCTCGGAGTGGGAACCACGGGTTACGCGAAGGATATTCTGCGCGACGTGATCAGCGCCGACGCGGCGGTGGTGGAGACGGTGGCGCATACACAGGCCGGCCTCCATTTCTATCAGAATGTGGACGTCATCTGCGACGTGGGCGGGCAGGACATCAAGATCATCATTCTGAAGAACGGCCGCGTGAAGGATTTCAAGCTGAACACGCAGTGTTCGGCGGGCAATGGGTACTTCCTGCAATCGACGGCCCAGGGCTTCGGGCACCCGGTCGAGAAGTTCGCCGAAATCGCCTTCGGCGCTACCGGATTCCCTTCATTCGGTTACGGCTGCGCGGTGTTCATGCAATCCGACATCGTGGATTTTCAACGCCAGGGCTGGAAGCCGGAAGAGATCATGGCCGGGCTGTGTAACGTCCTGCCGAAGAACATCTGGCTGTACGTTTCTCAGATTCCGAATCTTTCGGCGATTGGGACGACGTTCCTGCTGCAGGGTGGAACCCAATACAACCTGGCGGCGGTGAAGGCCCAGGTGGACTTCATTGAATCGCGGTTCAAGGGGAAGGAAGTTTCACCGCGAGTGGTCGTCCACGAGCACTGCGGCGAGGCGGGCGCGATCGGGGCTGCTCTCGAGGCGGGCCGGTTGTGGGACAACGGCCGTCAATCCACGTTCATCGGACTCGGCGCCGTTCAGCAGATCGAGTACAAGACGACCCGCAATGAGGCCACTCGCTGCTACTTCTGCAAGAACAAGTGTCTCCGGACATTCATTGATGTCAAGACAACGGTTCTCTCGGAAACTTCCCAGGCTCCGAAGAAGACCAAAGTGCCTCTCGATGAGGGTTCGCAGCGTCTCATCATCGCCACCTGTGAAAAGGGGACGGTGGAAGATATCAACGAGATGCGGAACATCAAGGGGAAACTGGACTCGGTGAAGAAGGCGAATCCGAATTTCGTCGAGATCGCCGCCCGCCAGGTGTTCAAGGCGCCCGAGGTTCCGGTTGTGTCGGACCCCCTCCCGAAGTTCCAGTTCACTCAGGCGCAGAAGAAGCGGACCGAACTCATGAAGCGCCGCGGCGAACTCCGTATCGGCATGCCGCGCGTACTGAATATGTATTCGCAGGCTCCGGTGTTCACGGGCTATTTCGTGGCGCTCGGCGTAAAAGGCGAGCACCTGATCTGGTCGGATTACACTTCGGAACAGCTTTACAAGGAAGGCGCCAAGCGCGGATCGATCGATCCTTGTTTCCCCTCGAAGCTCGGCATTCCGCACGTTCATAACCTGCTCTACACCCATCACGCCAAGAAACCTCTGGACTATATTTTCTTTCCGATGATCGACTGCCTCACATCTGATTTGAGTCAGATCCAGGCGTCGCGATCGTGCCCCACCGTGGCGGCTACGCCCGAGGCTGTGAAGGCCGCCTTCACAAAGGAAGGCGATCTGTTTGCCGAGAAGGGCATCAGGTACCTGGATACCTTCGTCAACATCTCGAAACCCGAGATGTTCGAGCGTCAGATGTACGAGGAGTTCAAGGACATACTCGGTTTGACGCCGGAGGAAAACGCGCGGGCGATACGCGAAGGCTACAAGGCCCTCGATTACTTCAATAACGTGGTTCTTCGCGGAGCCGGGCGGGAAGTGCTCGAGCAACTCGAGCGTGAAGACCGGTTGGGTGTCGTCCTGCTCGGCCGTCCTTATCACAATGACCCCGGCGTAAACCACGAAATCCTCGAAGAGTTCCAGAAGCTGGGATATCCCGTCTTCACCATGGACTCGCTGCCCGTCGATGATGACATTGTCTGGCGGCTGTTCGGTGATGAAGTGAGAAACGGCGAGATTGCGGACCCGATGGCGATTACGGACGTGTGGAAGAACTCGTATTCGGAGAACACGTCGCGTAAGGTGTGGGCGGCGAAGTATGTCGCGCGCCACCCCAACCTCGTGGCGCTCGAACTCTCGAGCTTCAAGTGTGGCCACGACGCGCCCATCTACTCAGTGGTCGAGGAAGTGGTCGAGCATTCCGGAACTCCGTATTTCTGCTTCAAGGACATCGACGAGAACAAGCCCACCGGCTCGATCAAGATCCGCACCGAGACCATCAGCTACTTCCTCAAGCGCTATCGCGAGGACATGGTCGTCAACCACCGGAAGAAGTCGGAGATCGAGCGGAAGCTCGCCGAATTCGAGCAGCGGCTCCGCCGCCAGTTGTTGAAGGAGAAGCTGGAGAAACTGCACTCGGACGAGGCGGTGAGGAATTCGCTCGATCAGGGCGCCATGCCGACCATACACGTCAGCGTCGGACAGTTGGCGGCGAGCCCGGCGCCACGGCAGCCCCGGGTCGGCGGAGACTGACCCGTTCTACTTCCTAAGCCGCCGGATAGGGGCGGCTGCGGCCAGGCCATCGCACCACCTGTGGCTTTCGCCACAGGTACACGTTCGGAATCACAAGAACGTGCACCAGCCGGGTGAAGGGGAAGAATCCGATCAGCAGATAGGCATTGACGATGTGCAGCTTCACTCCCCAGGGCAGCGGCGCTATCGTCGTGATATCGGGCGTCAGACGGGCGAGCGACCATAGATAAGGGGAGACCGAGGCCGCAAACCAGCTCGATCCCCAGGGATGGACTACGGCGACATACACTCCGTTTGCCACCTGGAGCGTCAACATCGCGTAAACCAGCCAGTCCGAGACCGTCGTCACCGTGCGGATCTTTGCCGTGGTCGCGCGGCGAAAGATCGCCGACATGAGCCCCACCAGCGTCATCAGCCCTCCCGTTAAAGCCGCAATCTCGAGAATGTAGAGCCGCACCGGACGGCTGTTGAACGCCAGCAGTTCGCGCGGGAACAGAAAGGCAACGATATGGCCGGTGAGGACGACGAGAATCCCGTAGTGGAACGGCACCAGGCTCCAGAAATGCTTCCGGTTCTCGAGGAACTGCGAGGAAAGACTCGAATAGGAAAAACTACGCTGGCGGTAACGCTGGATGGTCACCAGGAAAAACGTGAACATCGCGACGTAAGGCAGCACGCCGAACAGCAGCGTGTCAAACATGGCTGGGCTCCTCTTCCAACCGGCTTACCGGCATTGCGAGCAGTATTGCCGCGGCGTGCAGCAGTTCGCTATAGGGATTGTCCAGGCGGTCGAATATCCTCAGCATCTTGCGGACCGCGGGCAGCGCGGCGTTTTCGCGCAGTTCTTCGGCTCCTTCAGCCGGCATGCGCGCGATGGCCGGCAGTACGTGGGCCAGATGGTCGGCGAGTTCACCGCGTTCCGGCACGCCATGGGCGGCCAGTACGGAGCGCATATAGGCAATGAAGCTGCCGCGGGCGTAATCTTCGCCGTAGAGTTGCCAGCCGACTTCGAGTGAGCACAAGGGGTTCAAATCGAACGTCCTCGTATAGAGTCCCTGCAACTCTCCCAGGCGCAGGCCGCGGGTCCGCTCCCGCAGCCGCTCGATCGCGCTGCGGCATTCGTCCCGGGAAAGCCTCACCGCCTCGTCGAGCAACGGCGCGTAACCCTCGTCCGGATAACGCAGCAGTTCCCCGATCGTTTCGAGAAGACGGGTCATATCGACCTCCCGGTGCCCGTTGTGAATCCAAAACCCGCCGAAGACTGCGCCTGCCTTGGACTCTGCCGCTGTTCGATCACCTGCTCGCGATGCATCGGCGGTATCACGAAGCGGTCCTCGAAGGTGCACAGCGACGTGAGTTGGTAGATTGCTTCCGCCTGTTCGGGCGTGCAATCGGCCTCCTCGAGCATTCGCAGGGCGGTTTCCTGGCTGACATCGCCGGCCGTTTGCGCCCGCCGCCACCAGCGCACCGCCTTCTGCTTCCGCAGGGCGTAGCGCACCTCGCGCTCCTCGCCCGCTCCAAGCAGATTGGCGAGAAACCGCACGGGCACGCGTGATTCGTCGATGTCGTGGAAAAAATCCGTCGAGTCGAAGTCAACGAGCCCGTTGACGCGCGAGGAGATCACCGGCGATAGCG
This sequence comes from Bryobacteraceae bacterium, assembly GCA_019187195.1. Classification (GTDB taxonomy): domain Bacteria; phylum Acidobacteriota; class Terriglobia; order Bryobacterales; family Bryobacteraceae; genus CADEFT01. Next base: position 158,481 of record JABAQT010000019.1, read on the forward strand.
GAGGAACATAGAACAACATCGGCATGGTGCGGTACTCGATGTGCGGCGGCAGCGCCATCTTCCATTCCTTCACAAATTTGAAAACGGGCGACTTGCGCGCCGACTCGAGAACGCCTTCGTCAATTCCCGCCGCCCGCGCCGCCGCGATCACCTCGGGGTCGTGAGGGTCGAGGATCAGTGACCGGTGCGCTTCAACCAGTTCCGAGTCTTTCTTGAGCGCCACCTCCTCGATGCGGCTGGCGTCATAGAGCAATACTCCGAGGTAGCGGATACGCCCGACGCAGGAATGGAAGCAGGCCGGAGCCTGCCCGGTCTCGAGCCGCGGATAACACAGGATGCACTTCTCCGCTTTGCCGGCGAACCAGTTGTAATAGACCTTCTTGTAGGGACACGCCGCGATGCACGAGCGCCACGCCCGGCAGCGATTCTGATCGACCAGCACGATCCCGTCCTGGCCGCGTTTGTAGAGCGCTCCCGAGGGGCACGAGGCGACACACGACGGGTTCAGGCAGTGATTGCAGATTCGCGGCAGATAGAAATAAACCAGCCGCTCGACCGAGGAGAGCTGCTCGCGTTGCTCCTCGCTCAGTCCCTCGAGATTCGGATCGTTCGCCGCGTATACCGGCGAGCCGCCCAGATCGTCGTCCCAGTTCGGGCCGGATTCGATCTGCACCAGTTCTCCGGTGATCTGCGAGATCGGCCGCGCCACCGGTTGATCGTCGCCCGCCGGAGCGTCGAACAGGTGTTCGTAGTTGTATGTCCACGGCTCGTAGTAGTCGTCGATCGAGGGCATGTGCGGGTTGTGAAAAATGTTGAAGACGATCTTCTTCTTGCTGGTCGATTTCAACCGCAGTTTGCCGTCTGAAACCTCCCAGCCGCCCTGGTACTCCTCCTGGTCCTCCCAGAGCGTCGGATAACCCGTTCCGGGTTTCGTCTCGACGTTGTTCCACCACATGTATTCGGCGCCTTTGCGGTCCGTCCACACGTTCTTGCAGGCGACCGAACAGGTGTGGCAGCCAATGCACTTGTCGAGGTGAAAGACCATCGATATCTGTGAGCGGACATTCATGATCCGTAACTCCCTTCCTTCCGCTTCGCTACCATTCGACCTGATCGAGCCGCCGCACATAGATGTGCGTATCGCGATTGGTGCCGGTGGGTCCCCAGTAGTTGAAATGATACGTAAACTGCCCGTAGCCGCCTACCATCAGGTTCGGCTTGAGACGGATGCGCGTCAGGCTGTTGTGGCCTCCGGCGCGCCTGTTGCCGCGCAGCGGAGATTTCGGCACTGAGTAGGTGCGCTCGGGGGAATGGTAATGCAGGCATATCCCCCTCGGGATGCGGTAGCTGACCACCGCCCGCGTGACGACAACCCCGTGATCGTTGTGCACCTCCACCCAATCGTTGTCCGCCACCCCGATGCCGGCCGCGTCGCGGTCGTTCATCCACAGTGGTTCGCACCCGCGCGAGAGTGTGGTCATCCGCTGGTTATCCCCATAGGTCGAGTGGATGTGCCACTTCCCGTGGGGCGTCAGGTGATTGAGCATCAGCGTCCGTGAATCCGGCTTGCTGGCCAGAAGGTCGCCGAACTGCTGGAAGGGAGGTCTCGGCTTGTAGACCGGCAGATGCTCTCCAAAGTCGATGTAGCCGGGGTGGTCCAGGTAGAAGTGCTGGCGGCCGGTCAGCGTGCGCCAGGGAACCCCCTCCTCCACATTGCAGGTGAACGGTGAGTAGGGTCTCCCGTTTTCGGTCAGCCCGGACCAGATGGGGCTGTTGATCAGCCGCACGGGCTTGGCCACGATATCGGCAAAGCTTACCCTGTGGCCGCGATTGCGCTCGGCCAGGTGCTCCAGTTCCAGCCCGGTCCTTGCCGCGATGTTCTTGTAGGAACGCCATGCCAGTTCGCCGTTGGTCACGGTGGCCAGCATGAGGATCAGGTTGCACACGTCCCTGTCCTCCGCCAGCGACGGATACGCCGCGCCACCCCATCTCTCGACCTTTGAAGAGGCGGCCGCCGCGTCGTAAAAATCGGCGCAATCGTAGTGCGTGCCGTGGACCCCCATCCCGTTATCACGCACGTTGCGTCCCAGCGAGTTGAACTGGTTGTAGAGATTCCCGTAGTCGCGCCTGACCACCTTGAATGCCGGCATGGTCTTGCCCGGAACGGCTTCCCCTACCCCATGCGCCCAATCCGACGGCTCCGCCTGCGCCATCTCAGCCGGCGTATCGTGCGCCAGCGGCAACGCCACCACGTCCTCCACCGGATCGGGAAGGTGTTTCCTTGCTAATTCGGAAAACTTCCTCGCGATACTCTGAAAAATCTTCCAATCGCTCCGCGACTCCCAGCAGGGAGGCACGGCGGCCTGCAGGGGATGGATGAAGCTGTGCAGATCGGTCGAATTGAGGTCGTCCTTTTCATACCAGGTCGCCGCCGGCAGCACGATGTCGGAATAGAGGGCCGAGGTATCCATTCGAAAGTTCAGATCGACGATGAGATCCATCTTTCCCTGGGGAGCGTTCTCGTGCCACACGACATCCCGCGCTGACTCCCTGGCGCGCTCCACGGCCACATCGTTGTGGTGCGTGCCCAGATAGTGATTCAGAAAATACTCGTGTCCCTTGGCCGAGGCGAGTATGGCGTTGCCGCGCCAGATGAACCACACGCGCGGCCAGTTTTCTTCCGCGTCCGGGTCCTCGACGGCGAACTTCAGGCTGCCTTGGCGTAACTGGGCGGCGAGATACTCGCCCACCTCCTGCCCGGTGTGCGCGCCGGCCGCGCGCGCCTGCTTCATCACCTCGAGCGGACTGCGGTTGAACTGCGGATAGAATGGCAGCCAGCCGTTTTTCACGGCGCGCACCTGCAGGTCCATCGTGTGGCCTCTGGCCATGGACCCGGGGCCGGCCTCTCCATCGCCGGTCCGCGTGGCGTGATACTCGCCGAACTCGGATTCGTACCGCCATTGATCGCTGTGAACGTAATGCCAGCTCGGCGAGTTCTGCAGCCGCGACGGCGCGTGCCAATCCTTGGCGAAGGCAATCGCCGACCAGGACTCCATCGGAGCCAGCTTTTCCTGGCCGACGTAATGCGCCAACCCGCCGCCGTTCACTCCCACGCACCCTCCGAACATGAGCGCGTGAATCGCCGCGCGGTACATCAGATTGTTGTGGTACCAGTGATTGACGCCGGCGCCGATAATCACCATGCACTTGCCGCCGGTGACCTCCGCCGTGTTGCCCCACTCGCGCGCGAAACGAATGAGCACGTTGCGGCTGATGCCGGTATATTTCTCCGACCATGCCGGGCTGTAAGCCACGTCGTCGTCGTAGCTTTGAGGATAGTCCCCCTCCAGTTGGCGCGGCACTCCGTACTGCGCCATCAACAGATCGTAGACCGTCGTGACCGCGACGTCTCCGTCCGCGGTCCGGATCCGTTTCACCGGCACGCTGCGTACAAGAACCGACCCCGAGGAAAAATCGTCGAGCGCCACCGGAAGCGCCTCTCCCTGGTTCCCGAGGAATGTCAGCGCGGGCGCGATCGGACTCCCGTCGAGGCCATCCTCGAGCTTGAGATTCCACTTTCCCTGCTCCGTTTGCCACCGGAACCCCGTACTGCCCAACGGCATCTTGGGACGCTGCTCCGTTTCGTCCCACATGAGAAATTTCCAGTCTCCGTTCTCGACGTTGCGGTAAGCCTCCAGACGGTTGGCCCGCAGCATCGGTCCCGCCCGGTAGGCGCCATCCCCGGCGTCCTCGAGCGTCACCAGAAACGGCGAGTCCGTATAGCGCTTGCAGTAATCGAGAAAATAGGGGACCTGCCTTTCGTGATGAAACTCCTTGAGCAGGACGTGATTTACCGCCATCCACCAGGCTCCGTCCTGTCCGGCGTTGATGGGGATCCAATTGTCGGCGAACTTCGATTGCTGCGAAAAATCCGGCGAGAAAACCCATTGCCTGGTTCCGTTGTGCCGCGCCTCCGTGGCGAAGTGGCAATCCGGCGTGCGTGTCATCGCGACGTTAGAACCGCAAATCGCCAGCAGTTTGGAGTTGTACCAATCCGCGGATTCGTGGACGTCGGTCTGCTCGCCCCAGATCTCGGGCGAAGCCGGCGGAAGGTCGCAGTACCAGTCGTAGAACGAAAGCGATACGCCGCCCATCAACTGCAGCATGCGTGATCCCGAGGCGTAGGAAACCATCGACATCGCCGGAATCGGCGAGAATCCCGCGATTCTGTCCGGACCGTACTTGGCGATCGTATGGATATTCGCCGCCGCGATCATCTCGATGGCCTGCTCCCAGGAGACGCGGCGAAAGTCGCCTTTACCGCGCGCCTGCTGCCAGGACCGGCGCGATTCGGGATCTTCCACCAGCGACTTCCAGGCGTCGACCGGATCGTCATGCACGGCGCGGGCTTTCGTCCAAAGATCGAGCAGGGATCCCCGGGCGTAAGGATACTTCACTCGCAGCGGACTGTAGAGATACCAGGAAAACGATATGCCGCGCTGGCATCCGCGAGGCTCGTACGGCGGAATCCCCGATTGCAGCAACGGGTAGTCCAGTCCCTGCATCTCCCATGTCACGACGCCGTTCTTGACGTAAATATTCCACGTGCATCCGCCCGTGCAATTCACGCCGTGCGTCGAGCGCACCACTTTGTCGTGTTCCCAGCGGTTGCGATAGAACTCTTCCCAGGCGAGCAGCTTGGGATTGAATTGATCGCGAATCCATGTAAGTCCGGAGTTGCTCATTGAACGCCTCGCGTCCGGTATTGCCGGACGAGCCTGGCGCGGACCCCGTGGAAGCGCTCGCGCCATAGCAGATGGAATATGAACAGCAGCAGCACGGTTCCCGCGCTCCCGAGCAGAAGGAAATCGGCATGCTTGGCCGGCTTCGCTTGTCCGGCCGCGCGGGCTTCGAAATAGGCGATCAGCGCCGTGATCTCCTGCTCGGAAAACGGCTTCCGCCGGTATAAAGAGGCCATCGCCGGAGTGGGTGGGGAGGCCAGCCACGTTTCAAGGCCCTTCCGGCCGCCGAGGCGCTGGAAGACGTGTGTGAGCGAGGGGCCGAGCGATCCGCCGCCAAGCAGCGGAAGGCCGCCTGTGTCGTGGCAGGCGATGCACGCGGTTCCGCCTGCTTCGAACGGTTCCAATCCCGAAAAAAGCGCCTCCCCACGTTCGGCTTCCTGGGGTGTGAATGGTTCCGGAGCCGCGCCCTGCGCGGTCTTCGCCGCCCCTCCGTTCCCCTCCTGCTGTCGCACATAGTCCACCAGCGCCGTCGCGCGTTCCGGCGTCATATCCGGAATGGCGGGCATCACCATGCCCTGGTAGCTTTGCACCAAAGCCTTGGCCGTGGCGTCGCCGCTGTCTATGACCGCTTGGGGATCGACGATGAAGCGCACCAGCCATGCGCGCTCGCGCCGGCTGCTCATGCCCGCGAGGTCGGGACCCGCTAAAGGCCCGCCCCCGATCGTGTGACACATCGCGCAACTTTGCGCATAATCCTCCGCGGGGCTCTGCGCCGATAATCCGGCGGCCAGGAAGAGCATTGCGCAGGAGAATCCGATTGAACCATGAACGGTCATGGCCGTGGCCTCCAACGGCGCCGCATGAAGAACACACCGGTGTGAGAGGGCGCCTCTTCAGTAGATCATGACTGGCCGGGGAAACTCAATAGTTGCGGGCGCCGGAATCGGAAACGCGCGCGCGCCCGGCTGATGCGGCCGGCCCTACAACAAACGGTCTCGCTTCTGCTTTTCCAGCAGTTTCACCAGCCCGCCGACCTTCTGCGCCTGCCCGCGGTCGGCCACCAGCAGGGCATCCGGGGTATCGACGATAATCAGGTCTTTTACGCCGAGAAGCGCCACCAGCTTATCCGCCGCGTCCACGTAGTTGCCGCTGCTTGATTGCTGAATCATCTCCGAGCGCGAGGCGTTGCCGTTCCTGTCGCGGCGCGCCAGTTCGTAGACGGCGTTCCAGCTCCCCACGTCGTTCCAGCCGACGTTGTCCGCGGCAAGCCCCACCACGTTTCCGGCCTTTTCCATGACGGCATAGTCGATGGAGATGCTCTCGCAAAGGGGAAACACTTGCTTGAGCTTCGCGGCAAAGGCGCGGCTTGCAAACGGCGGCAACCCGGCGAGCAGCGTCGCCGTTTTCGGCAGGTAGAGCCGCAGCGCCTCGAGAAATACGCCCGCGCGTCCGAAGAACATGCCGGCGTTCCAGCAGAAATTGCCCGCCTCGACAAACTTCTTCGCTGTCTCGATGCCGGGTTTTTCGCGGAAGCTCAAAGTGGGAACGGCGTTCGTCGAGCCCACCTCGAAACCCGGTGGAAATTCGATATACCCGTATCCCGTTTCCGGCCACATCGGCTGAATGCCGAGCACGGCAAGGTTTCCACTGCCGGCGGCCCGGAAAGCCGATCGAACCATCCGCAGAAACCGCGTGGGCCTCGTGATGTAATGATCGGCGGGAAAAACTCCCATCACCGCGCCCTGATCGAGAGAGTGCAGTATGCGGGCAACGAGGCCGATGGCGGGAGCCGTATTCCGTCCCACCGGCTCGGCGAGGATCTGCTTCCGGGGAACCTCCGGAAGCTGCCGCACAATCTCCGCCCGCAGATAGCCGTTGGTCAGCACCCAGATTCGCTCTGGAGGCAGAACCGGCCGGAGGCGCCGCACCGTTTGCTGAATCAACGACTCCGCGCCGAAAAACGGCAATATCTGCTTGGCTCTGGCTCTGCGGCTACGGGGCCAGAAGCGGGTGCCGCGGCCGCCGGCGAGGATGAGGCCGTAGTGGCTGGACTTGAGCGCCATGCCCGTTACTGAATCTTGTACGGGCGAATGAGCATGAAGGTGCGCTTCCAGCGGGTCTTCGAAAAGAAGTTCTGCGCGAGGTCGAGCACGTGATCGAGGCCGATGGTGGAACTGGCGAGAGCCTCCGTGGGGGCGTCGTAGGACCAGTAGATGATGAGCGGCTTCCCGATGATATTCTCGCGTGGAACGAAGCCCCAATAGCGGCTGTCGAGCGAGGAATCGCGGTTATCCCCCATGGCGAAAAAACTGTGCGGCGGCACGACCACGTCGCCGTTCTCCACGTGTTTCTCGAGCATTTCGTCGGCCTTCCCAAGCAGGCGCATATTGGGGGTGCTCGGAAAATTATCGCGGTAAGAGTCTACATAGTCGGTCTTGTTGATCTTGTACGGCTCGTTGAGCGGATGGCCGTTGAGATACACCACTTTATTCACCAGATGAAGACGGTCGCCGGGAACGCCGATGACGCGCTTGACGAACGTCTGCCGGATATCCACCGGATAACGGAAGACGATGATGTCGCCGCGGTGGACTTCGGTGTACGGCAACAGATACTTGCTGATGGAACCAGGGGGCGAATACGCGAGTTTGTCCACCAGGAGATGGTCGCCAATCAGGAGCGTGTCCTCCATCGAGCCCGTGGGGATGACGAATGCCTGGACGAGTGTGGTCGTGCCGAACAGCAGCAGCAGGATGGTCACTGTCCATTCGGCAATGGCTCCGCGCGGAGTTTCCTTCTTGCCCTCCGCCGGCGAGTTTGGGACCTGCTCGGGAGTGGTTACTTCGGACTGGTTCACGCCTCTATTCTAACAGGCGGCGTTTGGCCGGGTTGGACCTCGCAACTCAGGACCAGAAGGGTTCGCCGGGCATCAACTGCGACCGCAGATACTCCTCGTTGGGCTCGAATCCGAGGCCGGGAACCTGGGGAACCGTCAGATGTCCGTTTTTCACCTCCGGAGGACGGACCGCCGACATCTTCTCGACGTGGCGGGTGGGCCGGCCGAGCGCGCTTTCCGAGCGGTAGAAGTTGTGAATCGCCGAGCCGAAGTGTGCGCTGGCGTAACAGAGCACCAGGCTGCCCACGTTATGCAGGGCGACCGGCGTGCGGGTGAGTTGCGCGTAGTCCGCGATCTTGCGCGTCCCCGTGAAGCCGCCGGCAAAGGCGAGGTCGGGATGGACGATGTCGACCGCCTGGCTGTCGAGGAACGGCTTGAAGCCGCGCACGAGTTCCAGCTTTTCTCCCGTGAGAAGCGGAATCCGCGCCGCATGGCGCACCGCCATCCAGCCTTCGGAGAAGGGAACGTTGAGCGGGTCCTCGAGAAACAGCGGATTCATCGGCTCGACGGCCTTCGCCACCTGCACGGCGCTCGGAGTATCGAGTTCGTTGTGACAGTGGACGGCGATGTCGATCTCCTCGCCCACGGCTTCGCGCGCATTGCGAAAAGCCCGGGCCACGCGGCGGAGTTGATCGCTGTCGAGCGTGGTGGTATAGCGGGCGGCGGGAACCCCGATGATCGAATCGATGCCGCACTTGAAAGCCGTGAACTTCTCCGGCATCTCCCTGGCGCGCTGCGCCCAGTCGCGGCAGGAAGCCGGATCGAGCAGGTTCACGCCAATGCCGTGGGAGTACATGCGGATCGAGTCGCGAAACGGTCCGCCCAGCAGGACGTTGACCGGCTGTCCGGTGATCTTGCCGGCGATATCCCACAAAGCGATGTCGATCCCGCTGATGGTGGGGATGTGGGCCATGTAGGTGTGCATGAGCGTGGTGAGATTGTGGAAGTGCCGCTCGATCGGCAGCGGGTCCTGCCCGATGAGATATTGCTTCATCGTTTCCACGCGGGCGCGGGCCATTGGTCCGGTCGAGCCGGCTTCGCCATATCCCGTGATGCCGGCATCGGTTTCGATCTTGATGAGACAGTTGCCGGCGATCGCATTGATCTGCATTGCCTTGATGGCGGTGATCTTGACCTTTCCCCGGTGAGGTTCGGCGAAAGCCTGGTAGCGTGCCAGCCAGGCGCCGGCGGGGAGGGCTAGCGCGCGGCGGAACCATTCGCGGCGGGTGACGTGACAATTCATGGATACATCATATCCGGCACAATAGTCCCATGCGTGTGCGTATTGTCACGGCCGCCGAGGCCGTTCGAGAAATCAGGGACGGCTCGAATGTAGCCACCGGCGGATTTGTAGGAGCGGGGCATCCCGAAGCTCTCACCGTCGCTTTGCGGGAACGTTTCCTGGCGGAGGAAAAGCCGCGGGGGCTCACCTTCATCTACGCCGCCGGGCAGGGCGACGCCAAGAATCGCGGTCTGAATCACGTTGGATTGCCGGGATTGGTGCGGCGGGTGATTGGCGGGCATTGGAACCTCGCGCCGGCGCTCGCCCGGCTCGCCGTCAACGACGAGATCGAGGCCTATAACTTTCCACAAGGCGTCATCTCGAAACTGTTCCGCGAAATCGCCTCCGGCAATCCCGGCATGCTGAGCCGCATCGGGTTGGGAACGTTCGTCGACCCGCGTTTGGGCGGGGGAAAGGTGAACCGCGTGACCCATGAAGACCTGGTCGAGGTCATGCGGATCGGCGAACGGGAGATGCTCTGGTACCGGGCGGTCCCGGTTGACGTGGCGTTGATTCGGGGCACCTCGAGCGACGAGTTCGGCAATATCAGCTTCGAGCGGGAGGTGATGACGGGGGAAGCGCTGGCGATTGCGCAGGCGGCGAAGAACAGCGGCGGGATGGTGATCGCGCAGGTCGAGCAACTGGTTCCCAACTATGGCCGGGACCCGAAATCAGTCCGCGTTCCGGGAATCTTCGTGGATCGCATAGTGGTGGCCCCGCGCGCCCAGCACCCGCAGACCTACGACTGCGAATATGAGGATGCCTTTGTCAGACAGGGCGACTGCACGGAGATGCCGTTGCCGCTGTTGGAGCCGGGGCCGAGACGGTACATCGCGGCGCGGTGCCTTTCCGAGTTGCGGCCGCGTGACATTGTGAACCTGGGAATCGGAATACCGGAAGGCGTGGCGCAACTGGCGGCGGAAAAGAAAGGGATGGAGGACTTCGTGCTCACCGTCGAAGCGGGCGTGATCGGCGGCATCCCCGCCGGTGGTTTGAGTTTCGGGGCCTCTCGAAACCCGCAGGCGATCATCGATCAGCCCTATATGTTCGATTTCTACGATGGAGGCGGATTGAACGTCGCCGTGTTGAGCATGGCGGAATGCGACCAAGCGGGCAATGTGAACGTCAGTAAGTTCGGCGACCGGCTGCCGGGAATTGGAGGCTTCATGAACATTGCGCATTCCGCGCGGCGCGTCGTGTTCGCGGGAACGTTCACGGCGGGGCGATTGCGCGTCGGTTGGGACGGAGAACGGTTGCGGATCGTGGAAGAAGGCGCGAGCCGCAAGTTCGTGCGGAGCGTGCAGCAGATCAGCTTCGCCTCGCGCGTCGCGATGCGGCACGGCTCCGAGGCGATATACGTCACCGAGCGCGCCGTCTTCCGGCTGCGGGAAGACGGCCTCGAGTTGATCGAGGTCGCTCCGGGAATCGATGTCGGCAGAGACGTGCTCGGGAAAATGGACTTCCGGCCCGCGATAAGCCCTCAATTGAAGAAGATGGATCTGGAGATATTCAGACCGCCTTGTGCTTCCTGACCGGCCGTTGGCGTCGCTCCCGGAAATTGTTTCCGGTGGCCGCTTTCGAAATTACATCTTTTCGTGGTTGGGACGGTTCTAACTGACTGCCGGCGCGTTGTTGGTATGCCGCTTGCATTACTTCCTGACAGTCATGGGAAGTGTGGACGCCGCAAGTGTTCACGCGTACCTGATTGTCCACGAGCCGCCGTCTGATCATGTAGCCGCGCGGGGAGTTCGCCGCGGTTGGACGCCGGAAGAACCGGCGTGTTGAACTGGAAGGGGAGCCGGCCGCTAACGGCGGAGAGTCGAGGAGGATAAAGGCGCTGGACGCTATTCAGGAGGTAAACAGTGGGCTATAAAGTTACGATACTGGCAGCCGTTTTCGCGGCCGTCTCTTTCGCGCAAAGCTTGGAGGAAGGCATCGAGCAGTTGCACGCGGCCAGAAACGCCGAGGCCGCTGCTACTTTCCGTTCGGCTCTCGAACAGGACCCGGCCAGCGGACGTGCTCGCTACTACCTGATTCAGGCTCTGGTCGACGACCGGAAAACGGATGAGGCCGGAAAAGTTCTTGCGGAAGTCCCGGACGGCAGCAAGGACAGCGGATACCTGGAACTTGCCAGAGCGTGGGTGGAGATCAACTCCAGGCAGTTCGAGGACGCGCTCCAGTCGATCGGGAAGGCCCTCGACATGGATGCCGGCAATCCCGAGTTGCCTTACGTGCGCGGAGTGCTCGAGTTGACGCGCAAGAACTATTCCGCCGCCGCCGCGGATCTTGAACGCGCGATGGAGATCACCCCCTCGAACGCGAATGCGCATTATTACGCCGGGCTGGCGTACAACGGACTGAAGAAGCCCGACAAGATGGTGAATCAATTCCAGACGTTTCTCAAGCTGGCGCCCGATTCACCGAATGCGGCGAAAGTGCGCTCTCTGTTGAGAGCCGTCAGATAGCTCCGGACGCTCCGTGCGCAAGCTCAGGTGGATAGCGGGTTCACTCTTTATTCTCATTGTTCTGTTCGTGGTGTGTATCCGGTTGCTCGAATCCGCGCGCGTGCGGCGATTGGTGGCCGGTGAACTGATTGCGGCCCTGCGGCAACAGGGCATGCAAGTGGAGCTGCGGTCGCTCGACTACAGCATTCTCGGGCTGTACGCGGTTGCCGACGGGGTCACGATCCGCTCGAGTTCCGCGCCGTCGTTGCCGCCTATCGTCACTGTCGAGCGCGTGCGGTTGCGGATGAATGCCGCGCGACTCCTTCGAGGATCCTACTGGGTCGAATCGGCCGAAGTGGATGCGCCGGAAGTTCACCTCGTCCGGAAGACCGGAGGGATGGACAACGTCCCCAGGCTTCCGCCGCGGAATCCACCTGCGAAGCCCTCCAGTGTTCTCATTCAGTCCCTAACGGTGAATGACGGCTCCCTGCGGGTGGAAGATGAGGAACGCCGGCTATCGGTCAGCCTCCCCGGGTGGGAAGCGCGTGTAAGCGGCGATCCGTCTCTGGCCCACGAGATCCAATTCTCCGCCCGGCGGACAGGCGAATTGACATACGATGGCCGGCGCGAAACATTGAAAAGCCTCACCGCGCGCGTGCTGGCCCGTAAAGACGGCTTGGTGATCCGCGCCGTCAATTTTCAACTCCCTGACGCGGAGTTGAAGGCGGCGGGGACCGTGCAGCCGCTCTCCGCCCCTCTGCTGAACTTGAGCATCGAAGCGAGCGCGGCCATCACCCCGCTGTCGCGGTTCGCCGGGCTCGGACACAGGCTTGCGGGCGCCGCGCAAACACGGCTTATGATCACCGGACCGGCGGCGAACCCTGTTGTACGGGGCTCGTTGAGCGCCTCGGAGTTCGGTTACCATCCCTACCTGCGAGGCGTATCCCTCGAAGCCGGAGTGCGCTACGACGGCGCGGCCAGGCGCCTTCAAATCGGCCCTGTCGGGATGCGATCCTCCGCGCTCGCCTTGAGCGGCAACGTTGATCTTGCCCTGCGCAAAGGCGCCAGCCGGGCGTCGATTCATCTTTCGCGCGCCGATCTTGGCGAACTCAGCGCCGCATTTTCCAAAGTGAGGATCACCGGCAACGCGCGAGGCAGCCTGCGCGCTTCCTGGGAAGGGCTGGCCGCGGAGGCCGCCACCGGTGAGGGCTCATTTTCCATTCAGCGTGGGATGCTCGCGCGGGATGCGGCGCCCGTATCCGGAGCCGTCCGTTTGAAGGTGGGGCAAGGCGGAATCGAACTGGCAATCGCTCCGCTTGAAATATTCGGAGCCCGGCTCGAGGGTTCGGCCGCGCTCGACGCCCGGTGGCGCTTGAGTGGCCGTGTCACGGCCGCCGTTTCCGACATTGCCCAAACAAGATCGGATTGGAATGTTTTTTCGGGCCAGACTCCGGGTGCCTCCTTCGCTCTTGCCGGTCCGGCGGAAGCGACGGCGGATCTCGCCGGGACACTGGATGCTCCCGAGGTGGTTCTTGGCTTCACCGCGCCCGGTACGGCCATCGGCGGGTTGAAGGATGTCGCCCTCCGCCTGAGCGCCGCCTACTCCCGGCATTCCGTGCGCGTGGACGAAGCCGAAGCGGCATGGCACGGCCAGTCCATTCGTGGGCAGGGCGTCATCCGGTTCAACGGAGAATCTCCTTCGCTCGACTTCCATCTGCGCCTGCCGAGCGCTTCGATCGAGGGCATTCTCGCCGGACTCAACCGCCCGGCGATTCCACTTCGCGGAGCGATCGAGGGCGAAGCGGCCATCAGCGGCGACGTTTCCAAACCGCGGGGCACGGTGACGCTCGTGGCGTCAAATCTCGTTGCCTACGGGGAATCGTTCGGCGAACTGGCAGTGCGCGCGAGCGCCGATGGCGCGGCTGTTCGCCTGGATCAATTACGACTCGATAAAGGGGCGCCCGGACAAATCCTCGAAGCAAACGGCGTGTACGATCTGTCCTCACGGCGCATATCGCTCTCCGCCACGGGCAGGAATCTGACGATTGATCACCTCACGCCCCCGGGCGGGGAACCCTTGCGGGCAATCTTGGATCTGACGGCCGCCTG
>JABAQT010000019.1:172053-194838 GCA_019187195.1 Bryobacteraceae bacterium
GGTCGAAGGCGGCCTGCTCGGCACGTGGAAGAAACTCGAACCCGCCGTCGACTTCCAGGTGGCGGATGCCACCATCGCCGCCGCCGGGATGCCGCCGGTGTCTCATCTGTCTCTGCGGGGACGGATCCGCAATGGGACGGTGACCGGAGAACTGAATGCCCGGTGGGCCTCCGGAAGCGTCACCTCTTCCGCGGAAGCGCCGCTTGGTCTGTTCCCTCTGCCCGATGCGATCGTCCGCAAGCAGGGGCCGGCCACATTGTCGCTGCAAATCAAGGATGTCGATCCCGCCTCGCTTCCCGGCGTGCCTTCCGGGGTCGGCGGCGCGGTCTCGTTGCGTCTCGATGCGGAAGCGCCGCGCGCTGATCCCGCCTCGGTTACAGGGCGCTTACGGATCGAAAAGCTCCAACTGCGTGCCGGTGACGTGAGCGTGCGGCAGAGCGGTGTCTCCTCGATACGCATCGAAAATGGCATCGCGCGAATCGAGGAACTCTCCCTCACCGGCTCCGGTGCCGCTATTCGTTTGAGCGGCACGGCCGGACTTACCGGTGAACGTCCGCTCGCTCTCAAGGCCGAGGGCGCCTTCAACGCCGCGATTGCCGCCGCCCTGTCCGAGGGGTTCAAGCTGCAAGGCCCCAGCCGCCTGCAACTGGCTGCTTCCGGCGCCCTGGCCAAACCCGTCGTGACCGGCTTCCTCGAAACGGATAACGCGACGCTGGCGATCGCTTCCCCACGGCTGGCCATCGAGAACCTGAAGGCGCGGGTGGATATTCAGGGCGCCCTGGTGCGTCTGACCAGACTCTCGGGAGTGTTGAACGGCGGCGCGCTCACCGCCGCTGGGCGGTTGCGCTATCAGAACGGCTTTCTGAACGACGTCAACCTGGGCGTGAAGGCCGGCAACGTCTATCTCGACTTTCCACAAGGTCTGCGAACCATTTCCAGCGCCGATTTGAACCTGCACGGCACCGGCGAACGGATGGAGGTGAGCGGCCAGGTGACGGTCGAAGAGGGGTCATACAAAGAGCCACTCACTTTGCAGGGCGGGCTGTTGCAATACATCCGTTCGGGACAGGACGCTCGCGCCGGAATGGCGCGCGGGGAATCGCTGCTGTCCAAAATCGAATTCCGCATCGGCCTGAACACCGCGCAGCCGCTGCTCATCGACAACAACATCGCCAGGGTAAACGTCTCCGCGCGATTGAAACTGCTTGGCGATTATACGCGGCCGGGGATGACCGGCCGCGTCACGATCGATGAGGGCGGCCAGTTGATGCTCAATGAACGCGGCTATTCGGTGGAACGTGGAGTGATCACGTTCACCAACGAACGGCGGATCGAGCCGTCGCTCGATATTCTCGCGCGGACGCAATTGAAGGACTATGACATTTCCGTGCAAGTCAGCGGAGGGGGCAGCGGGAAGATCACGACCGCGTTGACGTCCGACCCGCCGGCGCCGGAATCCGATATCCTCGCCATGCTGCTCACGGGGCGTACGCTCGAACAGGTTCGCGGGCATGAGTCCGAAGTCGCCAAGGATCAGGTGTTGAGCTACCTCGCGGGCAGCGCCGGCGCGGGATTGACCAGCCGGCTGCGGAAAGTGACCGGCATCAGCGAAGTGCGCATCGAGCCGCAGTTGATTCAGGACGAGGCGAATCCCACGGCGCGCCTCACAGTCGGCGAGGATGTTACGCCGAAGCTGAGCCTGATCTACTCGATGAACCTCGTGGACAGCCGGGACCAGATCTACATTGCCCGGTACGGCATCTCCCGGCGGTTCTTCACCCAATTGACCCGCCAGAGCGACAGCAGCTATCGCATGGAGTTGCGCCAGGACCTGCGGCTGGGCGGCACGCGCCGCCGGACGGACGCCGCTGATGAACGCGTCTCCCGGCTCATCGGGAAAGTGCATTTCCTTGGTGAGGATTACTTCGGCGAATCGAAGCTCCGCGATCGATTCAAGGTGAAGCCGGACCAGAAGTATGACTTCTTCAGGATCCGCAATGGTCTCGACCGCCTCGAGAAGATGTACTCGAATGCCGGGTTGCTGGAATCTCGCGTTAGGCTCGAGAAGGAGACGCAGCCGCGGGTAGTGGACCTCACCGTGAACATCACCGAAGGTCCGAAAGTGCAATTCGTCTTCGAGGGGTGGAGCGTTCCCGGATCCGTGCGGGATGAGGTGAGCAAAGCATGGCGGGACGGGGTGTTCGACGAACAGCGGATGGAGGATTCAAAACGCCGGATTTTGACGGCGTTGCTGAAGGACGGCCGTCTCGACGCGGCTGTCGAAGCAACGGTGAGCGTCCCCCGGGAAGGGGAACGCAGAGTGCTCTTCGAAATTCACCCCGGTGAGCGCTTCGTGAGTGTGGATGTGGCATTTGACGGGGCGAAGGCGTTTTCCACGGACGCATTGAAAAAGCTGTTGGAGAATGCCGGGCTGATGACGGCGATCTATCTGCAGCCGCGGAAAGTGACGGACTTGCTTGAGGCTTACTACAACGGGCGGGGTTACCTCGCGGCGTCTGTTTCCCCTCCGCGCATCGGGAAGAACGCCGCCACGCGCACGGCCCGCATCTTGATCCCAATCAGCGAAGGGCCGCTGTTTCACGTCGGGAATGTGGAGTTCAGCGGCAACCACGCAATCTCCTCCGATACGCTGCAAAGCGCGCTGCCCTTGCGTTCCGGCGGCGTATATTTGCCCAAGCTGCGCGAGGATGCCGCCTCCATTCTCCGCGATCTGTATGGAGAACAGGGCTACAACCGCGCGGCTGTTGCCTCGTCGCTCGATTTGGAGGCCGCCCCGGGCAAGGTGAACGTGAAGTTCACAATCACCGAAAACCAACAGGAAGTAATCGAAGAGCTTGCCGTGCGGGGGAACCGCTATACCAGCGCCGATCTCGTGCTCGCCCAGGCGCGCCTCCACAAAGGCGATCCCGTGGCCCTCGGCAAACTCAGCGCGGCGCGGCGGAATCTGTACAATACGGGCGCATTCGCGCTGGTGGATGTCGAACGAACCCCCTTGCCTAGCTCCTCTGGCGGCAATCGGCAACCGGTCCGCCTCACTGTCCGGGTGCGGGAAATTCAGCCCTGGGAGATACGTTACGGAGGCTATTACGATACCGACCGGGGGCCGGGCGGCATTGCCGACATCTCGAATCGCAACATTTCGGGAAGCGCGCGGGTGATCGGCATGCGGTATCGCCATGACGCCGGCTTGCATGAATTGCGCCCCTATTTCAGCCAGCCTTTACTGAAGCGGTTTCCCCTGCAAACCACCGCCTCGGGCTATCTGCGAAAGGAAATCATGCCTGGCTTCATTACGGAGCGGCAGGGGTTCCTGCTGCAGCAGCAGGCGCGTCCCGCCAGGCATTACGTGCTCGACTACGGCTACAACATCGAAAACGCGCGCACGTATGAGCGGAATCCTGACCCGCTGTTTCCCTTCGACGCGTCGCTCCGGTTCGCCTCGCTGATCACCAGCTTGACGCGCGAGACTCGGGATGACCTGCTCGACGCGACACGCGGATCGATGATCTCGCAGTCCTTTGAATGGGGGCCCTCCGTTTTGGGCTCCCAGATCCGATACGTCCGCTATTTCGGGCAGTATTTCAAGTTCATCCCGTTGTCAAAGCCGGCCCCGGTTCCCTTCTCCGCCATCGAGCGGTCTCGCGTGGTGTTCGCCGGCGGCGTGCGGGCGGGGTTCGCCGGCGGCCTCGGCGGCGATGAATACCCGATTGCCAAGCGGTTCTTTTCGGGCGGCGGCACGACCATCCGCGGCTTCGACTTCAACTCCATCGGCCCGCGCGATGCCTTGGACAATCCGGAGGGCGGCAACGCGATGATCGTGCTGAACGGTGAGTTGCGCTTTCCTCTCTTCAGGATGTTCGACGGTGTGGGATTTGTGGATGCGGGAAACGTCTACCGCCTGGCGGGCGGCTTCGATCCTGGCGATATGAGAAAATCGGCCGGGTTTGGGCTGCGTGTGAGAACGCCTTATGTTCTCGTCCGCGTGGATTATGGCATTAAGCTGGACCGCCGTCCGGGAGAAGGATTCGGAAAGCTGTTCTTCAGTATTGGACAGGCGTTTTGAGAAAGCTATGAGAGCAGCAACTCGAGATCCTCGCGCTGGAGGCCCGCAAGGAAACCGTTGCTTTCGGTGATGATGGCCTCGGCCAGGTCCTTCTTCGAACTCTGAAGTTCGAGAACCTTCTCCTCGACCGTATCGCGCGCGATCAGGCGGTAGGCGAAGACGGGGCGGGTCTGCCCGATGCGGTGGGTGCGGTCGATGGCCTGCATCTCGACCGCCGGGTTCCACCAGGGATCGAGAAGGAAAACATAATCGGCGGCCGTCAGGTTGAGCCCGAGTCCGCCGGCCTTGAGGCTGATGAGAAACAGTTTGCAATCGGGGTCGTCTTGGAAGCGCTCGACGTGGCTTTGGCGATCCCGGGTCGAGCCGTCCAGGTACTCGTAGGTGGTCTTCTTCGAGTCCAGGTGGCCGCGGAGGATCGCGAGCATGCTGGTGAACTGCGAGAAGACGAGCGCCTTGTGGCCTTCGCTCAGCACCTCCTCGAGTTGCGGCAGCAGTGTGTCGAGTTTGGCGCTCGATTCGCCGGCATGTTTCTTGTCGATCAACCCCGGATGGCAAGCCGCCTGACGCAGGCGGAGCAGAGCCTCGAGGATCTGGATCTTGGACCGGCGGAACCCGTTGCGTTCAATCCGGCCAAGCAGGCTGACGCGGTAGTAGTCGCGCAGTTCGTCGTAAAGCTTCCGTTGCGGCGGATCCAGTTCACAATAGATCGTCTGTTCGCTTTTCTCGGGCAGTTCGCGCGCCACCTGTTCTTTCGTGCGGCGCAGGATAAACGGCCGGACCGCGCGCGCCAGCAGGCGGCGCGTCTCCTCGCCGGGATTCCGGAGAGCGCTTGACGTGCCTTGCAGGGCGGAAGCGCCGCCGAGCATGCCGGGATTGAGAAATTCGAAGAGGCTCCACAGTTCGCCAAGATGATTCTCGATGGGAGTGCCGCTGAGAGTGAGCCGGTGGTTGGCCGTCAGGAGACGCGCGGCCTTCGCCGATTCACTCGATGAATTCTTGATCGCCTGCGCCTCGTCGAGAATCGCATAGTCGAAAACGAAATCCTTGAAATCGAGCACGTCGCGCCGCAACAGCCCGTAGGTGGTGAGCACAAGGTTGTACTGGGAAAACACCGCCGCGTCCCTGCTGCGGTTTGCGACGGAGTGATCGAGCACGGCGAGGTGCGGAGTGAATCGGGCGGCCTCGTTCTTCCAGTTGTAGATGAGCGACCGCGGAACCACCACGAGAGATGGCCCTGCTCCCTGCTGGCGGCGGTACTCGATCAGCGCCAGCACCTGCGCCGTCTTGCCCACCCCCATGTCGTCGGCGAGGCAACCGCCCCAGCCAAGCTGGGCAAGGAATTCCATCCAACCCAGCCCTTCACACTGATAGCCTCGCAACTCCCCCTGGAAACCGGCCGGCTGCTGCCTCGGCCGGATTCCGTCAAAAGACCGCAGCCGCTCTCTCGCCCTCTGGAACGTCTCGTCCACCTTGATCTCTTCACGTTCGGCGAGGAATACATCGAGCAGGCCCGTCTGCGACTTCGAGTAGCGAAGATGATCGCCTTCGGCCTTTCCAAACTGGAACAGTGTTCCGTAGCGCGAGAGGAGCCCTTCCGGCAGAAGCCCGTACGAGCCGTCGTCGAGCAGAACCATGCCCTCCCCCTTCTGAACGGACTTGATCAGTTGAGGCAGGGGAACATTGCCTCCGCCGAAATCAACGGCGCCATGCAGTTCAAACCAGTCGATGCCGGAGGTGAGTTCCGCATGAAAGGATTCCGGCTTGCGGAACATCTTCCCCTCCGCCTCGACGTGCCAGCCCTTCCTGATGAGTTCGCGTGCGACGGTGGGCAATTTCCTCGACGAAACCTCCCAAACGGTGCCGGATTGGTAGTAACTGTAGGTAATCCGCTTGACGCCGATCTCGGCAAGCAGCTCCATGGCCGCCTTCTCCGCCTCCGGATCGCGGTGAACGTATCTCTTCGCCTCCGCGTCGTAGGAGCCGCCGCTCTTGTCGCTGGGCTGGAAGGTCTTGCCGTCGTAGTCGAAGGACAGTTCGCCGCGAAGCTTGGAACTGGATTGCGCGCGGTAAGCGTACGATCGCAAAGTGGGCGGCGAGATCAGCAGACGGGGCCGGGGCGCGACGCGCACATCCTCGTAGCGCAGCTCTTCCGGAAGAAGTACCCGCCGCGGCCGGGGCAGTTTGACGAACTCCTCGAGAAATCGCTGCCCTTGGCTGACGGGAATGACGATCTGCTTTTCCTTGCGCAGCGTCTGGGCCCAGGAAAAGGCCCCGTGATGCTCGTACCGCGCGATGCGGTTCCGGTACAACATCAGCCCGTCCGAAAAAAGGATATCCGGATCTTCAACGCTGCATGTCTCGGAATCGCGGCTGAGCGATCCGCGCATCTTATAGTGCTCGCCTTCCCTGTCGATTCGCAGGGAAAACTCCCAGAGAGGACCGCAATCCCATTCAAGAACCGGCATTTCCTCGGCGAGATCGGAGTTGTCCTTGCGCAACAGGAAGCGGCCGCTCGCGCACAGCCGCGGGATAACGGAGTCGGAGAGCGGCGGAGTGAGGTAACAACCGGAGGGCACCGGTTCATAAGCCCACCCGTAAGAAGATTGCGAGGTGCCGAAGAGCACGGCGAGAATCTCCCGTTCCTCCCGTTGAGGGAGAAGCGCCACGTTGGCGCGATAGATCTTGTGCGGCTTCAGTTTGCCCGGCCTGCCGCCGGAAGCCGGATCCCGCACCTCGATGGCCACGTAGAAACGCCCGGTGGCAAGGCAGGTTCGCCGCTCCAGGATGTAGTAGATCTCGCGTCCGGAAGGCCAGTGCTCCGCAACCTGGGATCCGGGGTGCGTCATGGCGTGGATATTGGAGAGCAGTATGTGCCAGGCGGGCGGCGGCGGAGGAGCCGGCTTCTGCAATTTCCCCCGTGGCTCGATCGACGCCCGGCGCCGGGGTGCCTCCCGGACATTCAACTCGTCGTCGCCATCGTCTTCCATTTGACTGATGTATGGCGTGCCACCCATTCTTCCGAGGAGATAGCTTTTCGAATCCGCCGCGAGAACCCCCGCCCACATGTGTTTGCACAACCTGTCTTTCCCGGACCGCTGGCAATCGCAGGACGGCGTAACGCGGTCCCCCTCGCGGTGCAGTTTCACCTTCCGCTCGTCCGGGTCCCGTACAACGGCCTCCACGCTCCACTGGTTTCCGCTGAGAATGCGCACCCGGCCGCCGCTGAACAGAGCATCGCCGGCGGCGCGTGTCGAACTATGGAAGGATTGCGAGAGGAACCGCTGGAGGTACATTCCGAAAACCTAGAATCTCATATTCCAGGAAGGCGGATCAGGGAGACGCAATCAAAAGGAGATTCAGCGTTTGGGATAGGGCGCGCCGTATCCCCGCACCGAATGCCATATGGCCCGGTTGAGTAAGTCTTCCGGCGCGTCGTCCGGCTCGTCGAAATCCATCCGCATCGACGCCTCGGCCAGTTGCCGCTGCAGACCGCGAACGGCTTTGAGCGGCGGGTTCATCTCATCGAGCGGAATGCGGTTCGGCAGTGCCGTGTAGCCGGTGTAGTCGGGCTCGGTTGTAAAGACGGAAAACATCGGCTCCGCCGCGAGGTCGAACTGGCTGGTGGGCGGAAGCCCGAGGATCTGCTCGATGGTGCGGTACATGTTGATGGTGGTGTAGAAATTCGAATCCACGGCTTTGCGCCGCGCCCAGGGGCTGATGATCATGGCCACCGTACGATGGCCGTCCACGTGGTCCAGACCGTTCTGAGCGTCGTCCTCCACGACGAAGATGGCGGACTCCTTCCAATAGCGGCTACGCGAAATCGCTTCGACCAGCCTCCCCAGCGCGAGGTCGTTGTCGGCCACCATGGCGCGCGGCGTCGGAAATCCGGGAGCGGTGCCGCTCGTGTGATCATTCGGCAGCAGCAGGAGCACCAGTGACGGCAGGTCGCCGTTCTTCTCATAGCCGCGGAAATCCTCGAGGAACCGGTCAACACGATACTGATCGGTGACAAGCATGCTGAAACCGGGATAACGGGTCGAGTAGATGTCCTGAAGACCGAGAATGGGCGTGCGGGCCGTGATCGAGATCGTGCCGGCTCCCGACTTCCAATCGCGGTAAATATCCGTCCACGTGGATTTCGAGGGAGTGATGGTCACCAACCCGCGTTCGCCGTAGGAACGCACCGGGACTCCATGTTCCTTCGCGTTGTCCCAGAGAAATCCGGTGGGGGCGAAAAGCATCGGATTCTGATCGTTCCGGCCATTGCTGTACTTATGAAGCCAGTCGCCCGCGTATCCCTGCGTGCACCAGCGGTGGCCGAGCGCGGATTGATCGCCGGGGGCGTAGAAATTGTCGAGAATCGTATACTCCCCGGCAAGCGCGTGATGGTTCGGAGTGACGTCGCGGCCGAATTGGACAAGCGTGGGGTCGCCGTTGGCCTGGGGAAGATCGCCGAAGACCTGGTCGTAAGTGCGGTTCTCCTTGATCACATAGAAGACGTGCCGGATGGAGGAAGGCTGACGGCCGCTGGCCGGCACGGGCTGCGCGGCATGGTTGTTCCGCATCACCTGTCTGGTGAAGGCGGCGAGTTGTCTACCCGAGGGAGTGTTCATCAGCGAGACGATGCCCACACGGTCGCGGTAACTGCGCCCCCTGGCGCCCTGCCGCGTGGGCGCGATCGAACCGAAACCGTAGCCGCTGGCGATGTACAGCCGCCGCGAATCCGGAGAAACGGCGACAGCCGTCGGATACCACCCCGTGGGGATGAAACCCCGCACCTCGGGCTGCTTTCTCGAGACATCCACCACGGCAACGGCGTTGTTTGCGCCATTGGCCACGTAGAGAGTACGGCCGTCGGAACTGACGGCAACGGCATTGGGGGAGCTGCCGAGAGGCGCCTTTTGAAAGGGCCTTACGTTGATCGAGCCGATGAGACGCAGTTCGCGCGTGTCCACCACGGAGATGGAATCGCTGTTCGCGTTGGCGATGTAGAGGCGGTGCGTGGCCGCGTGGACCGCCATCCCGCTGGGATGCAACCCCACTTCGATCTCCGCCGTCACCTTCCCGGTCTTCGCGTTGATCACGGAAACGGTGCCGCTCGCGGGGATGCCGCGCGGATCGAGAACGATTGGATACACGCCGTCGGTGCGGTCGGATGGCAGGGGCCGGCGGCCGGCCCAGTTGCTGACGAACACGCTCTCCGGCGTTGCCGCGACGGTGTATGGATAGCTTCCCACCGGCACTTCCGCAATGGCCCCGTCGCGCGTGCCGATGATGGCCACGGAATGCTTGAGATTGAGCGCCGCATAGAGCGTCGAGCCATCCCCGCTTAGGGCGAGGCCGCTCGGAGCCGACCCCACGATCTTCCAAGCCCTCTGGAACTGAAAACGATCCCCGGACTTGTGGAAGACCTTGATGTCATCATCCTGGCCTCCGCCCGCGTAGAGCGCGTCGCCGCCCGGACTGAACGCGACCCCGACAAAGCTGTCCCCAAGCGGCAGCGACTGCTTCACCGAAGCGGACGCGGCGTCGATAATATGCAATGCCCGCGGGGCGAAATTGCTTCCGGTGACAACCGCCAGCGACTTCTCGTCCGGACTGATCACCATGCCGAGCGGACGGTCATTCACCTCGATGTGCGTGCCGGCGGGAGTGAGAAATTGTCCGGTGGGGATCAGATAGCTGCCGTCGGATTGGCGGCCGATTCTCCAGAGCCGGCCGCCGCTGAAAGCCAGAGCCACTACGGCCAGCAGGACGGAGAGGATCACGGCCGGGTGTCGAAAGCTCATACTATGCTAGGATACGCGCGTCGCATGAATAAGCAACAACTTTACCGCCAGTACAAGACCCTGCTGCTCGATGGCATTGTTCCGTTCTGGTGGAAGCATGGCGTGGACCATGAATACGGAGGGGTGCTCTCCTGCATGGCCGAGGACGGCCGGCGGATCAGTGAAGACAAATACATCTGGTCCCAGGGCCGCTGGGTGTGGGTGTGCGCCGCTCTCTACAATCGCATCGAGCCCCGGCCGGAGTTCCTCGAGGCGGCGCGCCGCACGGTGGAATTCCTGCTGGCGCACGGAAAGGACAGGGACGGCCGCTGGGTGTATCACACGGCGCGCGACGGGCGGGTGGTGGAAGGGCCGGCCAGCATCTTCTCCGATTGCTTCGCCGTATACGGCTTCAGCGAATACTACCGCGCGTCAAAGGATGAAAAGGTTCTCGAAGAGGCGCTGCGCTCTTACCATTCGGTGTGCCGGCGTGTCGAATCTCCGGATTTTCACGAAATGGCCCCCTATACGCTGCCGCCCGGCCGGCGGCCCCACTCGGTTCCGATGATCCTCACCGAAGTGTCGAACGAACTGGCGCGGACGGCGGGCGATGCCGGGGTCGCGAAGGCGGCCGGGGAGTACGCGCTGCGCGTGATGAATCATCACGTCCGTCCCGAATGGGGCGTGCTGGTCGAATTCCTCGACTCATCCTTCCAGCCCCTGCCCGGCAATGAGGGCGCCGCGGTGATGCCCGGGCATGCCATCGAGTCGATGTGGTTCATCCTGCACTGGGCCCGCGGCGCCGGGCGGGAAGACATCATCGCGAGGGCGGTGGAGGTGATCCGCTGGCATCTCGAAAAGGGATGGGATCCCGAGTACGGCGGCATCTTCCTGGGAATCGACGCGCTCGGCGGCGTGCCGTTTCTCGCCAACCCCGAAAAGAAAGTGTGGTGGCCTCACACCGAGGCGCTCTACGCGCTCCTGCTCGCTCATGAATTGACAGGCGAGCGCTGGTGCGCCGAATGGTATGAGCGCGTCCACGATTGGTCATTCAAGCACTTTTCCATGCCTGAAGCCGGCGAGTGGCGGCAAAGACTCGATCGCGCGGGGAACCCCATTACGGAGCTCATCGCGCTTCCGGTAAAAGATCCCTTTCACCTGCCGCGGGCAGTGATTCTGATCCTAGAATTGTTAGCCCGTTACGCCTGACCGCCCGGCATCACCGGCAGCGGGTAGCGGTACTTGCCCTCGAAGATCTCGAGAAAGAGCTCCACCATCCCGGCGTGAATCGAGCCGTTGTCGGCCACAATATTCGGACCCCGCAGGCTTACCGGTTCCCCTTTCATCCCGCTCAGGCAGCCTCCGGCTTCCTGCACCAGCAGGTTGCCGGCGGCCATGTCCCACGGGTTGAGAGAGAACTCCCAGAAGCCGTCGAGACGTCCGCAGGCCACATAGGCAAGGTCGAGGGCGGCCGCGCCTCCACGCCGCACGCCGTGCGTGCACATGGCCAACTGGTGGTAGAAGTGGATATTCAGATTGAGATGCCGCTTGCGGCTGGGAAACCCGGTGGCGACCAGCGACTCCTCGAGTTTGCTGGTTTTCGAGACATGGATCCGCCTGTTGTTGAGCCACGCGCCAGACCCCCGTTCGGCGGTGAACATCTCCTGGCGCACGGGGTCGAAAATCACCCCCACGATCACCTCTCCGGCCCGCTCCAATGCCAGCGTCACGTTGAATACCGGATACCCATGGGCGAAATTCGTGGTTCCGTCAAGCGGGTCCACGTACCACCGGTATTCGGAGGAGCTTTCGTGCCCGCCGCCTTCCTCGGCGACAATGCCATGGGCGGGGAAGTACGAGGAGAGGCGCTCGACGATGAGCCGCTCGCTGGCGCGGTCGGCTTCGGTCACCAGATCGTAATCGCCTTTCAGTTCGAAACCGATATGCCGCTCGAGATACCGCGAGAGCAGGGCTCCGGATTCACGCGCGATTTCGACTGCGGATTCAAGGTAGGAGCGGGTCATGAGGCGGCCGGGGGCAAAGTGGCTTGAATCAGACCTCGTAGAGATACTTGATGTGGTGCTTGAAGAGGAACATGTTCGGCCCATCGTCCCGCGTGAGTCGGATAAAGGAGGAGTCGTAATACTCGATGACGCCCGATACTTCCGTGTCATCCTCGAGCTTGACGCGCACCGGAGTGTGGTTTTCGATCAGATGTCTCAGGTACTTCGGTTCCTCGAAGGTCTGATCGCTGGGTTTCTGCTTCTTCTTGGTTTCTGGTAGCACGGGATTAGTAAGTATTTTCATAGTATCCGCTGCGGGTAATTGCCTGCAAATCGCGGCGTGACAGCTCAAGACGCAGCGTGTGGAAAGGGTTTTTCGTTGGCGGAATCCCCTTCGGGTAAAAGCCGATGAGATATTGCGTCCTCAGATCCTTGAGAATTTCGTTCAGCGTCTGATCGAGTTCGGCTCCCACCGCGGCGGTGAACATGCGTCCTCCCGTGCTTTGCGCAAGTGTCGTTAGAGCGTTCTCCCCTCCAATGTTCCGCCCCGCGTCGTTCGTGATGGGCATGAGAAGGATCGAATAGATGGGGGCGTCGGCTAAGTGGGCGGCTTTGAGGGCGTCATGATAGCGATAAGAACTGGTGGTGTCTCCACCGTCGGTGACGACGAGGACGACGTGCCGCCCGTCGCGGGATTCGAGCGCCTGCGACCCGTAGACAATGGCGTCATAGAGCGAAGTGCCGGCCTCGGCCTTCAAAGGCTGAATGCGCCGTTCAATCAGGCCGAGGTTGCGCGTGAAGCCGGTGTGCTGAAGGACCTCATAGTTGAACGTGAACAGCGAAGCTTCATCGGCCGGATTCCCTTCCCCGATGAGGGCGTTGAGAAAGCGTTTCACCGATTGCACGGCGATGCGCAGATCCTTCGCGATCGAACCGCTCGTGTCCATCAGGAGGGCGACGGAGAGCGGCTGTTCCGTATATTTCTCGAAGAGGGAAACCTGCTGCGGGACTCCGTTGTCGAGGATCTTGAAGTCGGATTTGGTCAGGTTGCCCACCACCTCACCGTTAAAATCCTTCACCGTCACCAGCAGGCGAACCAGGCGCACGTCCACCCGGATGACGGGCGGCTTCGGCTCGGGTTGAGCGAAGACCGGCAGGCAGGCGGCAATCAGCGCGAAACAACGGATGGATCCCATTCCCCTTCCACCCATACCTCGCCGTCTTCGAAGTATTCCTTCTTCCAGATGGGGACGGTGCGCTTGAGACGGTTGATGCCCTCGAGGGCGGCGGCAAAGGCGGCCTGGCGGTGGGGAGACGTTACCAGAACGACAACGCTCGCCTCGCCGATTTCCATCCTCCCCAGACGGTGGACCATGGCGATTCGCCCTATGGAATGAGCCGCCGCGATCTCGCGGCCGATGCGGGCCAGGACTTCGACCGCCATCTCCTCGTAGCATTCATAGTCGAGATAGCGCGTGGCGCGGCCCTTCGAATGGTTGCGCACGACGCCGTCGAAAGTCACCACCGCTCCATCCGAGCCGGCCAGCAGTTCCTTGCGAAGGGCAGTGCTGTCGATGGGCTGGCGTGTGAGCGCGAAGAAGTGACCCCGCGGATCGCGGATTTCGTGCGTATACGGGCCCAACCCTCCGCTGACCGGCGGCAAAAAGGCCACCTCGTCCCCTTCGGCCAACGGGGTTTCCTTCGAAGCGAACTGCCGGTTATGCGCCATTACAATGGAAGGGGCCATCTCCCGCAGTCGCGGAAACCGGCCCGCGAAGTGATCGAAAAGGGAATCCAATCGGCTGCCGGGAGCCAGGTCCACCTCTGTTTGAGAGAGGCCGGTAATCTCCTTCAACGGGCCGAAAAACAGTACCAGGACACGCACGCTTACAGGGTATCAGACGCATGCGCGGCGAAAAGATTTCAGCAAATGACGCCGCGGTAACGACGCTACAATGGGGATCATATGCTCAGGACAGTGGTAGCGTCCCTATTCGTTTTTCTCGCCCTTTCCGGCGGATCGCGCGCGGCGGAAAAATCCGCGTTCGACAAGCCGTCGATGGAAGCTTACTTGCGCCACCAGTTCATGCTGCCGGCCAGCCTGAAGGTGATTGTCGGCGACCCGAAGCCTTCCGAGGTGGCGGGCCTGATGGCTGTGGATATCACCGTCACCGACGGCCGAAATATGAACCAGCAGGTCCAGTTCCTCGTCTCAAAGGACGGAAAAAAGATTCTGCAAAGCAAAGTGCTGGATATCCGGGAGAGTCCCTTTGCCAACGATCTGAAACTGCTCAGGACCGAGGGAGCCCCGGTGGCGGGTCCTCCCGCCGCGCCGGTAACCCTTGTGGTGTTCAGCGATTTCCAGTGCCAGTTCTGCAAGGAGGAGGCGAAGACGCTGCGGGCGAACCTCGAGAAGACCTATCCCACCGACGTAAAGATGGTCTTCAAGGCCTTTCCGCTCGAGCAGATTCACCCCTGGGCCAAGACCGCCGCCATGATCGGGCAGTGTGTCCACAGGCTGAATCAGGGGGCTTTCTGGCAGTTTCACGATTGGATCTTCGACCAGCAAAGCCAGATCTCGCTTGAAAACGTGAAACCGAAGTCGCTCGAATTCGCCAACAGCCATGGCGTGGACAGCCTCCAGTTGACGCAGTGCATCGACGGGAAACTGACGGAGAAGGACATCGAGCGCAGTGAGGGCGAAGCCCGGGCGCTGCAGATCAACCAGACGCCGACTCTGTTCGTGAACGGGCGCCGCCTGGTGGGGAACGTGCCCTGGGAGCAGTTGAAGCAGGTGATTGATTACGAAGTGGACTACTCGAAAAAGGAGCGGGCGGCGAAAAAGGACGAAGCCTGCTGCGAGGTAAAGCTCGCCATTCCGGTGAAGTAGTGGGGATAAGAAGAATCGCGGTGCTCGCGCTGGCCCTGACGGCGTGCGCGGCATGGGCCGGCCGCAGGGCCCAGGAGCCGCAACTCGACCCGTCAGACTACTTGAAGTACGTGAAATACCTCGCTTCGGGCAGGTTGAAGGGCCGTGGCACCGGAACGCCCGGGCTTGAGAAGGCGGCCGGCTACATTGCCCGCCAGTTCCGCCTTGCCGGGTTGAAGCCGGTGGGTGGCGGCTACTTTCAGGAGTTCCCCGTGACCATCCAGGCGCGGATGGGACCAGGCAATCACCTTGTCATCGAGGAAAGCGGAACGAGGAAACGGCTGAAGGCCCCCCAGGACTTCGTCCCGCTCAACTTTTCCTCGAGCGGCAGGATCTCCTGTGAAGTGGTGTTTGCCGGTTACGGCATCTCCGCCGGCGAGTACCACTACGACGATTACGCGCAATTGGACGTGAAGAACAAGTGCGTGCTCCTGCTGCGCTATGAGCCGCGGGAGTTCGACGAGAACAGCGTGTTCGCGGGAAAAGCCTACACGATGCACGCGCAGCTTCCCAACAAGGCGTTCAACGCTCGCCTGCACGGCGCGCGCGCCGTGATTCTTGTCAACAATATGGCGAATCGCTCCGGCGAAACCGACACGCTCGAGACTTTCGGGCGGACGAACGGCCCGGCCGATGCGGGAATCGGTTTCATCCAGATTCGCTGGGAAACAGCCGAACAATGGATGAAGACCGCGGGAAAGGACCTGCGCGGCATCGTGGAGCGGATCGACAAGAACATGAAGCCGGAGTCCTTCCCCTTTCCCGGGACGCTGAAGTTGGACCTCGAAACCGACGTGCGGCACGTCCAAAAGCAGGTGCGCAACGTGGTTGGTTACCTTCCCGGTGAGACGGACGAGTATGTGGCGATTGGAGCCCACTATGACCACCTCGGCCTGGGGGACCAGCACTCGCTCGCGCCTTCCATGATCGGGACAGTGCACTACGGGGCGGACGATAACGCCTCGGGTTCGGCGGGCTTGATCGAGTTGGCGCGATATTTTGGAGCGCGGCCCCGCATGAAACGCGGCGTCCTGTTCATGGCGTTCGCGGGCGAAGAACTCGGATTGCTGGGTTCCAGCCACTACGTCGATCAGCCGCAACTGCCTCTCGATAAGGCGGTGGCCATGATCAACATGGATATGATCGGCAGGGTGCGCGACGGCAAGCTCTACGTCGGGGGATCCGGAACAGGTACGAACCTGAAGGCCCTCGTCGCGAAGGCGGCTCGAGGCGTGGACCTGAACGTCGATTTGACCGATAAGAGCGGATACGGCTCGAGCGATCACACCTCCTTCACCACAAAGCAGGTGCCGGTGCTGTTCTTCTTCAGCGGACTTCATGCCGATTACCACAAGCCGGGCGATACCTGGGATAAGATCGACGCCCCGCAGGCGATAAAAGTGCTGCGCATCGTGGCGGCCGTGACCGGGGAACTGGCCCGGGCGGAGCGGCCGCGGTTTGTCACCGTCGAGCCGCCGCGCATGCCCGTGAGCGGCTCCACGGGCGGTTCCGGGTATGGCCCGTATTTCGGCAGCATCCCCGATTTCACCGAACTCCCCAACGGAGTGCGGTTTGCCGATATCCGGACAGGTTCGCCGGCGGAGAAGGCCGGGCTCCGCCCTGGTGATATCCTTATCGGGTTCGACGGGAAGGAGATCCGGAATCTGTATGACTACACCTATGCGTTGCGGGCGAGAAAGCCGGGTGACGTGGTAAATGTGAAGGTGCTGCGGTCGGGCGCCCCGATCGAGGCGAAAGTGACGCTGGAACAGCGGAAGTAGCGCAGCTGCCTGAATCTAATGTTTTTGCCGAACGTGTCGATGAAGGGGAGGGAGACGATGGAAACCGTTCTAAGCCCGCAGAAAGTGTGGAAGCTGCCCCCGCTGATCTTACATCCGTTTTCGGACTCGAATGGCCCGAACAAGCTGCTCGAGAGCTCGCGCGCCAGCCTTATGTTGCAGGGGCTCCTCCCAAGCGGCGACTTCACCCCCTGGGAACTCGATCAGAAACTGCTCGACGGGCGCTTTTGCGAGCTTCGGATGCTCTTCTATCTTGGCCGCGATCTCGGCCGCTGGATCGAGCAATGCATGGAAATTGTGGAACGGGATCCGGGTCTGAAGAACTCGGGCATCAAGCATCAAAGCTTTGCCACTCTGCTCGTCGAGGACCCGCCCGATAACGTCAGGGAGAAGCTCCGGACTTGGGGCGTGGCCGACTACAAGGCGATCTTTTCCCGCGCGCTCGGCCTCAACTCGATCTTCAACGAGGTGCCGGAGCGCGAACTGCTGAACCTCGAGTTTGTCCGCAACTACTACCGCTATGCGGACCACCTGTTCGCCTGCAACCAGCAGATGTCCCCCTTTACCGAGATCCGCTGCAAGAACTTTCATTTCGATCTGTTCGCCTCCGGCGAATATACACGGATGCTCGAACGGGAGTGGAAGATCGAAGAGTAGCCTCCGCCCGCGGATCGCTCAAATCATGGGCTTGATATACTGCGCTCATGGAGCTATCCCGCCTTTTGCTGGTAAAGCAGAACTTCCCCGACCGGAGCATCAAGGATATCCCGGGTGAAGCCGCAAAGCAGTTGAACGCCTCCCCGTTTGCCTCGCGCGTGAAGCCGGGAGGCTCGGTAGCCATCGGAGTCGGCAGCCGTGGCATCTCGAACATTGCCGCCATTACCCGCGCCGTCGTGGATTACTTTAAGTCTCACGGGCTGAGGCCGCACATTTTCCCGGCGATGGGCAGCCATGGAGCCGCTACGGCCGAAGGCCAGGCGGACGTTTTGGCGCATTACGGAATTGTTGAGGCCACCATGGGGTGCCCGGTGATCAGCCAGCTTGAAGTGGTCTCGCTCGGCTCCACCCCCGAGGGGATCGAGGCCTTCATGGACCGCACCGCCTACGAAAGCGATGGCGTCATGCTCCTCGGCCGGGTGAAGTGGCACACCGACTTCATGGGGAAGATCGAGAGCGGCCTTTTAAAGATGATGGCGATCGGGCTGGGCAAATTCGCGGGAGCCCAGCGTTACCACACGTACGCCTACAAGTTGGGGCTCGAACATGTCATCCGGACCGTGGGACGCCAGGTGCTGGCATCGGGAAAGATACTCGGCGGCCTGGCTATCCTCGAGGATGCCTATCACAACACGGCGCAATTGACTCCGGTACCGGTCGAGACCATGGAACAGCGCGAAGAGGAGTTGCTGGCCTTGGCTAAGAGCTGGATGGGGAAGATCCCCGTTCCACAACTCGATATCCTGATCCTCGACGAAATCGGGAAGAACATCAGCGGAGCCGGCATGGACACCAAAGTGGTCAACCGCGGAGTGCAGGGGCAGTACAATCCCTGGCCGGATACCCCCAGCATCGACCGTCTGTTTGTACGAGACTTGAGTTCGCTCACCTACAACAACGCGGTTGGCATCGGGCTCGCCGACGTAACCACGGACCGTCTGGTGAACCGCATCGACTGGGTGCCCACGAGAATCAATTCACTCACCGCCTCGACTCCCGCCGCCATCCGCACGCCGGTACACTTCGCCACCGACCGGGAGTGCCTGGAGCGCATATGGCCCACGGTCGGCAAATTCGACTCGCGCGACGTGACCATTGGATGGATTCGCAATACTCTGGAACTCTCTCCGCTTCTGCTGAGCGAAAATCTGATCGCCGGGATTCGCGCGAATCCGATCCTCGAGGTCGTTGGCGAAGCGCAGCCGGTCGAGTTCGACGCGGACGGGAATCTGGTGGGAATGCTGCAAGGCGTGGAACCGGCGGGATCGGCGCACTGAAGTAAGAAATGGACGTCCGGATGCGCTAGTGCCGGACGTCCGAAACAAAATGGCCACTGAGCCGATAGCGCTCGCGTTCAATGACCTCCCACGGCATCATGCGCGAATTCCGCGGGATTGTGGTTGCACTGCGTACTCTATCGGCGGCGGGCGCCCGCGGCTTTAGCGGGTGCGCCCTCCGGTCCCGAAAGGAGCCCTGATCCATGCTTTCACGACGCGCCTTCACGCAAACGGTTCTTGGAGCCGCCGCCGCCGAATCATCCCGCATCCAGGGGGTGAAGATCGGCGTCCAGAGCTACAGTTTTCGCGACCGGCTGCTCGACGAGGCGATCCTCGGCATGCGCGAAGTGGGCATCAGCTATTGTGAACTCTGGCAGGGGCATGTCGAGCCGACGGGTATCCACAACCGCATGCGGCGCGATGAACTGCGCATGTGGCGGAAGACGGTGTCCATCGATCACTTCCGCGAAGTGCGGACGAAATTCCGCAAAGCCGGCATCGAACTGGTCGCCTACAACTACAGCTTCCGGGACGATTTCGACGATGATGAGATCCAGCGCGGATTCGAGTTCGCCAAAGCCCTGGGAGTGAAGTGCATTACCGCGTCGTCAAACGTGTCCACCGCCAGCCGCATCGATAAGTACGCGAAAAGAGCCGGAATTCGTGTGGGCATGCACAACCACTCGCGGATTGTGGATAACGAATTCGCGACGCCGGAGAGTTTCGCCCGCGCGCGCCAGGGAAACTCGCCCTACATCGCCATCAACCTCGACATCGGCCATTTCACGGCCGCCAACTTCGACCCCGTCGAATTTATCGAACGCCATCACGCGGCCATCGTGACCCTGCACTTGAAAGACCGCAAGAGAGACCAGGGAGAAAACCTGCCGTTCGGCGAGGGAGACACGAAGATCGGAGAGGTGCTCCGTCTGCTGCGCGACCGGAAATATCCCATCCCCGCGAATATCGAGTATGAATACAAGGGTGTGGAGACGGTTTCCGAAGTCAGGAAGTGTTATGAATACTGCCGCGGGTCGCTCGAGTCCTGATTTCTCGCCGGCGGATTCATGGCTTGCGTTTGGCTGCGAATTTCTCCCTGAACTTCTTCACCTTCGGAGCCACTACATACAGGCAATAGGGCTGATTGCCATTGTTCCTGTAGTATTCCTGGTGATAATCTTCGGCCCGGTAAAACTGTGAGGCCGGAGTCACCTCCGTCACAATCGGATCGCGCCAAACCCCTTCCCGGGTCAGTTCCCGTATCACCTCTTCCGCCGTTTCCTTCTGCCCGGCGGAATGGTGGAAGATGGCGCTGCGGTACTGGGTTCCCGTGTCATTGCCCTGCCGGTTGAGCGTGGTCGGGTCGTGCGATGAGAAAAAGACCTCGAGCAGCTCGCGAAACGTCGTCACGGCGGGGTCAAAAGTCACTTGCGCCACTTCCGCGTGCCCGGTGTTTCCGGTGCATACATCCTTGTAGCTCGGGTTGGGCACATGGCCGCCCATGTAGCCGGACTCCACGGAAATCACGCCCTCCATCTCATCGAAGACCGCCTCCAGGCACCAGAAACAGCCTCCCGCCAAAGTCGCAACTTCATACTGTGTCACAACCTTGATGATATTCTGAATCGGCTATGTCTACTCGCCGCCGTCTGCTTCAATCGGCTCTCCTGCCGGCCTGCGCCCCGGCGTCCGCGCAGTCCGCGAAGGGCGCCCTCATCGGCGAATACGATCCATCGAACATCAAGCTCTCCCACCGCATGCCCATTCGCACGATGACGGACGAAGACCTGCTCTTTCTTCGCCAAATCGGCATCCGCTGGTGCCGCATCGAGTTCGGGAACGAGGCTACCTTCGAGTTCATGAAGGCCACGCGGGAGCGCCTCGCGCGCTTCGGCATGAAGATCTACTCGGGAGTCCACTATGTCTACCGGCATCCCGACGTGCAACTCGGCCGCGGCCGGCGCGATGAGTGGATCGAAACCTACTGCGCGTTTCTGCGGGATTGCGGGCGCCTGGGCATTCCCGTATCGAACTACGACTGGCATCCCGCCAATACCTACACCACCGCTGAAGTGCTCACCTCGCGCGGCTACAAGGCCCGCCAGTTCGATCTCGCCGACTTCCGCTCGAAAGTGGAAAAACAGGCATTCGAGCGCGAGTATTCGGCTGAAGACATCTGGAGCTCCTACACTTATTTTATGAAGGCCGTGCTCCCCGTCGCGGAAAAGGCCAACGTCAGGCTCGCCCTTCACCCGGATGATCCTCCGGTCGCGAAAATGAACGGGGTCGCCAAGCTTTTTGTGAACTACGACGGCTACCACCGGGCCGAACAGATCGCCGGTTCCAGCAGGTATTGGGGCCTCACCTTCTGCATCGGCACATGGTCCGAAGGCGGCCGCGGCATGGGCCGGAACGTCTTCGAGATGATCGCGGACTTCGGCGGGCGCGGCAGGATCTTCGATGTCCACTTCCGCAACGTCAGCGGCCCCATGCCTCATTTTGTCGAGACGTTCCCCGACGACGGATACATGGACATGTACGAGGTGATGAAGGCGCTGCGCAAGGTCCGGTTCAACGGAACCGCCGTGCCCGATCACATTCCCCAACTCGCCGGCGACAACGGAATCCGCCGCGCCGGCATCGCCTATTGCATCGCCTACATGCGTTCGCTGCTGCGGCGCGCCAATGAGGAGGTTGGCTAAGCCCCGCATGCCCGCCCCCTTGAAACCCATCCGCGAAATTGCCGCCCGGTTGGAAATCGCCGAAGACCACCTTCGGTACTATGGCAGGTTCACCGCCAAACTGGACCTCGCGCTTCTCGACGGAAACCGCCCGCCGCGGGGAAAGCTGATTCTGGTCACCGCCATCACGCCGACAAGCCACGGAGAAGGGAAGACAGTCGTCTCCATCGGACTGGCGCAGGGGTTGGCCCGCACCGGCCGCCGCGCCGTCGTCACGCTGCGCGAGCCTTCCCTCGGCCCGGTGTTCGGTCTCAAGGGAGGAGCCACCGGAGGCGGGCGCTCCCAGGTCATCCCCTCCGGGATGATCAATCTCCACTTCAACGGCGACTTCCACGCCGTGACTTCGGCGCACAACCTGCTCGCCGCGATGCTCGATTCGCACCTCCATCACGGCAACGCGCTCGGCATCGACATCGATAACATCTTCTGGCCGCGCACCCTTGACATGAATGACCGCTCCCTGCGGCACATCATCGTGGGTCTTGGCGGAAAAGCGAACGGTGTTCCCCGCGAAACGGGATTTGTGATCACGGCGGCGAGCGAAGTGATGGCCGTGCTCGCGCTCGCCGCGTCCAGGACCGATCTGCGGCGGCGGCTTTCGGAGATCGTGGTCGGTCTAACGCTCGACGGCAAGCCCGTCCGGGCCGCCGATCTCAAGGCGACGGGAGCCATGATGGTCCTCCTCAACGAAGCCATCATGCCGAATCTTGTGCAAACCACCGAGCACACTCCCGCGATCATCCACGCCGGACCGTTTGGCAATATCGCGCATGGGACCAGCAGCGTCATCGCCCAGAAGATGGGAATGCGGCTCGCCGATTGGGTCATTAACGAGACTGGCTTTGCGGCTGACCTCGGCGCGGAGAAGTACATGAACCTGGTGATGCCCTCCTCGGGGCTCAAACCATCCGCCGCGGTCCTCATCGCCTCCGTGCGCGGCCTCGAGGCCCAGGGATCCGGAAGCCTGGCCGCCGGGTTCGCCAATCTCGACAAGCATCTCGACAACCTCGCTTTGTTCGGGTTGCCCGTCGTCGTGGCCTTGAACCGCTTCGCCTCCGATTCGGACGGTGATCTGGCGGCCATCCGCGCGCATTGCCGGGACAGGGGCGTGGACGCCGTCGAAGCGGACGTCTTCGCCAGGGGAGGCGAGGGGGCCGTGGATCTGGCCGAAGCCGTGGCCGCCGCGGCTTCCCGGCCGTCCTGCCCGAAGCCGCTCTATCAGCCGGATCTTCCGCTCGAAGACAAGATCGGAGCCGTGGCCCGCCGCATCTACGGAGCCGCCGGAGTGCACTTCGAATCGGCGCCCCGTAAGAAATTGCGTCAATACGCGGCGCTCGGATTCGGCTATCTTCCGGTATGCATGGCTAAGACACAATCGTCGTTGAGCGACGATCCCAAACTCACCGGCGCGCCGAGCGGTTTCACGCTCACGGTCACCGATGTCCATCTGTCGGCGGGCGCGGG
>JABAQT010000030.1:0-26777 GCA_019187195.1 Bryobacteraceae bacterium
TGGAACGCCACGTCATAGGACCCGCTCCTGTCAATGTAGGCTCCAAGCGGCTTCTGCAGGCTTGAAGGAATCACCCAGGCCACGAACGCCAGCAGGCCGGTCACCAGTCCGATATGCTCCTTCGACAACTCCTGAGTGAAGGAGTAGTAGCAAGGGAAGACTCCCAGACTTCCCGCCGCCATGAGCAGCAGGACAGTCATGGAAGCATAGGCCGCCGGGACGCCCGGAATCAGCAGTTCGCCGCGCGCAAGCATCGGCAGCGCCATGGCGGGCATCACCATGATGCTGCAAACAGTGAACACCATCAGCCGCGCTCTCAGTACGGAGAGACCGCGCTTGTGAAGCCACACGCTCGCCACTCCGGCGAGCAGGCATCCGATGTCGGTGCAGATATAGTAGACCGGCAGGATGCGCCCCAGGGTCTGGTCTTCGGTGAAAGCGAGTCCCGCCTTGTCCTGAAGGGCAAGGGGCAGCCAGACGCGGTACATCGACCACGTTCCATTGATGCAGCAGACGACCACCGTGAGAAGCCAGAAACGGTAATCTCCCATTAAGTGACGGAAGGAGACCATCCACGGCTGCTTTTCGGAAACCGGACCGGCGGAGGCGGGCGCGGGCGTATCGAGGCTCCCACCGCGCATCGTGAAGATCCAGGCTCCCACCCAGATCATGCCGGCCAGCCCAATAACCGTGAAGGGCAAGCGCCAACTGCCTTCGGCATCGGTCAGCATGGCGTTGATGATGAACGGAGTGACGATAGCGCCGATGGAGACGCCGCTCTGCAGGACGCTGTTTCCGAAGGTCCAGTCCTTGGGATCGAGAAGCCGCTGGGTGGTCTGAATTCCACACGGCCAGTGTCCTGATTCGAAGAACCCCAACAGCGTGCGGCAGACCAGCAGGCTCCCCAACGCCGCGGCGACGCCAGTGACGGCCTGTGCGGGCGCCCATATGGCGGCAAGCGTGGTTCCGATCCATCCGCCGTGCCCGGCATAGCCCGTAAGGATTCCCATTACCGACCACAGGGAGAGAATGAGCGGATAGAGCCAGCGCGTGCTCACGCGGTCCACGATCAGTCCGAAGAGGATGGAGCCGCAGGCGAAGGCATAGCCGAAGTACTGTTCGACCATGCCGTAGTCGGCTTTGCTCAGGTGGAGCTCGTCGATCATGCGGCGGGAGACGCTGGCGAGCGTCATGCGATCCATGTAGTTGATGGTGCTGGCGAACAGGAGCAGCGTGCATACCCACCACTTCCAGGCCGAACCGGTTGCGGCTATCCGTGGCTCCGTACTCGTCAAGACCAGCTCCCACCGTCCCAGTTCTCCATCCGGGCGAGGAACTTCACCACCCCGGCGGAAAAGCTGTTGAACAGAAACTCGCCCTTCTCGGGGGTCGCCTGTTCGGGGGAGCCAATGTGGCCGGTGGGCGTGCGGTCCTTCGTGATCCACCCGCGATAGCCGGGAGCGAATCCATCACCGAAAGGCACAGTCTGCAATTTTGAAACGTCCTCCGCCACCAGGTGCGGCGCCAATCTCTGGATCATGGATGTCTCCCACTCGCAGGCGTGGCCCATTGTATTCTGCACGAATCCCTCCCGCTCTTCGAATGGCTTGGCCAGGTCCCAGTAGGAGGCGAACAGCAACAGCAGATCCGCGCGGGCACGGTGGTTCTGGCGCAGTTCGAAGATCACCTGTTTGCAGGGAATGATGTTGCCGCCGTGCCCGTTGAGAAAGAGGAGGCGCTCGAAGCCGATGCGGAGCAGGTTCGCGGCGAGATCATGGAGCAGGTCCAGATAAAGCCGCGGCGAGGCGGACATGGTTCCCGGATAGTCGATGTGATGATGGGAATTTCCGAGCCATTGGAGGGGCGCGAAAAGGGCGCGGTCCCGGACGCCGGGTTCGGCGCGGCGCACGACCTCGCCGAGCAGGAGGCTGTCGGTGTAGACCGGAAGGTGATGGCCGTGCTGTTCGACGGCGGCGATGGGAATGACAACGGGAAGCTTGCGGTCGAGAGCCTGGACGGCGGGCCAAGTCAAATCAGCGAGAAACATTTACGAACGGGTCTCCTGTCTGGAATGCGGCGCGGGGGGACGCCATGATGCACACACGAAGTATACTAGCAATTCCTCGCGGCCATGCCGATGACTCTGCTAAACTGGAAGACTCACGCCGAGTTATCCAAACAGAGACAGATTATTGAGAGGTTTTTGATGCTAACCGCAACCCAACTGCGCCCCGGCATGGTGATCAAGTTCAACAACGAGTTGTACTCCATTTTCAAGATGGAGCATCGCACGCCGGGTAACCTGCGCGGTTTTGTGCAAGTGAAAATGCGCAACCTGCGAAGCGGATCGCAGATTGAACACCGGTTTTCCTCGGAAGATCGCGTCGAGAAGGCAATGCTCGATGAACATGAGATGGAGTACCTTTACGACGACGGCGAGTACTTCTACTTCATGAACACGGAAAACTATGAGCAGATGCACTTCACCAGGGATCTGCTCGGGGACGCCGTCAACTACCTAGTGCCGAATTTGAAGGTGGCGGTCGAGTTTTACGAGGGCAAACCGATCGGCGTCGAACTGCCGCCCACGGTGGATCTGACCGTAGTGGAGACCGAACCCGGACTGAAGGGAGCGACGGTTTCAAACGTCACCAAGCCGGCCAAGCTCGAGAGCGGACTCGTGGTGCAGGTGCCTCCGTTCATCAACCAGGGTGAGAAGATCCGGGTGAGCACCGCCGAGGGAACCTACCAGGAACGGGCGTAGCAGGCAGGCTACGCTTTCAGCAGTTTCAAGATCGCTTCCATCGAATCGTGCGAGGCCTGAATCTGGCCATCGCCGAAGATGTGTGTTTCGAGTCCAATCTCGCCCTTGTAGCCATCCCTGTCGAGAGCGTCGAGAATCGCCCTCCAATCGAGCTTCTCGGGATAGTTGAGAATGCTCTTACCCTTGATCTGTACGTTGAGGACGCGCTTCCCGGGCAGAAGGCGGTAGCCGTCCGGATAAGGCGCTTCGTTGTAAGCGGTGGCGTTGAGCGGGTCCCAGTTGATGCCCACCCACTTCGAGGGGAGGCGCCTCACGATTTCCGCAAGTTCACGGCAAGTGGCCACGTTGCATGCCGGTTCGTTCTCCACGAGGAGATGCATGCGCTCCCGGGCCGCAACCACGGCCATCTCATTGATGATCTCCGCGATGCGCGGCATGGCGGCATCCGGATCGGCGCAGCGCCATCCGGTGAATACGCGGATCTTATCCACACCCAGGATCCTGCCCGCGTGGAGACACTTCCTCAGGTCGTCCATGCGGCGCTCGAACTTCGGGAGGTCAGCCTGGATCCTCTGTTCGCGTTGCGCGGGAGTGTATCTCTTCCAACGAACCGGCTCGAGGCCGGGAATGCGGACCTTCATCAGGCTGGTATTGAGGAAGGAGACGCGAATGCCGTTCTTTTCAAGCAACTCGGCCTCGGCGTGCAACTCATTTTCCGGCAGATAGGAATATTCCTTGTTCTGCCCCGGAACATCGCGCAGTTCCACCCAGCGCAGTCCGTATTGTTTCGCGAAGTCGATAGCCGCCTGAGAGGACCGGGCGATCTCGTCGGTAATGGCGCTGATACGGGAAATGCCGATGCGGGTCCTGGCGGACAAGGGTAGAGCCGCCATGGTGGAAGCGAGAAAAGTACGACGGGTGAGCATGCGAGAGTGCTCCTCCATTATAGGAGCTTTCACGATTGCACGAGAAATTGGAGTACGGTATCCTGTAAATTCGATGTCTTTGCCGCCAAGGCAGCTTTGGGCATTCTGTGCGTCTCTCCTCATGCTTGGCTTGCTGGGGGGACTGTCTGACCTTGAAGGTCCCGCCGAACGGGTATTCCGTTTCCACCGTACGCGGAGCGCGAGAGCATCGAAGCCGGACTCAGACCATACCGTTCCTGATTTGCATCATGGTTCGTTCCTGGGAAACTCGGGCGCCAGCCTGGCCTCACAGGAAACTCCGCGGCATGTTCCGGTGGCTGCCGGGCCTCCCGCCCGGCGGTTGACGTTGGAAATCGACTGGGCGGAAACTCCCCTTCCCGCGGCCAGCACCGTGGACTTGGTCTCCCGCGCCACCGGCACGGGTGGAGCCCGCGCCCCACCGCCAGCCATCCCGTAATCAACCCAACTTTAATAACTGCCCGGCTCCAGGCGGCAGGTGTGTGCACTCCCGCCGCAAAGCCGGACAGGACGCGAGTCCTGTAGTCTTATTCCTGGCCGCTTTCTGAAGGTATTCATATGGATAAACTTTGTGCTGGTTATCACAAGTTCAAGCAGGATGTCTTCCCTGAGATGAAGGATCTCTTCGAGCAACTGGCGGGCGAGCAACATCCGCATGCCCTGTTCGTCACCTGCGCGGATTCGCGCGTCCTGCCCAGCCTGATCACGCAGTCGGACCCCGGCGAACTCTTCATCTGCCGCAACGTTGGCAACATTGTCCCTCCGCACGGGGAGCGTTTGGGGGGCGTCCTGTCGACCATAGAATATTCCGTGCTCGTTCTCGGCGTGAAGAATATCGTGGTGTGCGGGCATTCCGATTGTGGGGCCATGCGGGCCGTGCTGCATCCCGAGAGGGTCAACAAGATGCCCACCGTCAAGGCTTGGCT
Organism: Bryobacteraceae bacterium; assembly: GCA_019187195.1. GTDB lineage: Bacteria > Acidobacteriota > Terriglobia > Bryobacterales > Bryobacteraceae > CADEFT01. Next base: position 4,635 of record JABAQT010000030.1, read on the forward strand.
CACTTTCGCCGAACTGGCGCGTTGCGTGGTGGAAGAAAACTACCAGCACCTGCCGGAAGAACAGAGACTGGGCGTGTTGATTCGCGAGAACGTTCTGGCGCAGATCGGCCATCTGGAGACACTCCCCTCGGTGGCGAGCAGGATGAGGCGCGGGGAGCTTCAACTGCACGGGTGGTATTACGAGATCCATACCGGAGCAATGGAAGTCTACGACGCCGAGGCGCATGAGTTCGTCCCCCTCGAGTCGAGATCGCTCCCCGCGGCAACCCCACAGCCGCGACGCTTGAGACAGTTTGCCGAGGTTGTACGATGACCCGGCAAAGAAGTACGTTTGCAAGCGACCTCTTAGCCTCGGTCGTGGTCTTTCTGGTCGCTCTGCCCTTGTGCATGGGCATTGCCATCGCCTCGGGCGTGCCCCCGGCCCTTGGATTGATCACCGGAATGATCGGCGGATTAGTGGCCGGCGCGCTTGCGGGATGTTCTCTGCAGGCGAGCGGACCGGCGGCCGGGCTTGCGGTGTTCATCTTTCAACTGGTTCAGGAGTACGGCATTGCGGCATTGGGGCCGCTTGTCATTGCTGCCGGACTCCTGCAACTGACGTCAGGGCTGTTGAAGGCCGGGCAGTTGTTCCGCGCCATCTCTCCCGCCGTGATTCACGGGATGCTTGCGGGCATCGGCGTGCTCATCTTCGGCGCTCAGTTCCACGTGATGGTGGATGACCAGCCCCGGGCAAGCGGCATCCGGAACCTGCTTTCCATTCCCGAATCCATCTATAAGGGCGTGTTCCCGATAGACGGCAGTTCCCATCACCTGGCGGCCTTTATCGGGTTATGCACTATCGTCGTGCTGGTGGTGTGGAGCAATTGGGCGCCCCGCGCCCTGCGTACCGTGCCGGGAGCGCTTGTCGCCGTCGTGACGGCAACGGCGATTGCCAGCATAGCCGGGCTGCCCATCCGCTACGTCGATGTTCCCGACAATCTTTTCGCGACCATACAGTGGGTGCGGCCAGAGAGTATGCGGCAACTGCTGAATGGTGATTTTCTCATTGCCGCCGTGGCGCTCGCGTTCGTGGCGAGCGCGGAGACGCTTCTCTCGGCGGCCGCGGTGGACCAGATGCACGGCGGCAAGCGCACGGACTATGACCGGGAACTGATCGCCCAGGGAACCGGCAATCTGCTGTGCGGAGTGTTCGGCGCGCTTCCCATGACGGGCGTGATCGTGCGCAGCGCCACCAACGTCAACGCTGGCGCCAAGACCCGGCTCTCGTCGATGTTGCACGGTCTATGGCTTGTGGTGCTGGTGCTCGCGTTTCCACAGGTGCTGCGCATGGTGCCTACGGCAAGCCTGGCGGCGGTGCTGGTGTACACCGGATACAAGCTGGTGAGCCCGGCCACTATCCGGCGGCTGCGCGTTTTCGGCTGGCCGGTGCTGGCGGTGTATGCGGCCACCGTGATCTTCATCGTTGCCACGGATATGCTCACCGGAATCCTGGTAGGGCTGGGGCTATCCATCGTGAAGCTGATCTACGCGCAGACGCACCTGGCCATCGAGGTGGCCAACAGCCGCTCGGGCGACAGAGTGGATGTTTATCTGAAAGGCGCGGCGACATTCGTGCGGCTGCCCAAACTGGCGGACGCCCTGGAAGCGATTCCCCAGGGTATCGAGGTGCACATCCACGTCCGTGAGTTGAGTTATACCGACCACGCCGCCATTGAACTTCTCACGCAGTGGGAAAGACAACGGACAGCCAAGGGCGGCGTGGTGCGGGTGGAATGGCAGGAACTGATGGAGATGTACCACCAGCGCAACAGCTTCCTGCAATCCTCTACTGCTTGATGACCTGGCCGTCGCGCTTGCGGATCTCGCCCCAGCCTCCGTTGAGGTTCTTGTGCGACCCACGTTCACCGTAGCCGAAGGGATACCTGGCGGCGGCCTTTTCATCGATCTCGATGCCCCAGCCGGGGGCATCGTTGGGATAAAGATAGCCATCCTTCATGACGGGGCATCCGTGGAAGACTTCCTGGAGGCGTTCGTTGAAGGGTGAGTACTCCTGCACCCCGAAGTTGTAGGACACAACATCCAGGGTTGCGTTGGCGCAATGGCCGACCGGAGAAACGTCGCCCGGCCCGTGCCAGGCCGTGCGAACGTTGAACTGTTCGGCCATGGCGGCGATCTTGCGGCAGGGGGTGAAGCCTCCGGCCTGGGAAACGTGAATGCGGATGTAATCGATGAGCCGCTCGGCGATGAGCGGAGTCCATTCATGCGGGCTGTTGAAGAGTTCGCCCATCGAGAGAGCCGTGGCGCATTGCTGCCGGATGAGACGGAACCAGGCAATGTCCTCCGGTGAGAGAACGTCCTCGAGGAAGTACAGGTGGAACTTCTCGACGTCCTTTGCGAATTGGACAGCCTGCGTGGGGTGAATGCGCTCGTGCACGTCGTGGAGCAGTTCCACCTCGTCACCGAGTTCCTTGCGGCACACCTCGAACAGCTTTAACGCGCGGCGGATGTAGACGGCGGGCTCGAAGACCGGACCGCTGTGCAAGGCTTTGACCTGGGATCCGCCGGCGCGTGAGCCATAGCCCGCCATGCCCGGTATGCCCACCTGCACCCGCACGTGGCGGAACCCGCGGGACATATAGCTCTTTGCGCTCTCGATGACATCAGGGAAGTCCATGCCGCTCGCATGGCCGTAGCAATCGGCGGCTTCCCGCACCTTTCCACCCACCAATTGATAGACAGGCATCCCCGCCTGGCGGCCCTTGATATCCCACAGAGCCTGGTCGACTCCGCTGATCGCGTTGTTCAACACCGGCCCGTTGCGCCAGTACGATGAGTTGTACATCGCCTGCCAGGTGTCATCGATGCGATCCGTGGGTTTGCCAATGAGGAACGGGCGCAGGTAGCGCTCGACAGCGGGCACGACAAGATCGGCGCGCTGCGTGAAGCAGGCGCAACCGTAACCATAGAGGCCGTCCTGGTCCGTAATGATCTTGACAACCGGTAGCCGGAGTCCGGCCGGGGCCGTCTGGATCACCTGGACGTCTTTGATTTTCGGCGACGGCATTCCACGAACGGCGCGGGCGGCTTGCGCTTGGGCAGCAGCCTCGCGCTTCGTCATCAGCGTGGCTCCGCCGAGCGCGGAGATGACCTGAAACAGTTTGCGGCGGTTCATGGGTATGAGAAACCTCCTTGGGTTGAATGAAGCAACCAATCTACTACATTGGGGAGCGCGCCTCGCGGCGGGGATGGTTACGGACTGCCCACGAGCCAGCGCGGAGCGATCTGATCCGTCTCATCGGCGGTGATGAGGAAGTCGAGAAGACGGTCCTTCAGTTCACGCACGGTGTTGCGCGAAGCGGGGTCGGCATAGAGGTTGCGCTCCTCGCCGGGATCATTCTCGAGGTCATAAAGCTCTCCCCCGTTGCCCGGGTAATAGTTGAGCTTCCAACGCCTGGTGCGGATCATTTTCGCATCCGGATGGAGTATGCCGCCGACGCCCTTGCCCGGTTCGTAGGGCATGTTCAGGGAACCGTTGGTGATGACCTCGGGAATGATATTTTCGGCGAAGACGAAGTCCCTGTCGTGGGGCTTGGCGAGAGAACGGCCCTGGATGTTCTTGCGGGCCGGAAGGCCGCAATAGTCGAGCAACGCCGGCAGCACATCGACCATTTCGACGAGTTCATCCCGGATGCCGGGAGTGATGCGGCCGGGGAAGGAGAGCAGGAACGGCACATGCACCGAAGCTTCGAAGAAGACGTTCTTGCCTTCGAGTCCGTGTTCGAGAAGCTGGTCCCCGTGATCAGTGGAGAAGATGACGATGGTATTCGATGTCTTGCCGAGACGTTCCAGCTCACTCAGCAGCGCGCCGGCCTCGCGATCGACCATCGAGACCGAAGCGTAATAACTGCGATAGATCCACTCGAGGCGCCCGCGATCGAGGTTGTAGCCTGGACCGCCGCGAAGAATCTGTTTCTGTAGGGGCAGCGGGAGCTTGTGGATGTCTTCAAGGGTCACCTGTTTCGGCAGCGGAATCTCGACATTGTCATACATCACGTCGTAGGGCTGCGGAACGGTGTAAGGAGAATGGGGCTTGAAGAATGAGACGAATTGAAAAAACGGCCGGCCGGAGTTCGCCAATTCTCCCAGCATGCGGCGGGCTTCCATGCCGGTCCATGCGGTAGGGGTGTAGGGGTAGGCGATCGCCGCGCGGTAGGGGTTCTTGCCGGGGATTGGAGCGGCCGTCTGATAGGGCAGCATCGGCTCGGGGTCGACAAGGCTTCTCCAGGTGAAGTAGTCCGAGTATGGATCGGTGGCGCTGACGCCATCATCAAGCTGGACGCGATCCCAGCCGAGGGACCGGGCATGTTGCACGGTGGGCGGGTAGTAATGAAGTTTTCCCACCGAGCCGGTGAGGTAGCCGGCCTCGCGGAAAATCTGTTGGGCCAGCACCTCCCGCGAGTCGAGCGGCGTGTAGTTGACCCGGTTCTTATGGCTGTGCGGGTAGCGCCCCGTGAAATAACTGGCGCGCGAAGGGACGCAGACGGGAGCCTGGACAAAGGCTTTCTGGAAATTGGCCGAGCGCGCGGCGAGCGCATCGAGCGCGGGCGTCCGGATGAGCTTGTTGCCGTTCGCGCCGAGGCAGTCGAAACGGAACTGGTCCGCCATGATCCAGAGCACGTTGGGCCGCGCGGCCGGCTGTTGAGGTTGGGCCAGCGCGGCCGAGGGCGCGGCAAGGAAGGATCGGCGGGTCAGTGGCATGGGACGGCGGAGGAAATGCTGCTCTTCAATTGTAAGGTCTCGATTCCTGGTCCGGCATTCGCATCCAGCGGCGCAGCAGCAACCCATAAACCAGCGTCAACGCGAGCGGATGCATGAGCCCGGCCATGAGAAAAACAGGCGTATACGAATAGTGCTGGACCACGTAGCCGGTGCCGAGGTTGGCGAGCATACCTCCGATGGCTCCGCCCATCCCCGAGAGTCCGCTTGCTGTGCCGACCTGCGTCGCGGGGAACATGTCGGTAGGCAGCGTGAGCAGATTCGAGATCCAGAGAGCGTGCCCCATGGTGACGACGCTGATAACCGCGATCGCCATCCATGCTTCCGGAAGACGTGGAGCGATGATGGCTACGGGCATGATGCCCGCCCCGAGCGCCAGGATGAGCGTCCGGGCGCGAATCCACCTCCATCCGCGCCGGATGAGAAATCCGGAGGTCCAACCTCCCGCGACATAGCCTATGTCTCCGAAGATGAATGGAACCCAGGCATACCTGCCCACCATGGCGAGATCGAAACCGCGCTCTTTCTGCAGGTATTCCGGCAGCCAGAAGATGACGAAGTACACCACGGGATCCGCGAAGAAACGCGCCAGAATCAGCGAGTAGCATTCGCGCATGCGGAGCACCCGCAGCCATTCGCCCTTCGGCGCGCGCACCGGCATCGCCTCTTCCGGCGGCCGCACGCGGCCCTTGAGAAAGTTCCACTCGCGTTCGGTGATGAAGCGGCTCAAGTGCGGAGGCTGGTAAAGCGCGAGCCACATTAGAAGCCAGACAAAGCCCACGGCTCCGACGGCGGCGAAGGCGGCGCGCCATCCATAGCGCAGGGTCAGGAAAGCGACAACGGGCGGCGCCAGCGCGGAGCCGAGAGAGGACCCGGCATTGAACAGTCCGATTCCGAGCGCCCGCTGCTCGACGGGAAACCATTCCGCGACGGCCTTGGCGGCGGCCGGCCAGTTGCCGGGTTCGCTCAACCCGAGCAGGAACCGCCAGAAGGACAGAGACCACTTGCCGGCGGCCAGCGCATGACCCATGGCGGCGATCGACCAGGCAGCGATGAACACCGCGAAGCCCTTTCTCGTCCCCAACCGGTCGCAGATGGGGCCGGAGCCCGCGTACATGATCGCGTAGGCGCACATGAACCAGAAGATGACATAGCCGTAATCCTGCTCAGTCATGTGGAACTCCGCGCGGAGGCTTGGAGCGACAACGGCGATGGCGAGGCGGTCGGCGTAGTTGATCATCGTCGCCAGCAGGAGCATCGCGGCGACGGCGTAGCGGAAGTTAGGGATGCGCGGCATGAGGAAGTGCGCTTCAGACGGCGGCGGAATTGCCGCGCTGTTGCGGTTCCCCCAACCCTATCAACAAATCGTGCAGTGTGTTGCGGATGTGCGCCCGCAGCGCGCTTTCCGCCCATTCCGGATCACGCGATTCGAGGGCGGTAACGATGCTGTCATGTTCGCGAAAGGCATGCTGCAGGCGGTCCGGCAACTGGCTTGCCAGGTTCTGAAGCCACTTCACTTGTCCGCCGAACACCTGCATGATCTGTTCCAGGCGGCGGTTCTGGCAGGCGGCGAAAATTTCCTCGTGAACCAGGTCGCCGGCGTCGCTGAGGTCTCCGGCGGCCACTCGGGGACGGAGCATTTCCATATGGTCGCGCAACAGCAGCAGACGGGCGGCGCTGATTCTTACAGCCGCTTCGCGCACGGCGACTGCTTCCAGAGCCTCGCGAATCTGAAAAATCTCCCGGGCCAGGGCCGGGGTGGGCATCAACAATTTCGCGCCGCGGTGGGGGAGGTACTCGACAAAACCCTCCTCGGCGAGTTTGCGAAGAGCCTCGCGGACGGGCGTGCGGCTGACATCCAGGTCGGCGGCAAGACGCTCCTCTCGCAGGTTCGAGCCGGGCGCGATACGGCCGTCGAGGATCTCGGCGAGCAGGCGCTCATACACCCCGTCACGTAGGATGGTCCTTCCCATAAGAGTCTCTGAACATTGTATGTCTCATCCGGCTCCTGTAGGGTATTCGGCGCGGCGTGACGATCCGGGAATTGCTAGCCTGATGGGCATGTGGCTTCTATGCTGCTTGGCGCTGCTCGCCGGCGCAGTGGAACTTCCGCCGCAGGCACGCTCACTGCTCGACCGGAAGTATGCGGAATGGCGGATGGCGCCAAGCGCGCCGCAGATTGAATCCTGGTTCGAACAGTACATGCCGGCGCTCCGGCCCAATCTGGTATTTGGCGACTTCAACAGGGATGGCAGGACCGACTACGCCGTCCAAGTCATCTCCGGGGGCAAACAGCACGTGGTGGCGTTTGTCGCCTCCACCACGGGATACTCGATGATGCCGCTTTCCGCCGATGACCCGGACCCCTTCACATTCCTCGTGATTTACAAACGCGGCGAGAAGGATTTCGACTTCGAGCACATGAAGCCGTTCCGCTACTCGGCCGATGCCCTGGGGGTTCTGTACCTTAAGAAGACGGCCGTGACATATTCGTGGAGCGGAAAGCAATTCGCCAGGCGGGAAGCGCCGGGGGATGAGGAGGTCGAAGCGGCGCGGGCGGACAAATCACGCTGACGCCGCTTGCGCCGCGAACTCGATTTGCAGTATGAGTGTAGGGAATTCTTATGAGTAAACGCACCTCGATCGGAAGCTGGGCCTACACCATCGGCCCGTACGCGAGCAATCCAATTGACTTTGACACCGTTTGCGAGAAGCTCAAGGCGCTCGGTTTCGACGGCGTTGAACTGGGCGGTTTTCCGCCTCATCCGAACCCGGGCAACCCCAATGGTCCGAATGATTCCTGGCCGGGCGCGATGCCGGAAAAATCACAGCGCCAGGAGTTGAAGGCGAAGATGAAGGAGCGCGGACTCGCCTTCAGCGGAATCGCCGCAAACCTGTGGGGCGAGAAACTCATCAACACGGACGATCAAAGCAAGTACATCGCCGAGTTCCGCAAGAACTCGGAGTTCTGCCGGGACGTGGGCATCCAGGGGATACGCGTCGATTGCGTACAGCCGCCGCCTATTCATCGTGAGATAGACTATGACACCGCTTTCGGCCGGGTGACGCGCACGTGGAAGACATGCTGCGACATCGCCGCGGACAACGGCCAGTACGTGACCTGGGAGTTCGAGCCGGGCTTCGCATTCAACAAGCCGAGCGATGTGGTGCGCATACATGATGCGGTGGACAAGCCGAATTTCGGCCTTCAGTACGACACCTGCCACGGGCAGATGGTGGGCGTGGTGGGCGCGCGGCAGGAGGGAGAGAAAGAGACGTTCCCCACGCAGGTGGACCTGATCCGCATGTTGAGCGGGCGGATCAATCACATTCACCTGATCGATTCCGACAATACATGCCACAAGGACGCTGACGGCAATGACGAAACGTCGTCGCACCCGCCGTTCGGGCAGGGCCTTCTGAACTTCGATGAGATCGTGCCGGAACTGGTGAAGGCGTCCCGGCTCTCCCACGACTGGTGGACAATCGACCTGTGCTTCTGGCCGGATGCCTGGACCGCCACGGAGACATGCAAGAGGGCCCTCGACAAGCTGGTGGAAAAGTACGGATAGGCGCCGGAGCGAACATGAAAGAACTTCGTGTGGGGATGATCGGATATGGGTTCATGGGCCGCGCCCATTCCAATGCTTACAAGCGGCTGACGGATTTCTTCCCCGTGCGGCACAAGCCCGTCCTGAAGGCGGTTTGCGCGCGCAATGCCGAAAAGGCGAGAGCGTTCGCCGGCAACTGGGGTTATGAGCGTATCGTTAGCGACTGGAAGGATCTGGTCGAGGCGCCCGACATCGATCTCATCGACATCGGCTCGCCGAACAACACGCACCGCGACATCGCGCTGGCGGCGGCGAGAAACGGGAAAATGATCGTGTGCGAGAAACCGCTGGCCATGAACGTGGCCGAGGCGGAAGAGATGGTGAAGGCGGTCGAGGCCGCGGGCGTCCCGAACATGGTCTGGTTCAACTACCGCCGGGTGCCGGCCATCGCGCTGGCGAAGCAGGTGGTGGAGGAAGGGCGCATCGGCCGCGCGTTCCATTATCGCGCCACCTACCTGCAGGATTGGACGATCGCCGAGGATGTTCCACAAGGCGGTCCGGGACTGTGGCGATTGGATGCGTCGGTGGCTGGATCGGGCGTCACGGGCGACCTGTTGGCGCATTCGATCGATACGGCAATGTGGCTGAACGGCGCGATCTCGCGCGTGGTGGCGAAGACGGAGACTTTCGTGAAGGAACGCCAGCACGTGATCACCGGCAACCGGCAAGCCGTGACCATAGATGATGCGTGCATGTTCCTGGCCGAATTCGCGAACGGGTCGATAGGGACATTCGAATCGACTCGCTATGCGCGCGGGCGGAAGAACTTCAATACTTTCGAACTGAACGGAGCCGGAGGCAGCGTCTACTTTGATCTCGAGGAGCCCGAGTATCTGCAGTTCTTCGAGTACCAGCAACTGCAAAGCGGCAAGAAGGTGGAGTCTCACCTGACGGGATGGCGCAAGATCCACACCACGAATTCCGAGCATCCCTACATGAACCGCTACTGGGTGCCGGGAACCTGTATCGGCTACGAGCACACGTTCCTCAACGCTCTCGCGGATTTCGTGATGGGCATCGAGTCGGGCAAACCAACGCAGCCGGATTTCCGCAATGCTCTCCAAACACAGAAAGTGTGTGATGCGGTGCTTGCATCCGCGCGCGCGGGGAAGTGGATGGACACCGGAGTCGAGTTGTAGGCCGCTGGTAGAATAGGGGGACGGGCGCGTAGCTCAGGTGGATAGAGCATCTGCCTTCTAAGCAGAGGGTCGCAGGTTCGAGTCCTGCCGCGCCTACCAGCATCCTTCCCCGCGGCTTACATGCTCCCCTTCAGCCTCCGGTAGCGGCGGATCATGTTGTTGGTGGAGGAGTCATGTCGCAGCGGCGGCTCCTCGCGGGCTTCGAGTTCGGGGATGATTCGCTGCGCCAGCGCCTTGCCGAGTTCCACGCCCCATTGATCGAAAGAGTCCACGTTCCAGAGGGCTCCCTGCGTGAAGACGCTATGTTCGTATAGCGCGACCAGCTTGCCCAGCAGTTCCGGCGTCAGCCGTTCCGCGAGTATCGTGTTCGAAGGCCGGTTGCCTTCAAAGACCCGGTGCGGAACCAGCCAATCCGGCGTGCCCTCGGCCTTCACCTCCGCGGCCGTCTTGCCGAAAGCCAGCGCTTCCGTTTGAGCAAACACGTTGGCCATGAGCATGTCGTGGTGCCGTCCGAGGGGATTCAGGGACTGCGCGAAGGCAATAAAGTCGCAGGGGATGAGCCTGGTCCCCTGATGAATGAGCTGATAGAAGGAGTGCTGGCCGTTGGTTCCCGGTTCTCCCCAGTAGACGGCGCTGGTGTCGCGTCCGACGGGCGAGCCATCGAGCGTGACATGCTTTCCGTTGCTCTCCATGGTCAACTGCTGAAGGTAGGCGGGGAAGCGCTTCAGGTACTGGTCATAGGGCAGGATAGCCACGGTCTGGGCGCCGAAAAAGTTGCTGTACCATACGGCCAGCAGCCCCATGAGAACCGGCAGGTTCCGCTCAAACGGCGCGGTGCGGAAATGTTCGTCCATCTGGTGGAAGCCGTTCAGCATGGCGCGAAAGTTATCCGCGCCGATGGCGGCCATGGTGGAAAGGCCGATGGCGGAAGGCATCGAGTACCGGCCTCCCACCCAATCCCGGAACTCGAACATATTCGCGGTATCAATGCCAAATCGCGCGACCTCCCCGGCATTCGTGGAAACGGCGACGAAGTGCCGCGCCACGGCCGCCCCGTCGCCCGCGAAGCGGGCCAGCAGCCACTCGCGGGCAGTGCGCGCATTGGTCATGGTCTCGAGCGTGGTGAATGTCTTCGAGGAGATGATGAAGAGTGTTTCGGCGGCATCCAGGTCGCGAACGGTTTCGGCAAAATCCGTCCCGTCGACGTTCGAAATAAAGCGGAAGATCATCTCGCGGCTGCTGTAATGCCGCAGCGCCTCGTACGCCATGACCGGGCCGAGATCGGAGCCTCCGATCCCGATGTTGACCACATTGCGAATGCGCTTTCCGCTGTGTCCCGTCCATTCGCCCCGCCGCACGGAATCGGTGAACGCAGCCATCTTGTCGAGCACGGCGTGCACGTATGGCACGACGTTTTCTCCATCCACCACAATGGACGCGCCTATTGGGGCGCGCAGCGCGACATGCAGCACCGCGCGGTTCTCCGTGAGGTTGATCTTCTCGCCACGGAACATGGCGTCAATGCGCGCGCGCAGGTTGCACTCCTCCGCCAGCCGCAACAGCAACCGGAGAGTCTCATCCGTGATACGGTTCTTCGAGTAATCGAGATAGACTCCCAACGCCTCGGTGGCCATCCGTTCACCACGCGCCGTGTCGCCCGCGAACAGGTCCCGCAAGTGAAGATGGCCGATCTCCTTATAGTGGGCTGCCAGCGCCTCCCATGCCGTGATTTTGTGTTCCGGCGTTTTAACGGATTTCATTCCCTGCCTCCCTCTGCCGCGATCATGCCCCCATGGGGTCGCACGATAGATTCCAACGCTTAATTACGCGAGTCTCCCGCTCGAATCCCAGCGTGCTCAACGTAGCGGTTCCCAGCGAGAATAAACGGCCCGCCGCCGGCTCGAGTCCGAGCCAGCGCGCTGTCAACACGCGAAGAGCATGCCCGTGCCCGAACAGAGCCACATCGCCCGAAGCCCGCGCGGAGCGTGCTATCACCGCCTCGGCGCGAGCCGCCACCTGCTCGATACTCTCGCCGTTTGGAACGCCGCATTGCCACACGTTCCATCCCGGAGCCTGGAGGCGGATCTCAGCCGTGGTTCTGCCTTCGTAATCTCCGTAGTCCCATTCGCGGAGATCCGGCTCCACTATCGCCGCCATGCCATAGCCCGCGAGCCGGCAGGTTTCACGGGCACGATGGAATGGACTGGTCAACACCAATGAAAAGTTACGGCCGCCCAACGCTTCACCGATGGCTCTCGCTTCCGCGATTCCCGTTTCCGTGAGCGCCAGATCCGTCCTTCCGGTGTGCGCCCCCGAGCGGCTCCACTCTGTCTCGCCGTGCCGGACGAGCCACAGTTCGGGCATGATCTTCGAACTCAGCCGACCTTCTCGGCAACCTGCGAGAGCGCAAAGGCTTCGAGCTTGCGGGCGTCTATGTTGAACTTGCGGATGCCTTCCGCCAACTTCTCCGAAGCCATGGCGTCTTCATTGTGCATCCAGCGGAAGGTCTTTTCGTCCAGGTGGAGTTTGGGGTCCTTGCCGGGGTCCGCGTGAGCGGGATCGAGTCTGCGTTCGAGGGAGCCCTCGGCGTGGTCCAATTTGTCCAGCAGATCCGGGCTGATGGTGAGCAGGTCGGCGCCCGCAAGGTGCGTGATCTGGTGAATATTGCGGAAGCTGGCGCCCATCACCTGTGTCTTGTATCCGTAAGCCTTGTAGTAGTTGTAGATGCGCGTGACCGAAGCCACACCCGGATCCTCATCGGCCGGAATTTCCGCGCCGCGCTCCTTCTTGTACCAGTCATAAATGCGGCCGACGAACGGCGAAATCAGAGTAACCTCCGCCTCGGCGCACGCCACGGCTTGCGCGAAGCTGAACAGCAAGGTGAGATTGCAGTGAATCCCTTCCCGCTCCAGGCGCGCGGCGGCGCGGATACCTTCCCATGTGCTCGCCACCTTGATCAGAATCCGCTCACGGCTTACGCCCGCTTTCTCGTAGAGTGAAATCAACTTCCTCGCTTTCGCGATGGTGGCCTCGGTGTCGAAGCTCAAGCTGGCGTCCACCTCCGTTGACACGCGCCCCGGAATCACTTTCAGGATCTCGCATCCGAACGAGACAAACAGGTGGTCCGTGAACGCTTCCGCCTTCTCCCTGGGGCCACATCCCGATTCCAGGGCTATATCCACCGCCTTGTCCACAAGGTGACGGTACGTGGGCTTCCGCGCGGCGCTATAGAGAAGCGACGGATTCGTGGTGGCGTCCTGCGGACGGTGGTGCGCGATGGCCTCAATATCTCCCGTGTCCGCCACCACTACCGTGTATTGTTTCAAAGACTCCAGTAGTGTCATGCTCGTTTGCCTCCTCATCTCAATTCTATGCCTTCGATCGCTACAGCCTCTGCCTAATCTCTCTTAAATGTAAGCCGGCCGCGCGGTCCTCAGTTCGCACCCCCCACCGGCGCGGCCCGGGAAAAGCGAACCGGCCCCATGAAATGCCATCCTGAATACGATGCGCGAGATCCTGGGCTTCGTCGCAAATCATGGTTATCTTGTCCTGTTCCTATGGGTACTCGCCGAGCAGGGGGCGTTTCCCATCCCCTCCGCTCCATTGTTGCTCGCGGCGGGCGCGTTGATCCGCTCGGAACTTCTCCACCCGGTTGCCGCCGTCGCGTCCTGCGTAGCCGCCGCCCTGCTGGTGGACAGCGCGTGGTTCTACATCGGCAGACTCCGCGGACGGCGGGTTCTGCGGTTATTGTGCCGGCTCTCCATCGAGCCGGATTCCTGCGTGAGGCAGACCGAGAACGCGTTTCTGCGCCATGGGCTCAAGTCCCTGCTCATCTCGAAGTTCGTGCCGGGTTTGAATGCCGTCGCCGCGCCCATGGCGGGCAACTCGGGCGTGGGAATCTGGCGGTTTCTTGCTTATGATTCCCTGGGAACCGCTATCTGGAGCGCCTCCTACATGAGCGCGGGCTACCTGTTGAGCAGCCAGTTGGATGAGGCCGCCGAATACGCATCACGGACCGGTTCCGGCCTGCTCCTTCTCGTGCTGGGCTTCTTCGGGGCCTGGATTGGGTGGAAGATTCTGCGGCGGCGGGCATTCCTTCGCAAGATCGAAGTAGCGCGTATCAGTCCCGAAGAACTGCGGCGGCGGCTCGAGGCCGGCGAGGATCTGTTTATCGTGGACCTGCGCGGCGAATCGGCCGAGGGTATCTCCGGCATCCCGGGCGCCCTTCGGCTCCCGCCCGCGGAACTGCTGAGCCGCCGCCGGGAGATCCCCGAGGATCGCGAAATCATCCTATTTTGCAGTTGACCCAACGAAGCATCGAGCGCCCGTGCGGCGCTGCTGCTGTTCGAAGCGGGAATCACTCGCGTGCGCGCTTTGCGCGGCGGCGTGGACGCCTGGGAGAGGATGAGCGCCCGTTGACCCGGACGGCCTACAACTGGAACGATTCGCCCAGATAGATCCGCTTGACTTCCGGATCATTCCCCAACGCCTCGGGAGTGCCCGCGCGGAAGATCTTTCCGTTGTTGATGATGTAGGCCCGGTCGGTGACCGCCAGCGTCTCCCTTACGTTATGATCGGTCACCAGGATTCCGATTCCCGCGCGCTTCAGGTCGAAGACGATACGCTGCAGTTCCATCACCTGAATCGGATCGATACCGGAAAAAGGCTCATCGAGCAGCAGGAAGTTCGGCTCGATGACCAGGGAGCGCGCGATCTCGACGCGCCGCCGCTCGCCGCCGCTCAGCATATAGCCTTTGCTCTGCCGTACCTTTTCGAGGCCCAGCATCTCGATGAGAGTCGTCATCCGCTCGCGGCGCTTGGAGCCCGGCATCGAGAGCGTCTCGAGAATCGCCATGAGATTCTCTTCCACGGTGAGGCGGCGGAAGACGGAAGCCTCCTGAGGCAGGTAGCTGATGCCGCGGCGGGCACGTTCATACATTGCCAGGGGCGTAACGTCCTTCTGGTCGAGCAGAATCTTGCCGCTATCCGGGCTTACCAGACCGACGATCATGTAAAACGATGTCGTCTTGCCCGCTCCGTTCGGCCCCAGCAGCCCCACCACTTCCCCTTGCGACACGCTGACCGAAACGCCATCCACCACCTTCCGGCCGCGGTACGACTTCGAGATCTCCGATGTTTCCAGAATTCGCATGCGTTATTTCCGGCGGATCCTGCTCACCGCCGGCTGCGCCGTGACTCCGTTGACCAGAAGCCTGTCATCGCCGGCGAAATAAGTCAATTGCTTTCCTTTCGTGACGCCGCGTAGCGAATCCCGCAGTTCCGGCGATCCCTGTTCGAGGATAATCTTCTGTTCATCGACATAGTAATCCGCATGTTCGGAGACGCCGCGGCGCGTGCGATCCGGCGCTGTCTGCACGATGACGACGCCGCCATCGGCCGCCGCCTTCTCGACGCTCGATCCGCTCTCCTTCCCGCCCTTCCGCTTGCTTTCATCCTTGAGATAGGCGCGCAACTCGCGGCTTCGCACATCGAGCCCGGCGCGGCGCAGAAAGACTCCGCCCGTGTAATGCGCGACACGATCCTTATCAGAATAGGTCATGGATGGCGCCGTAATGAGCGTGAACACCGGGGCAGCGTTCTTCGGTTTGGCTGCTTGGGCTTCATCCGGCCGGTCGATCAATTGGCTCGCCACATGACCGTGGGCGCGCAGCAATCCGTTCTTCCGCTCGATCTCGATGTGATCGGCCCGCAAACGGTTCGCTCCCTGCCACAGGACGGCGTTGCCGTCGTAGATCACCAGGCTCTGCTGATCGCGAGTGGTCATTCTCATGGCTCTCGCCTGCGTCGGCTCGTCGCCGGAAAGCATGGCCGAGCCCGAGCCTTTCCGGTCCGGGAGACGGCTCGAATTCACGTGCCCCTCGGCCGTGAAATCCTCGCTCTTCTGATCGAGGACGATCTGGTCGGCCGACGTGGCTCCGCTCGCATCCCAAACGCGCGCGTCCTGAATGAGCGTGATGCGATTCGAAGTCTGATCAAGAAGCGCCCGCTCAGAGCGCGCCTTGCGCTCCGCCTCCTCGTAGCGGAAGTCGCCCGATTGCTCGAGCCGGGTCATTTCACCGGTTTTCGGCGCGAAGTAGGCTTGCAGTTCACGGCTCGATGTCAGCGCCGGAGCCCGCGGACGGCCTTTCCCCGGTCCGCTTTCGGTGCGCGTACGGGCGTTGTTGGTATGGAATGATTCGATCGTGTTGGCCGCCCCGTAAACGATATCGAACCGGTCTCCATCGACACGCCTCCGGCGCTGTCCGGGAAGGTTGGGAAGAAATTCCAGAACCCCCGGCGTAGGCGTGTGGATCGCATCTATCTCCCTGCCGTCCGGACGCATCGTCATCTCCACGGTTTCACTGCGCAGGATGCGCGTCTCGGCGGGAGGGCGGTCCGTCCGCGCGATGGGCTTCGATTCCACCACGGCCTGTCCGGTGGCGGCGGCGCGCCGGAGAATACTCTCGTTACCCGTGGCGTTGAAATCGAGATCTATCTGGCTTGAATGAGTGCTGGTGACGGCGAACGCAGTGGTTGCGGTGAGAGTCGCCCCGCCCGTCCCCCTGATCTTTTCCACTTCGCTCTTTTCGTTGAACGACATTGTGAGCTGATCGGCGGCATAGTCAAGCACGCGGCCGGGAAACCTGTCCGAGCCTTTGGCGGCCGTGGTATCCACCTGCCGGATGCCGTTCTTGTCGAGCGTCACCAGAGCTCCCTTGCCCTCCAGCGTCATGTTGCCGCGGGTGAGTTTGGCCCACGGCGAGAGGACCACCTTCGATTCATTTTCGAGGTACAGGATCTGATCCGCCTCCACCTTCATGGGACGTGGATTGACCGGCCCGCGGTCGTGCCAGATCAGTTGAGCCTTGCTGCGGAGGAGCAGTTCCCGGGTCAAGGGATCATAAACCGCCCCCACGGCCTTTCCCTCCCCGCGCTCGAAGAGGAAGGTGGCTTCCCGGCTGGTTTCCGCCTTGCCCGTCTTACTGTCGAAACGGATGCCGGAGGACTTGATGTGGACCAGACGCGCGGGAGAGGGCGGCTTCCCCTCCTCTTCTCCCATGGTGATGTCCGCTTCTCCTTCCGAGTAGAGGAAGGCTTCGGCCATGTCAAAAATGGCCCGTTCGCTCAGCACATGGTCATATGACTTGCCGTCGGCACGGTAGATCTTCAGATCCACTTTCTCGAGTTCGAAACGGCTGGGCTCCTTGATCTGGCGGAAATTCTTCGCGCGCACCGACACCGCCGGCCCGTTCCCCGAACTTTTTTCCCAATGCCAGTCGGTGGCCGTGGCATTGACCCCCTGATCGAGGGGTTTCGGCGTAGGAGGCGCATTGCGGCGGAGCTCGGCGAGTTGATGGCGGTAGGTTACCGCCAAGTAGCCGGAAATGACCAGGATCGCCAGAAGAAAGAGAGGGCGGGCGCGCCGCATCGGTGTCATTCACAGGATAGCAACTAGGAGCCAATGTACTTGGCGTACAGTCCGCGGGCAATGCCGGGGTCTGTCGTGCCCTTGATGATGGCGCGGCCATCCGGGAATACAGTCATCTCGTAGGCAGGCAGGAAGAGGCGGAGGGCGAACTCATTTCGCCGCACCTCGCCAAGGGCTTTCAACCGCGCTTCGAGGCCGATCAGATCGAGCGGCCGGGCGCGCTCGTGAATCTGCACGGCGTTGCGCCCGCAAAGACTGATGGGCGCGCGGCGCCGGCCCTCGAGGTGTACGTAGCGATGCTCGCCGCAGGCCGGGCAGCCCGGCTGCGGCCCCGGTTGGCTCACCTGGCGGATCACACCCGTCCAGACATCCACCGTCGTGATCCTGCGCGGCGCCTCGTCCGCCTTTCCGCTGAGCACCTGGAAGGCGAGGCTTACCTGCAGCGAAGCGATGAGCGAGGTGATCGTGTTCAGCACGCCGGCCGTTTCGCAAGTGGGCTGGGAGCCCGTGGGCGGTTCAGGATAGATGCATTTCAGACACGCCGTTTGCGACGGCAGGACCGGCATCACCAGGCCATAGCTGGCCACCGCCGCGCCATAGATCCACGGGATATTCTGGCGGATGGCGAAGTCGTTAATGAGGTAGCGCGTCTCGAAGTTGTCGGTGGCGTCGAGGATCAGGTCCGCATCCGAAAGCAGATCCATGGCGTTGGCGGCGGTGAGATCAGCGACCACTGGCTCGACATGAATACCGCCGTTGATCCGGCGCAACCGCCGCGCGCCGGCGACGGCCTTGGGGAGGCCTTCGGCCGCATCCTCCTCTTCAAACAGCCACTGGCGCTGGAGGTTGCTCCATTCGACATAGTCGCGATCTATGATCGTGAGCCGGCCCACTCCCGCCCGAGCGAGGGCTCCCGCCTGAAAACTGCCGAGCGCGCCGCAGCCCACAATGGCGGCGTGCGACGCCAGCAGCTTGTCCTGTCCTTCCGCGCCGATGCCGGGAAACAGAATCTGGCGGGAGTAGCGTTCACGCGAGCGATCATCCATTGCCTTCATGATCGCACTCACGAAGATGGTAAGATTCCTGATTCCTGCTGTTTTTTCTTTTTCTAGGAGTCATGATGCGTGTACTGGTGACTGGAGCGCAAGGATGTATCGGCGCATGGGTGGTTAGGGGGCTGCTGAAACGCGGCCTCGATGTCCTGATTTATGACCTGGACGGCAACCCCGCGCGGCTGGCGTTGATTACCGAACCGGGGGAACGAACCGGGCTGGCCATCCAGACAGGCGCCATCGAGGACACCGATCGGATCAAGACGCTGATCCGGGATGAGGGGATCACGCACATCGTGCACCTGGCCGCGGTGCTGATGCCGTTTTGCCAGGCGAACCCAGTGAAAGGGGGCTTGGTCGACGTTGTCGGAACCCTCAACGTTTTCGAGGGCGCGCGCGATGCCGGGCGTCCCGTACGCGTGGTCTACGCGAGTTCCTCCGCCGTGTGGGGGCCGGAAGACGCCTATGAGGCACGGGCGCTCTCGGAAGCCGATCCCACCAGGCCCGCGACTCATTACGGAGTCTTCAAGCAGGCCAACGAGGGCAACGCGCGGGTGTTCTATTCGGCCAGCGGCATCTCGAGCGTCGGGTTGAGGCCCTGGACAGTTTACGGAGTGGGCCGGGATCTCGGCTTGACGGCGTCGCCAACAATCGCGATGAAGAACCTGGTGCTGGGCCAGCCCTATCAGATCCCCCTGGGCGGCTTCATGGATCTTCAGTACGTGGAGGATGTGGCCGAGACATTCATCGGCTGCCTGCTCTCGACGGTCGAAGGCGCGCACGTGTTCAACCTGGCGGGGGACGTCATCCATATGGATGAGATCGTGAAGACGCTGGACCGTCTGCGTCCGGGGGCGGCGAAGCTGATCTCCGCGAGCGGGCCGCAGGTGCCGGTGGCCTACCGCATGGATGACGGAGCGCTGCGCGCGACGGTGCCCGGAATTCAGAAAACTCCGCTCGAAGACGGGATTCGGCAGACCGTTGAACTATACGAGAAACTGCACCGCGAAGGGCGGCTGTAGGTCAGCTCTTTTGGAAGTAGGCGTGTTCCGGAGCCTGATAACGTACCGATAGCTCCGGCGTCTCCACCCGCCGTCCGTGCCCCTTTGACTGAAAGAGGAAGGCCAGCGCGCCCGTGGTGAGCAGGGTTCGCTCCACGGGGTAGACCGGCTTGCCGCTGACGAACATGTCTTCGATACACTTCACCAGCCCGTCGAAGTGCGGGAGAGGCCGGCCCGGAGCGGCAAGGCCGAACAGAGTCGAGTCGATGCGTGATTCACCTTTCCGGCGGCAGGCGAAGGACCAGCGTGCCCCGGAAGGGGTGATGATCATCGCGGCGGCGCGGAAGCCGTCCCTGTAGTTCAGCAGGAACAGCACCGGCTTTCTCGCCTCTTCTTCCACCGGCACCGGCTTGCGGGAGGGGTTACGCCTGGCGGCTTCGTCGATGAGCGGCTTGCTCCACGCCCCCTCGCCCGCTATCCATTTCCAGATGGCGTCGCCCTCGAGCCACTCGACGCTCTCGATGCCGGTCTCACCCCCGGCGCGCCGTTCCACCATGCACTGCAGCGATTCGAGCAGGTGAAAACCATAGGCATCGGGCGGACCATAACCCAGCGCGACGGCGTGTTCGAGCGGCGCATTCAGTGGAATTTCGAGCAAGGGAGTACGAACGGAGACCGGAATCGATGAACCGGCCATAAAGGGCACCCTCAGCCGCCGGGCGCGGTCATACATCTTGCTGGCCTTCTCCCAGGAATATGAAAAGTGCTTATCCGAGAACGTCGGTACGGCGCGCCCGCTTTTCTCGTACACGTCCAGAATCTGGTTAAAAAGCTCGTAGCGCGGATACATCTGCTGCCCGAGTTCATTTCTGGGGTAGTTGCCGTGTTCGCCAATGAGAATCACGGCGTCCACGGCGAGTTTGCCGCCGCCGAGCGTCAATGCATCGTGGATGGTCGGATAGAGCGTGAAGCCGAAACGCGCCGCCATGTCGGGCGCCATGTCGTTCTTCGGCTTCTGGTCGCGATAGAGCGAAACCAGGTGTGTTCGGGGTTCGGAATGAACATTGTTCGCCGAATTCCCGCCCAGGATCCGGCCAAGCACGACATCGGCGTGAGAATACCACGTGTATTCCGTAACCACGCCCGCCACTCTCTTCCTGCCGCTCGCCGCCATGGGGGCCGCGCCTAGCGGGGCAGCGCCCAGGGAGCCCAATGCCAACCGGGAAAATGTTCGCCGTTTCATCGCGGCTACCAGTACATCAAATTTCTTCCTGCTCGCGTTCCTTTGGCAAGGGAGGCTCATGCCCGTCCACCACGACAAAGCCGCCGGACACCAGTTCTCCCAGCGTCCGCGCGAACCGGCGGGCATCAAGATTGCCGCCGATGACGCCTTCCCGGATCAGTCCCTCAAACACTTCGGCCCCCGTGGCTGCTCCGGTGAGTTTGGGAATGAGGTACGCTCCCAGCGGATCCACTTCCCATGTGTTGGGATAAGGATGCTCCACTTCCAGCTTCTGCTCCGCCAACGCCCACTTCCCTTCGTGGATGCCGTGGGTCAACTGGAGCATTGTCTTGCCCGCCCGCAGTTTCGATTGCAGGATGACATCCTCGCAGCCCCGGGCGCGCTCGGTCTCCCAGTGCAGCAGCCATTCGAGTTCCCTTGGCCCGGAAAACGGCCCCGCTTTGCGCCGCACCGTGAAAACCGGCCGCTGTTCGGCCCGGCGCTGGATCACCACCACGCTTGCCAGGAAATGAAAGACTTTCAGACTCTCGAACAGCCGTCCCCACTCGGGAATCTCCTCCGCCTTTGCTCTTCCCCGCATCAGCGCCGCCATGACATACGTGATCGGTTCCAAAATGCGGATGACATGGACGGCGACATCGAACTCCTCGGTATGTTCGCCCAACCACTCCCGGATGCGTTTTTCAAAGGGCGAATCCTGCCGGTCCGAGCCAAGGCAGCGGCAGTAGAACCGGCCCCCCGGAGCGAGCACTTTGTGCAGATCCTGAACATGCTTGCGGGTGATCTGCTCGCCGTCGTTTCCGCCGGCGTGATAGATCCAGGTGTGCTTCAACACCGGCACGTACGGGGGATGCACGGCGATACGATCGAATTGCAGGCCGCCGGCCGGCGCGTAAGTGTCTCCACAGCCGGCGGTGAAGTTGTCGAGCCCGTTGAGACGCGCGCTGAAGCCGGCAAACGACGTCGAGCGTTCCGTGATATCGAATGACCAGGCATGTTTCGCGCCCCGCCGCGCCATCATCAGCGCCACCACGCCCGATCCGCCGCAACCCTCCAAAAAGCGTTCGCAAGGATCGAGCGGGATGTAGGAAAGATATGTGAGCGTATTGGGAATGTCCGGCGGAAATACGACGTCATCGGCAAGATTTGGAGGGTTCGGGCCTGCCGTGGAATCCCACAGGTCACTGAGGATATACAGGCCATACATTGGACGGATTCGGACCGTAGCCTTGTAGCCGTTCCCGTTGGATTCAATGAGCCCGAGCGTAAGCAGATCATCCGCCGCCCGCGCGCCGAGCTTCCTTTCGAAGAGCGCCGCGGAGGCGGTTCCCGCGCGCAGGAACATGCCCATCAGGATGCCCGCGGCGTCCGAGTCCTCCGGCACCTGGCCGTCGGAAAACGGGGGGAACGGGAAATCCTTATCGACTGCCCGCTGCTCGGCCGTCTGTTCATTGAATTCGGAGTTCTGAAAAAGCGTCCGAACACGATCGAACACTTCCTGGGCGGCATGGACGGGTGTGGCCATGAGGTTTCCTCGTCGTCTGTTACTTGCGAACCAGAGTCACAATGAGGCCGATGAGCAGCAGGATGATGATGCCGGCAAACACGAAGATCGGCCATTTCGGGAACGGCTTGGGCGGTGGCGCGGCCACGGGAACAGGAGGCGGCGCAACCTGTGGCTCCTTCGGGGCGCTGAACAACCGCGTGTACTCGGTTGGACCGGCTGGCTGCGCGGGCGCCGCTTGCGGCAACTGAGGGGACTGGAAGGATTGGGTGGCGCTGCCGAATCCTCCCACCTGGGGAGGCATCGCACCGGGAGCGGACGGCATGGCAGGCGCGTTCCCGCCACCGAACAACTTTTCGTACTCGTTTCCGTGACCCTGTTGCGGCGC
>JABAQT010000030.1:26877-187235 GCA_019187195.1 Bryobacteraceae bacterium
AGGATTGGGTGGCGCTGCCGAATCCTCCCACCTGGGGAGGCATCGCACCGGGAGCGGACGGCATGGCAGGCGCGTTCCCGCCACCGAACAACTTTTCGTACTCGTTTCCGTGACCCTGTTGCGGCGCGCCAGCGTACGGGCGCTGGGGAATCGCGCCTAGCCCCGGTTGCCCCATCGGCGGCTGTCCGAACGGTGAGGGCGGCTGCTGTCCAAACGGCGAGGAAGGCTGCTGACCGAACGGCGAGGAAGGCTGGCTGAAAGGAGAGGACGCCGGTGGCGTTATCATGGGCTGCGCCAGGGGAGAGGTTGGTGGCGCGAACGGACTCGGCTGCCCGGTGGGTGATTGCTGAGGGGTGGCGATAGGCAACGGCTGCTTCGGGGGCGCGGAGTGAGCGGAAAAGATGCGCGTGAACTCGCCCGGCTCCTGTTTTTGCGGCTGTCCGGTGGAACCGCCGAACGGGGACTCCCCGGAAGGCAGGGGAGCAGCCGAGAACATGCGTGTGAACTCCCCAGGCCCTTGCTGAGCCGTGGGCTGAGCCGGTGGCGGGGGAGGAGCAGAGGGGGGAGGCGCTTTGACGGCCGGCGGAGGCGCGGCGGGAGTCTCGCCGAAAGGAACGTTCGGCGCTGTTTGAAACATGCGGGTGAACTCCCCCGGCGCTGATTGGGTGGAAGATGCGGGCGTAGCGGACGCCGCAGGAGCGGCCTGTGGCGGATGCGGCCCGGTCTGGAACATGCGCGTGAAATCGCCGGAGGCCTCCGCCGGCTTCGCGGCCGGCTCACTGGATGGCATCCCGGCTTGAGTGACCTGGAACATCCTCGTGAACTCACCCGCCGGAGGCGCGGACGGTTCCTTGACCGGAGAGTGTCCAAGGGGCTCAGACATTGTTTCGGGCGGCTCCTGCGCCTTGGGCGCAGCCACGGGTTCCGGGGGAGGAAGGGTCTGCTGTTGCGAGGATCCGGATTTGCTCAACTCGAGCATCCGTGTAAGCTCGCCCGCCGCCTCTCCGGAGGTGGGCGTAGCGGGCTCCTGGTTGATCCGCGCGGTGAGCGACGGGGCCTGGAACATCCGCGTAAATTCACCCGACTCCTGAGCAGGCGGCTCCGAAGGAGCGGCCGGCTTGCCGGGCGCGGGGAACTGCGCGGTGGCTCCGCCCGCTCGCGCCGGGGGCTCCGCGGCTTTAATCTGCGCGGTGAGCGAAGGAGATTGAAACATCCGTGTAAACTCGCCGGCCTCCTGAGCGGGCGGCGCGGGGGGAGCGGCCGGCTTCCCGGATGCAGGGAGCTGTGCGGTGGCGCCTGCGCTCACCGGGGACTCGGTGGTCTTGATCTGCGCGGTAAGCGAAGGAGCCTGGAACATCCGTGTGAACTCGCCCGGCTCCTGGGCGGGCGGCGCGGCCTGCGCCGGAGGCTGCGCCGGAGATGAACTCTCCGCCGTGGCGTCACCGGCGGACGTGGCTGGGGCGGTCCTGGCCTCGGCGGCGAGAGCTGGAGCCTGAAACATGCGCGTGAACTCGCCGGGTTCCCGCGCTTCCGTTGGCGGGGTGGGCTTAGCCTGGCTGGTTGCTTCAAACAACCGGTCAAAATCATCCGATCCCGGGTCTCGCGGTTGCCCGGCCGGCAACTGCCCCGTGGCCTGGAACATGCGCGTCGTGTCGTCGGGCGGCGCGACCGCGGGAGCCGCATGAACGGGGGGCGCAGGGGAGGGAGAAGCGGTGGGGGTCTTGACTTGTGCCGTCGATCCCTTGGAAAAGAACAGCTTTTCAAACTCATCGATCCCCGCCTCGCTCGATGGCGCGGAGACTGGCGGCGACTGCGCGGGCGGTTGAGGCGCCTCGACTGTCTTCGACGGAATCACCAGTTCCGCCGTGCTGAACATCCGGGTGATGTCGGGCGTCTCCGGTTGCGGTACGCGCGCCGTGGCGGAAGGCGGCGGCGCCAGTGGAGCGGGACTGGCGGGTTTCGATTCCGATGGAATCCTCCAACGCCCTACCCTTGCCAGGGAATCCGTTCGCGGTCTCGCGGGCGCTGATACGGCAGCCACCCAATCGCGGAAACTGGCATACCCATCGAGCGGCAATGTAACCACGTAGGGGGTCCCCATGTGCTCTCCGGTCTCCACGACCCGGGAGCGGTTTTCCGGCGACAGGGCGCGCACTTTGTCCAGCAATTCGAACGGCGGCTCGCTTTTCCCAGGCTGCCCCACCACCAGGTGCACTTCCACCGGTTTCCCGGTGGCGATTTCCCGAGCCTGGAACGTCTTCACTCCGTCGTCCCGGAGGACATCAACCAACTCATACTTGCTGTAAAAGCTCATCCCGCGATCTCCTACACTACACCCTCATTACCATTAGAAGCGTTTTTTCGAGCGAAAACCCATCACTTCGGACGAATCTTTCCTGGCGGCATCGAAAAAAGACCTCGCCTGACTATCCATCGGCCCCGATTGCGCTTATCTCCATGAGGGCTATTGAACGGCTTGAATGGTCAACCGGCTATGGTAGAGTATAATCTTTGCTAAGGCGGAACTTGAGCAGCCCCCCCTTATGAAAAACCTCTCCCGGGTTGTCTGGTCCGAAGGAATGTACCTCGGTCCTCACCACTTTCAGGTACAGAGCCGCTATTTCGAGGACTCGCTCCGCTTTGTCACCACCAGCCTGTGGTTTGAGTCTTACGGTTTGATTGGCGCGCAGTTTGACGCGGAAGCGCTCCGTAACGGCACGGTTTCGCTCATTCACGCCCGTGGCATCTTTCCGGACGGCATGTCGTTTCACATGCCGGATTCAGACCCCCTTCCCCCGCCGCGAGCGGTGGCCGAACTGTTTCCACCCACCCGCGACCGGGTTACGGTGATGCTCACGGTTCCTCCGCGCAAGCCGGAAGGGATCAACTGCGTCCCGATTACGGAAGCCCCCTCCGCCCCCGGCGCGCGCTATTGGGCCGAGACCCGGATCCTGCACGACGAAACCACCGGGCGCGACGAGAAGCCCGTGCAGATCGGGCGAAAGAACATCCGCCTGGTGCTCGATACCGAAGTGAGCGGAGAGGAGATCGCATTGCCGGTGGCGCGCATCATGCGCGACGGATCCGGCAACTTCATCTACGATCCCGCCTTCATTCCGCCCTGCATCGACCTTGCGGCAAGCGAGCGGTTGATGTTCCTCACGCAGCGCCTGGTCGAGATTCTCGAGGAGAAAAGCACCGCCCTCGCCGGCGCCCGCCGGACCGGAAAATCCTGGGCGGAGTATTCCACCACCGACATTGCCCGCTTTTGGATGCTTCACTCCATTCACGCCGCGCTGCCGCCCATCCGCCATCTGCTCATGACGCGGCGCGGCCATCCCGAGGAGCTTTACCGGGAGATGGCGCGCCTGGCCGGGGCACTCTGCACGTTCGCGCTCGACTCCCATCCCCGCTCCGTCCCGCTCTATGATCACCGGGATCTCGACCATTGCTTCCACGCTCTCGACGAGCACATCCGCCACCACCTCGAAACCATTGTTCCCACCAATTGCATCTCCATCCCGCTCGAAAAATCCGCGGATTACTTCTGGACCGGCGACATCACCGATCAGCGTGCTCTTGATCAGGCACGTTGGGTCTTTGCGATTTATTCCCCGGTGGGAGAGGCGGAAATCATCATCCGCACGCCCGCCCTGGTGAAGGTTTGTTCAAGCAAGTTCGTGGGGGAGTTGGTGAAGCGGGCGCTACCCGGGATGGCATTGACCCATCTCAAGATCCCCCCTTCGGCTATCTCGACGCGTGCCGATACCCAGTACTTCGGTGTCAGCCGCGCCGGTCCCTGTTGGGATAACATCGTCATGACGCGGCAGGTAGGCGTCTACGTGCCCGGCGATCTGCCTGATCCGCAAATCGAACTGCTCGTCGTATTGGATTAGCGAGAGGCATCCATGGTCCAGACCCCAAGTGGCGCACCCACAGGCGCAAGCGCCGCCGTTTCCCGGCGTCCTGAGAATCTTGCGCTTGTTTTTCAGGAGCTGATTACTGTTATCGAGCGCATGCGTTCGAACCGCCAGCCGGTCAGCGATGCCGCCGCCTTCCGCCACCAGGTTCGGGAAGCGTTGAAGGCGGGCGACGCCGAAGCGCGGCGGCGCGGCTATACCGCCGAAGACATTCAACTCGCCATCTTCGCCGTGGTTGCGTTTCTCGATGAAACCATCCTCAACCTCCGCTGGCCGGCTTTCACTGATTGGCCCCGCCAGCCGCTTCAGGAAGAGTTATTCGGCCACCATATCGCCGGCGAGATCTTTTTCCAGAATCTCCAGGCCCTGCTTGGCAGAAACGATTCGCAGGAACTGGCGGACCTGCTCGAGGTCTACCAGATCTGTCTGCTGCTCGGGTTTGCCGGACGATACAGCATCGGCGGGCGTGCGGAACTGCGCTCGATGATCGAGGCGGTGCACCTGAAGATCAAGCGCATCCGCCAGAGCGGTCCGGAGATCTCTCCACGCTGGGCGCTGCCGAACGAGTCTTTTTCCTTCTCGAGTGTCGATGTCTGGGTGAAACGTCTGCTCATCGGGACGGGTGTGTGTGTGGCGCTGGCGATTCTTTTGTTCGCCATCTATAAGCTTACGTTGATGGGCGGGGTTTCGAGCCTTCGCGACCTGACAGGCTTGCGATAGGAGAGGCAGAATGAGGATCACTTGGGCGAACGCGGCTTTTCTCGGTTTCTACATGGTTTCGGTCGGGGTGGCGACGCAGGTTTATAAGGTCGGCGGCAATCACGCGGGCACGCTTTTTGTCTGGCTGGCGGCCCTTGGCCTGACCGGATCCACCTTCTACGCCTACCTGCAAGGCAAGTTCTACGAGCGGAAGCAGAAGGCGCAGGAAGCGGCCACCCAGGCGGCCTCGGGCGGAGCGGGCGCGGCCGCCGCTCCCGCCGCCGCGCCGGGTGAACTCTCCGGAGAGGTGGACCTGCTGGTCAAGGATGCCGAAGCCAAACTGGCGGTCTCGAAGATCGGCCAGAGCGGCAAGCTCAGCGAAGTTCCGGTGATTTTCATGCTCGGCGACAGGGGCGCCACCAAGACCACGGTGGTGATGAATTCCGGCATGGAACCGGAGTTGCTCAGCGGGCAGGTCTACCAGACCGACAACCAGATTGCAGCCACTCGCTCCGCCAATTTCTGGTTTGCCAAGAAAGCCGTGTTTATGGAGGCGGGCGGCGGGCTGTGGAGCGATGCCGAGAGTTGGAAGCACATGCTGAAGAAGCTCTCACCCGGCAAGCTGAAGTCCGTTTTCGGCGGCGGCGGCTCGGCTCCGCGCGCGGCCATCCTGTGCGTCGATTTGGAGCGCTTCCTGCAGCAGGGCGCTTCGGACACCATGGCCGCCGTGGCCCGTTCCGTCTCCGCCCGGCTGAATGAAATATCCACGCAGTTCGGCATCAGCTTCCCGGTCTATGTACTGTTCACCAAGGCCGACAGGGTGACGTTTTTTCACGATTTCGTCCGCAACCTGAGCACTCAGGAATCGACGCAGGTGTTCGGCGTAACCCTGCCCATGCGCGCCACCCGGGGCGGCGTTTACGCCGAAGAGGAATCGCAGAGGCTCAACAACATGTTCAATGAACTGTTCTACTCCCTCTGCGACAAGCGCATCGAATTCCTGCCGCGCGAAAACGACCAGGAGAAGCTGCCGGGCTGCTACGAATTTCCCCGCGAGTTCCGCAAATTGCGCGGCGCGCTGGTGCAGTTCCTGGTGGACGTGGGCCGTCCCAGCCAATTGAGCGCCAGTCCCTTCCTGCGCGGGTTTTACTTCACCGGCGTGCGCCCGGTGATCATCGACGATGTAGCTCCCACCCCTATCGTTCAGCCCTCTCAGCCCGCCTTTGAAGGCGGCGGCGGCGCGACGCGCATGTTCCGGGTGGGGGGCCTCGCCCAGCAGCCAAATGTCCCCATGGCCGCGCCACAGCAGCGCGGCGGCCGTAAAGTACCGCAATGGGTATTCCTGGGCCACCTGTTCAACGATGTAATCCTCGAGGACAAGGCGGCTCTCGGGGCGAGCGAAGCCAGCACGAAGACAAGCGCCCTTCAGCGCTTCCTTCTCGGGTTCCTCGCGGTCATGGCTCTCATCTGGTCCATCGGCATGACGGTGTCCTTCTTCCGCAATCGCACACTCGAAAGCGAAGTATCGGACGCCACCAGGCAGATCAAAGCGGTACGCCTCGCGCCCAACGCGCTCCCGAGCATCGACGACCTCAAGCGCCTCGATTCGCTGCGCCAGAAACTGGAACAGCTTACGGACTGGAAGCGCGACGGCGCGCCCTGGAGCTACCGCTGGGGCCTCTATGTCGGCAACGACATGCTGCCCATCGTCCGCAAGGCATACTACGATTGCTTCAACCAGCTTCTGTTCAGCGATACGCAAAGCCGTATCCTTGCCTTCCTGCGCAGCCGTCCGGCCAAGGCTAAGGAAGACGACGATTACAACTATGCCTACGAAAGTCTGCGCGCCCACCTCATGACCACCTCCGAGTGGAAGCGCGTCGAGGGGCAGGGCGAGGACAAGTGGCTTGGCAACACGCTCGAGAGCCGCTGGATCGAGGGACGGGAGAGCGCCGTCGGCGAGGACCGCCGCGCCCTCTCCGAACTCCAGTTCCTCTTCTACGGCGGCGATCTCCACAACGGCAATCCGTTCTCCACGCGTGAAGACGCGGATGGCGTCGACAAGACCCGCGTCTTTCTCGCCTCGTTCTCCGGCTTCGACCGTTTCTACAATGCGATGCTCGCCGAGGCCAACAAGAAGAACCCGGCCGTGAACTTCAACAGAAAGTACAGCGGCTCGGCGGCAGTTGTGATCAACAACAAGGACGTCCCCGGCGCATTCACGAAGCAGGGATGGAACTTCATGCAGGCCGCCTTCAAGGAACGCAGCAAGAAGTTCGGCGGCGAGGAGTGGGTGCTGATGAGCGCCAAGTACAAGTCCGCCGCCGCGGTACCTGAAAATCTCGATCAGATGCTGCGCGAGCGCTATACCTCGGACTACATCAAGACCTGGCGAACCTACTTTAGCAACACCGCCGTTGTCGGCTACAGCGGTCCGGCCGACGCGGCGCGCAAACTCCTGATCCATTCCGACTCCCGCGCGCCCATCCTTGCGCTCATCGGCCTTGCAAGCTACAACACCCAGGTCGACCCGGCGGGCGATCCCTATGCCGACCGCGTCCGCAAGGCCTTCCAGTGGGCTCACGTCGTTGTGCCGCCTTCGCAGGATCTGGTCTACATTACCGGCGGCAACCGCCCCTATACCACCGGATTGAGCAATCTGCAGATTGCCGTCGATGCGGCTTCGAAAGAGAACCCACCGAGCAGCGCCGCCGCGCAGTCCACACAGATGCGAGCCCAGGACGCTCTCGGCATGACCCGCCAGGTGGCCGCCTTCAGCGGGCAGGACCTCGAGGGCCATCTCGACCAGACCATCCTGCGCATCATGGAAGCGCCCATCAAGGATGTCGACGGGCTCTTCTCTCCGGCGAAGATGCTGAACGCCGCCGGCGGAGCCATGTGCAGCCAGTTCAACGTCATCACCAACAAGTTCCCGTTCAACCCCAACGCCCAGCCCGAGGTGCAGATCAACGAACTCAACGACCTGCTGCGTCCGGGCACCGGCAAGTTCTGGCAGTTTTACGAAGGCAGCCTGAAGCAGTTCCTGCAAAAGCAGGGCGCCACTTACGTCGCCGTCAGCGGAGCGGGCGTCACCATGAACCCGGTGTTCGTCAACTTCTTCAACCAGGTGGCCCGGCTCTCCGACGCTTTCTACCGCGGCGGCCAGGATCCGCGGCTTGCCTACACCGTTCAACTGAACGGTGTGGACCTTGTGCTGAACAACACGCAGGCCAAGTCCGGCAGCATCACCATCGACGGCAAGGCGGCCAAACTCGGCGCGCCGGCCGTGGCGTACACCTGGACGGGCTCACCAAGCCACTCCGTGCTGTTCGAATACAACGACAGCCCCGCCTTTAACCGCCAGGGTCCGTGGGCTGTTTTCCACTTCTTTGTGGACGCCCAGGTTAGCGCCCAAGGCAACACCTACCTGCTTGTATGGCCGGTTCGCGGAGGGACGGGCAACAATCTCATCGCCAATGCCCGCTTTACCGTGGACCTCAGCGGAGCCCCCGCCGTGTTCGACAAGCGCTTCTTCGCCGGGTTGCGCTGCATCTCGACAGTCGCTACGAAGTAGAATTAAGAGGGACATGGATCTACCGGCGCGAATCAGCAAGTACGAACTGCTCGAGTTTCTCGGTGGCGGGATGTCTCATGTTTATCGCGCCACCGACACGGTCCTCGGCCGTACCGTGGCCGTCAAGATCCTTACCGAATCCGGCTGTTCCGATCCGGAGACCAAAGCACGCTTCCTCCAGGAGGCGCGAACGGCGGGCAGCTTCGCCCACGACAACATCATCAGCGTCTTCGACTTCGGCGAGGAGCAGGGACGCCCGTTCATCATCATGGAGTTTCTGCGCGGGCAGAGCCTGCGCGATGCCATCAAGAGCGGCACGACCGGGGATACCCGCAACAAGCTGAATATCGCTTTGCAGATCGCTCACTCCCTGGATTACATTCACTCGAAGCGCATCATCCATCGCGATATCAAGCCGGACAACATTCATGTCGACGCGGCGGGCCGCGTGAAGCTGATGGATTTCGGCATCGCCAAGTCGCATAATGTCTCTCTCACCCGTGTCGGCTTCACTCTCGGCACGCCCTATTACATGGCTCCCGAACAGGTGCTCGGCCAGCAGGTGACCCCGCTGGTCGATGTCTATGCCTTCGGCGTTCTGTTGTTTGAACTGTTTACCGGAGCGAAGCCCGTCACCGGCGACAGCATCGAGAAAGTCTTTCACCAGATTCTGAATGAGCCGCTGAATCTGGCTCCTCTCGCGCAATGCGGCGCGCCGCGAGCGCTCCTCGAACTGGTGGAAAAGTGCACGGCCAAACTGCCCCAACAACGGATGCAGGGCTTCGGAGCCGTTTGCGTGGAACTGGAACGGATGCTGGGTGAACCGGCTCCCGAGGCGACGCTGACGAGCACCGGCGTGACTCCGGCGCAGTACGGCTCGGCCCGCATCGAGGTGCGGCCGCCTCAATCGGCGTCCCCCGTTCCTGTCCAGCCGCAGGATCCCGTGCCCGCCATCATGAACCTGCTGCCGCCGAAGTTTCGCACGCAGGAGTGGTTCATCGCCGTCGTCGCCATCAGCGTCATTCTGGGCATGACGCTGCTTGTTCTGATTCTGCAACTGGCGTCGCGGCTGATACGATAGTCGGATCTATGCAACTCCCGGTCATGTTCGGGAAATACGAACTACAAAAGTTCCTGGGCGGAGGCATGTCCCAGGTGTATAAGGCCACGGATACCGTACTGGGGCGGATCGTGGCTGTGAAGGTGCTCACGGACGAGGGTTGCCGCGATGACGACACCAAGGCGCGCTTCCTCATGGAAGCCCGCATGTCGGGCAACATGATCCATGACAACATCATCCGCATCCACGACTACGGCGAGATCGGAGGGCGGCCGTACATTGTCATGGAGTTCCTTGTCGGCGAAGACCTCCGCACCGCCATCGACAAGGGGCATACCGGCGATTTGAAGCAGCGGCTGGGAATCGCTCTACAGGCCGCGCGGGCGCTCGGTTTCGTCCATTCGAAAAACATCATTCACCGCGACATCAAGCCCGAGAACCTGCACATCGACGAGAGCGGGCGCGTGCGGCTGATGGACTTCGGCATCGCCAAGACGCAGAACTTCAACATTACGCGTGAAGGTTTCGCCATCGGCACGCCCTACTACATGGCTCCCGAGCAGGTGCTTGGCAAGCCCGTGACTCCGGCGGCGGATATCTATGCGTTCGGAATTCTGCTCTATGAGATGCTCACCGGCGTAAAGCCGGTTGTGGGGGATTCCGTCGAAGCTCTCTTCTATCTGATCCTGCATCAACCGCTCGACATGGCGCCGCTCGAGCAGGCCGGAGTGCCGCGCGAATTGGTGAACCTCGTCAATCGTTGCGCCGCCAAGAAGCCGGAGGAGCGGCCATCGAGCTTCGAAGCCGTCATCAGCGAATTGGAAGCCATCCTGAAAAAGCTCGATGCGCCGGCCGCGCAGCCTGCCCCGACCCCTTCGAGGACGCATGAGCAACCTGCCCCCGCGCCGGCGCCGGCTGTGCCCCCCCGGCGCAGCGTCATGCCGCTGGTGGCCATCGCGGCGGCGTTCGTGATCGCCGCCGGCGTTCTTGCCACTCTCTACCTCTCGAAAGCCGGCCCCACCACGGATCATAAGACACCAGGCGGGGACTCGGGGAAACCGGCCGGTCCGCCGCCCGTCATTCAGGACGACTTCGGGCAGATGATCCTTGTTCCCGGGGGCGGTTTTCTGTCCGGAGCGAATAAAGTGGTGAAGGACCTGCCTGCGTTCTACATCGACAAGACTGAAGTCTCCAATGGCATGTGGAACAGGTTTGCCCAGGCGTTGGGCAAGACAACCACCAGTAAGCCGGCGGACCTGCCCGTAACGGATATCACCTACGATCAGGCGGCCGAGTACTGCACATGGGCGCACAAACGAATTCCCACCGGCGACGAGTGGGAGAAGGCAGCCCGCGGAACCGTCGGATGGGCTTATCCCTGGGGCAATGAACCCGACCCGCGGAAGGCGAACGTGAAAGGGAACACCTCCTCGCCCCCGGGCCTTCAGCCGGTGGACACCCCGCTCGGAGCCACCCCAAGCGGGATCCTGAATATCGCCGGAAATGCCTGGGAATGGGTCAACGAAGACCGCAAGCCCCTCCCCCAGAGCATCGAACTGTTCAAGTTCATGAACGCGACGATGAACGAACACTGGACCGCGATTCGCGGCGGCGCCTATGACTCCGACGTGAGCAATGCCGTCACCTTCGAGATGAGCACCGTACCCGCGCGCCTCAAGGGGGCCGCCATCGGCTTCCGTTGCGCCAAGGATGCTCCGCGCCAGGCGGCCATGAACCGCCGGCCTACGCTCTGAACAGCGGTTTCACGTACTCGAACGCCTGCTCGATCGACCTCTTCGCCTGTTCATCGAAGCTCGCGTTACGGCTGGTTGCCCGGCACTTCGTGTTCTCGAAGACGCCCCTCAGCCGCAGCATATACTTTATGCCCGGCAGACCATAAGCCGTGGCTTCGGTCACCATCAGAGACACCTTCGAAAAATAGTCCAGCGCTTTGTGCCTGTCGCCGGCGCGCCAGGCATCCCACACCAGCACGTAGAGATCCGCGAACGGGACGGCGGGCATGGTGCCGGCCGAACCGCGCATCATCTCATCGATCATGGTCTTGCCATGCCCTCCGGTGAACACCCCGCGCATCCGCGGATCGCCGCGTTTGTGAAACTCGCTGATGCGCGGCAGCGTTTCCCCCGCTTCGTCCTTGACGAAGTGCAGGTTCGTGGCCTCGCCGAGCATCCTGATGACGAAGTCCACGCTCATGTCGCCGATCGTCTGGGCAATCAACGGCCGGCTTGTGGCGGCGCTGATGGCTTTGTAGTATTCGAGAATCCTGTTCCTGTCCTTCCAGGCGCGCGGCGGCAGCGCGATAATGGCGTCCGGAGCCAGTTTCTCCGCGTGCTTCACGTACTTGAGCGCGGTTGCCGTATCATCGGCCTGCACGCCCAACACCACCGCGGGCTTCAGCGGCTTGCCCGCCGCCGCCACCACTTCCATTCCCGCGAAGCGTTCCTCCATCGTCAGATCGAAGAACTCGCTCGCCAGTTGCGGCCACACCACGCCCTGCACGCCGGCGCGGTCCAGGAACCGGATCTCGGCGGCCAGGGTCTTCGTATCGAGCTTGTCATCGTTGGTGAAGGGTGTTTGGACAATGGGGAACACTCCCGCCATCGGCTTCGCCCCTCCGGCGCGCAGCTTGCCTTCCGACGCGGCCGCCGCTAACAATTGCAGAAACAAACGGCGTGTGGACATGCGTCACTCCTTCTTCAAGAACTCGTCTACGCCTTTGCGGCAATCCTCTGTCATCCGCGCGATGGCATTCGTCTGCGCGCCGGCGTGCAGCGCCGCCTCGAAAGCCATCGAGTCCATATGATATAGCAGCCGCTTGGTCAACTTTACCGCCTGCGCCGGACGCGCCGCCATGCGCGCGGCGAAGGCGTCAACGGCGGCATCGAGCCCGGAATCCGCGTGCAGTTCATTCACCAACCCCACATGCAGCGCTTCGGCGGCGTCGATCACCTTTCCCGTGACCAGCAGTTCGAAGGCCCGCTTCTCGGAGACGTTCCGCCGCAAAATTGCCATCACCATGGCCGGTACAAAGCCGATGTTGACCTCCGGGTACCCGAACCGCGCCGTCTCGCTAGCGAAGACAAGATCGGCCGCCGTTGCCAGTCCGCATCCCCCGGCGAGCGCCCTCCCGCGCACCGCCGCCACGATCGGCAGCGGATGCCGCCTCATTTCGAGGAACAGATCGCCCAGGAACCGGGCATCGTCCAAGTTCTCGAGGATCGGGGAGTCGCGGATTCGCCGCAGTTCCGACAGGTCGGCGCCCGAGCAGAAATCCTTTCCCTCCGCCGCCAGGATCACCACGCGCGATTCCGGATCGCGCGCCGCCGCGTCCAGCTCTTCACGGATGCGCCGCACGGTTTCACGATCGAGCGCGTTTTGCTTTTCCGGCCGCCGCAGCGTGATCCGAACAATGCCGCTCATAGCTGGTGATTCTATCGCACGGCCAGAAGACGCAGCGAGAATGCCAATAGCAAGGCCAGCACGGGATCGGTGATTTCCGGCGTGTGCGGAGGAATGTGGATCTGCGCAATTTCGATCGCCGCGAGCGCTATCGTAAGGATGGCCGCCGCCCGGCCGGGACGCATGCCGCTTCGCGATGCCAGCCAGAGGAACGCGCCGTAACGGAACATCTTGCGCAGGAGAATGATTCCCGCCGGCTCCCAATTGGCTGTTTGGAAGGAGGCATGGAACGGGCGCCAGGAAAACGAAGCGGCCGCGTCATGGATGTGAAAAGGGGCCAGCCCCGAGACGGCCAGGCTCGCCAGCAACAGCACGGCGGCGGGCGCTTCCCGTCTTGCCCGCCACGGCGCCAGGGTGAGCGCGACTCCCAGCAGGGCGCCCAACACTTCGGCAAGCATCAACTGCTGGTGCACAATCAGCAGGCGGGCCGGCAGCACCGCCAATAGCGCCACCAGCAGTTGGGGAGTTGCGGGGCCGGCGATGGCCCGCAGCAACACGCCGGCAGCCAGCCACTCCGCCATCCCGGCAAGCGTTTCCACCGGAAGCGACGAAGCGGCCACCGCCAGCATCGCGTGCAATCTTACGGTCACTCTATAGACGCCAATCGAAGGAACGAAGGGGAACAGATGGTAGGAAAGCCAGCAAAGGATCAGGACGACGGCCGCCCGTTCGCGCGCGAGCGGTTCCTTCCAGCGCGCCAGGCGGCGCGCGAGGAGCGCATCGAGAAGTTGCGCCCCGAATACACCCGCCACCGTTCCGCAGCCATTCGAAACCACATCGAGCAGGCTGGTCACGCGGCCTTCAAGCGAAAATTGCGCCAGTTCCACCATGAACGAGAGCAGGCACCCGAACGCGATGGCAGCGGCCGCGCGTAGCGCGCGCGGCGCTCCCGCCAGGCCGGCATATCCCAGCCAGCCGAGCGGCGCGTAGATCAGCATGTTGAGCAGCGCGTCCACGGCTATGCGCGCGTCAAACCGCCGCGGCCATGAATGGAACAGATAGTCCACGGCGGCGGCGGGATCGAGGCCGCCAGGACGCGGCACGCCGGGGTAGAGCGATCCGTAGAGAATCAAGGCGACGATGATCAGGAACAGGAACCGGACTGATCGGACCGAGGTCAAGTGTGATTATCCCATCCGCCGTCAATGTCGATATACTGGCCGGGCATAGGCCATCTCATGAATCGCAGGTCGTTCTTCAAGTCTCTCGCGGCGGCGCCCTCCGCCGCCATGCTCCTCCCCCGCGCCGAAGCCGCGCTTCCCAAGGCGAAAATCACCCGCGTCCGCATCTACAAACCGCCGAACCTGAACGAGCTCTTCAACCAAAGCAACATGGTGTGCACCGTGGAGACCGACATCGGGATAACGGGCATTGGCGAGGGCGGCTCGAAGGACACCCTCGAGCAGTGCGCCGGCTCCCTCATTGGAAAGAATCCTTTTCATATCGAAGCCTTGTGGAGGGAGATGTACATCGCCTGGTTCTATCCGCCCGGCCGCGAGAAGATTCACGCCGTCGGGGCCATGGATCTTGCCTTGTGGGACATCAAAGGCAAGGCTCTTGGCCTTCCGGTGCACGAAATCCTCGGCGGAACCGTGCGCAACTATTGCGAATGTTACGCCACCGGCGGCGTTCGTCCGCCTGGCACGCCAGGAGGAACTCCTCCTGGAATTCGCGAACGCGCGCGCGCCACCATGGAGGCCGGCTACCGCGTCTTTCGCATGGGCGCGGGCGACGTCCCCGCCGGCCAGGTGTTCAATACGCACGAGCGTGTCCACCAGGTGGCCCGCGACTGCAAGGAGGCGCGCGAGGGCGTCGGCAAGGAAGGCGATTGGATGATCGACTTCCACCAGCGCTTCGATTTCAGCGACGGGCTCCGCGCCTGCCGCCTCATCGAGGAGTACGAGCCCTACCTCGTCGAGGACCCCGTACGCGACGAACATGCCCGCGAGGACCTGCCGAAACTGCGCCAACTCACCTCGGTTCCCCTGGCGCATGGCGAGGAGTGGGGCCAGCGCTGGGATTTCAACAAGCTGGTCGAAAATCACGATGTGGATTACATCCGCGCCACCATCCCCAACGTCGGCGGCATCACCGAAATGATGAAGATCGCCGCCCTCTGTGAGACGCACGCCGTGGGGATTGTGCCGCACTTCACCGGTCCGGTCTCGACCGCCGCTCTTGTCAATTCGATGTCCACATTCACGGGCCCCGTGCTGATGGAGTACAACTACGGCGGCCGGCCCATCGATTACCTGCCCCAGTGTCTCGACTTCCGGAACGGCAAACTGTATCCGAACGAGCGGCCCGGCCTCGGCGTCACGGCCGACATGTCGAGGCTGACCTTGATCGGCGAAGTGACGCAGCCGGGACGCCGCAACGTCTACTTCCGCCCGGACGGCTCGCTCACCCACTGGTAGCCATGCCACTCCTGCCGCTGCTCGTTTCGGTTGCGCTCCTGGGCGCGCAGGTGGGGCCCCGGCTCGGCAATCATCCCGTGGTCTACGATTCCACCGGCGCGCTCCTGCCCTGGACTTCGTGGCCGGATGCCCTCGAGCGCGAGGTCAACTGGTATCTGCGTTGCCCTATCGAGAACGGCTACCCGCGCTTCGTGACCATGACCTTCATGGACGGCGGCTACCAGCCAATCACCACCAGGCCCAACCACCGCAGCTTCATTCCCGCCATGCAAAACGGCATGGGCATCATCTCTTATCTGAAATACTTCACGTGGACGGGGGGCGGAGACCAGCGGTTGC
Organism: Bryobacteraceae bacterium; assembly: GCA_019187195.1. Lineage (GTDB taxonomy): Bacteria > Acidobacteriota > Terriglobia > Bryobacterales > Bryobacteraceae > CADEFT01. The sequence goes on from JABAQT010000030.1 coordinate 42,367, forward strand.
TCGGCATCGCCCGCGCCATGGGTGATTATCTTGTCAAGGAAAGCCTCACGCCCGGCGGCAAGTATCCCCGCTTCACGCGGTCCACCGGCTGGCGAGACCAGATTCCGCAGCGCCCCGGCAGCGGCTCGCAAGCGGACCGGCCGTTCGAGATCGAGCCTGACAAAGGCGGCATCGCCGGCTATGCGCTGGCGCTGCTGTACGACCGGACAAAGGACCGCCGTTACCTCGATCAGGCTGTCCACAACGCGCGCGTGCTCGCGGCCAATATGCGCGAAGGCGATGCCCTGCGCTCACCCTGGCCGTTCCGCGCGGACTACCGCACCGGCGAGGCGCGCGGCGCCGTGTCCGGCAATATGAGTTTCATCCTGCGCCTGTTCGATCACCTCATTGCCGGCGGCTACCCCGAGTTCCGGGCGCCCCGCGATAAGCTGTGGACCTGGATCAGGCAATACCAGATCCCGAATCTCTCCAAGGATGGTCTGCTCTGGGTGCAGTTTTTCGAAGACCATGCCGAGCCGGACAACCGCACCGCGTGGGCGCCCCTGAATCTGGCGCGCTACCTCATCGAGCGCAAGGATGCTCTCGACCCGGACTGGAAAGCCGATGCCCGGTCTCTCATTGAATTCGTCAACCGCCGCTTTGTCACCGTCCGCGACGGAGTGGCCGTCTGCGGCGAACAGGATTATGACAGGAATCCCTGGGGCGGCATTCTCTCGACCTACGGCGCGGTGCTGGCGATGTACTCCTCCGCCACCGGGTCGCTCGAATACAAGCACGCGGCCCGCCAGGCGCTCGACTATTCCCTCTACCAGACCGATGCCGACGGCTGCCCAAGCGATGGCGCCTATCGCGCGGCGCGCGGAGGCTGGCAGGAGGACGCGCACACAGACCGTCTCCACAATTTCATGGATGCGATTGCGGCGTTTCCAGGGTGGGGCAAGGCGAATCCGCGGCGCATTGCCGTCATTGCCCACCGGGGCGAACACCTCCACCATCCCGAGAACACCATCGCCGCGTTTCAAGCCGCCCACGAGGCCGGGGCCGATTTCTTCGAGGCGGACGTGCGCACCACCGCGGACGGGCGGTTGGTGCTGATGCATGACGCGGCGGTGGACCGCACCACCAACGGCAAAGGACAGGTGGCGCGCATGACTTTCGACGAGATACGGCGGCTCGACGCGGGCGGGAGCCGCGTGCCCACCTTCGACGAAGCTCTCGCCTTCGCCCGCGGCAGGATCGGGGTGTATGTGGACAGCAAAGCGGTCTCCGCGGAGGATGCGGTTGCCGCCATCGAACGTCACGGCATGCGGGATCACGTGGTGATCTACGGCGGCGCCGCCTATCTGAAACAGATTGCCGCGCTCCGTCCGGATCTGCGCGTGATGCCGGAAGCCGGCAGTCCCGCCGCCCTGCAATCGCTGCTGAATCTTCTGCCCCTGAAGGTGGTGGCCTTCGACGCCAGGGACTTCAATCCGGAAACGACAGCCGTCGCCATCCAGGCGAAAGCGGAGATTTTCGTCGACCGCCTCGGCCGCGCCGACAATCCCGCCTTCTGGCAGGACGCCATCGACCGCGGCGCCACCGGTATTCAGACAGACCGTCCGGCCGAGCTTGCCGCCTACCTGAAGTCAAAGGGATACCGGTAGCGTCAACGGAACTCCCGATCGATTCTTTATCCGGCTCTCGAGCGCAGGCCACGATGATATTCTGAAAGTTGCTGATAACCCACTGAATCCCCTCAAAGGAGCCGTCCATGCCTGATCAACACTCCCGCCGCGATCTCTTCAGGAAAGCCGGCGCGGCCGTGGCCCCCGCCCTTCTCTCCGCGCAGAACCCCAACAGCGAACTTCAACTTGGCTGGATCGGCGTTGGCAGCCGCGGCTACTATCTGATGGACATGCTGTACAAGGGGGGGCCCAAACCCTTCAAAGTGACGGCCACCTGCGACACCTACACCGGCCATTTGAATCGCAGCAAGGACCGGGTGCAGACAATGGGCGGCAACACGCCGAAGACATACGAGGATTACCGCCAACTGCTGGCCGACTCCTCGATCGACGCGGTCGTCATCGCCACTCCCGAACACCTCCATCACGACATGGCCATCGCGGCGCTCAAGGCCGGCAAGCACGTCTATGTCGAGAAACCGCTCGCGCACACCATTGAAGAAGGATGGGATGTCGTACGCGCCGCCGAAAAAAGCGGCAAGGTCGTCCAGGTGGGCACACAGAACCGCAGCAATTCGCTCTACCAGAAAGCCAGGGAGATGGTGGCTGGCGGCATGATCGGCGACATCCACTACGTGCGCGCCTTCTGGTACCGCAATTCGCTGCCGGACAACCCGGCGTGGCGCTACAACATTCCCGCCGACGCGAGTCCGGAAAACACGGACTGGAGCAAGTTTCTCGGCGGCGCGCCGAAACGGCCCTTCAATAAACAGCGCTACTACCAGTGGCGTCTCTACTGGGATTATTCGGGCGGCATCTCCACGGATCTGCTGGTGCACCAGACCGATATCACCAACTTCGTTTGCGGCAAGACGCTGCCGCACTCCTGCATGGCTTCCGGCGGCATCTACCGCTGGACCGATGCGAACGACGATCGCGAAGTGCCGGATACTTTCAGCGCCATCTACGAATACAAGGACAGGTTTCACATCAACTACTCCTGTTACTTCGGCAACGTGAAATACGGCTACGGCGAACAGTTCATGGGTAACGAAGGCACCATCGAAGTGTTGAACCGCCAGATCCTGACGTTCACTCCCGAGACCTTCGGCGGCAAGGCTCCGCCGCGGGTTGCCGCCCGCAAGGAGACGCGCATCGAACTGCCGGGCAACGACAACCTCGCCGTACAGGCGCACATCCGCAACTGGCTCGAGGCCATCCGCGGCAAGGCGAAGCTGATTGCGCCGGTCGAGGCCGGCCAGCAGGCCGCCATCTCCGGCCACATGGCCACTCTCTCGTTCCGCCATAACAAGAAAGTGGTTTGGGACGAAGCCAGGAACAACGTTCGCTATCTCTAGCGCCGGGACCCGCCCCGACTCATGTCCGGCAAACAGGCGCTTGACCGCAAACTGGAGCAGTTACATGCTCTGCGCGCCAATCCAACCGCCCCCTCCACCACCGAAGCGCTGCGCCGCGCGCTCAGGGACCGCGGCAACTATATCGTTTCGAAAGCGGCCGCGCTGGTTGGCGAGATGGACCGGCGAGATCTGATTCCGGAACTCATCGCCGCCTTCCACCGCCTTCTCGAGAACGCGCCCAAGAGCGATCCGCAGTGTTGGGCGAAGAACGCCATCGCCAAAGTTCTCAAGGATTGGGAATGCGAAGAACCGGAACTGTTCCTGCGCGGGATCCGCCACGTCCAGTTCGAGCCATCCTGGGGCGGGCAGCAGGATTCGGCGGCAAGTCTGCGTGGCATCTGCGCCTTCGGATTGTTGAACTGCCGCTCGGTAGCCGGCATCACGATTCTGCGGTGTCTGGTGGACCTGCTCGCCGGCGCCGAGCCTTCACCCCGCATGGATGCGGCGCGCGCCATCGCCGCATTGGGGCTCCCGGAAGGCGGGTTGCTTCTGCGTTTGAAGATCCTCGCCGGGGATGAACGGCCAGAGGTTACGGGTCAGTGCCTGGCTTCTTATGTCGCGCTCGATCCTGTCGAGGGAACGGCGTTGGCCGCCGGCTTTCTGGAGCTCGCCGGCGATGATCTGGTCTTCGAAGCCGCGGCGGCGCTCGGGGAATCGAAGGAGCCCGCCGCCTTCGAGGCTTTGCGGAGCCGGTTGGAACGCGCGCAAGACCCGCGCTTGCGCGGAGCCCTGCTGCTAGCCGCCGGAGCCACGCGGCAGCAGGCGGCTGTAGAATATTTGCTTTCCCTCCTCGATGGGGATGCCGCCACGGCCGCCGCGGCATTGGAAGCCCTCCAGCCCGCGTGCTTTCGGGAGGAGATCCGGGACCGTGTCGAGGACGCCGTGCGCGCGGCGGGCAGCGTCTCCCTCGCTGAGATGTGGAGAAAGATGAGGTGCTCATGATGAACCGCCGCGACTTTCTGGCAGGCATGGGAGCCGCCTGCCAAACGCGGGCCGCCCAAGAAAAGCCGAACATCGTCTACATCCTCGCCGATGATCTAGGGTGGGGAGACCTACGTTGTTACAACCCGCTGTCGGCGGTGCCGTCTCCCAACGCCGCCCGGCTCGCCTCCCAGGGAGTGCGCTTCACGGATATGCACTCGCCATCCGCCGTCTGCACCCCCACGCGCTATGGAATCCTCACCGGACGCTACTGCTGGCGCTCCCGCCTGAAGCAGGGCGTTCTCTGGGGCTACTCGCCGAACCTCATCGAGCCCGGCAGGATGACCGTCGCCTCGATGCTGAAAGCGCGGGGCTACTACACCGCCGGCGTGGGTAAATGGCACCTGGGACTGGGGACAGCGGAAAAGGCCGATTATTCCCAGCCGCTTCACCCCTGCCCGCGGGATCATGGGTTCGATTATTATTTCGGCATCCCGGCCTCGCTCGACATGGATCCCTATCTCTACTTCGAGAATGACCACGCCGTCGAGCAGCCCACCTCGCATACCGATGGATGCGACAAACCCCGCGGCGTCTTCTGGCGTCCCGGCCCTATTGCTCCCCATTTCGAAATCGGCCAGGTGCTGCCCACGCTGACCGCGAAGGCGATCTCCATCCTCCGCGAACGGGCCAGACAGCCCGCGCCCTTCTTCCTCTACTTCCCCCTCAGCGGCCCGCACACGCCCTGGGTCCCCACGTCCGCCTTTCGCGGCAAGTCGAAGGCCGGCGATTATGGTGATTTCGCGGCCCAGGTGGACGATGTGCTCGGGCAGGTGATGCGCGCTCTCGATGAGACCGGCCTCGCCCGCAAGACCCTGCTCATCTTTACGTCCGACAACGGAGCGCATTGGACGCCCGAGGACAAGGCGAAATTCGCGCACCGGGCCAACGCCGGCTGGAAGGGGATGAAGGCGGACATCTGGGATGCCGGACATCGCATCCCATTTCTCGCCCGCTGGCCGGGACACATCGCTCCGGGAACCGTCAGCCGTGAGCTTGGCTGCCTTACCGACCTGATGGCCACCGCCGCCGCAATCACGGGATTCGCCCTGCCGGATGACGCGGGCGAAGACAGCTATTCGCTCCTGCCCGCTCTTCGGGGCGGAAAAGGCAGCCGCCAGGCTGTAGTCCACCATTCCGTTGATGGAATGTTTTCCATACGCCAGGGAGAATGGAAGCTCTGCCTCGGCCTCGGCTCGGGCGGCTTCAGCAGCCCCAGACGCGTCGAACCGCAACCCGGAGGCCCTCTCGGACAGTTGTATAATCTGGATTCCGACCCGGGCGAAACGAAGAACCTCTATCAGTCGAGACCGGATGTGGCGCAGCGGCTCACGGCCATTCTCGACCAGTACAAAAAACAAGGGTACAGCCGGTAAGGGAGGAACCTTCCATGCCAGAAGATCCGCCATCGCCAAAGCGCGAAGTCATGCCCGATTACGCCGCGGCCGCTCTCTCCTATGCGTTGGGAGCGGTCACCGGGGCGCTGTTCCTGATCCTGGAACCTTACAACAGAAACCGCCTCGTCTACTTTCACGCCTGGCAGTCCATCTATTACTCGGCTGCCGGGTTCCTGCTCTATTTCCTCTGCGTCGCCGCGGTCATGGTGATGCCCTGGTCCGTCATCGGCATCGTGTGGTTCCTCATGTTTTTCGGCACGCTCGCCCTGGTTGGCATGTGGTTCTGGCTGATGTACCAGGCCTACCAGGGCAAGCGTTGGAAAGCGCCGTTGATCGGACCGCTGGCCCAACAACGCGTGGCGCAACGGTCGTTTCGTGATAACGCCGGCTACTGAGACAACTTCTCGATGAGCAACTCGGCTCCACCGGGACTGATCAATGTTCGGGCCCCCAGAATGCCATAGATTTGCACTGAAACCGTGTCCCCCGCGGCAAGGGTCATGGTCGCGCTGCGGCACAGCATACTCTGTTGAGTTGGCGGAGAGACTGCCGTTTGCGTGGCTGGTGCGCCGTTTACTACAAGCCTCGTACTCATATCCATAGCGGCGGTTGTCCTTACGCAATAGCTCAGCCGGTAATTCCCCGTTGCCGTGACGGTCACCACATCACCACCTCCGCTGACCGTCATCCCCACCAGTAATTGGCTGCTCGGAAGCGGCACGTTCGTTCCGCCCAATACAACCGCGATCACCGCGCCAGTGTCGTTGGAAAGGCTCGCATAGGCACTCGATCCGCCAGCCCCGGTGGGCCCGGTGGCGCCGGTAGCCCCTGTCGGCCCCGTCACTCCCGTGGGTCCTGTCACCCCCATTAGTCCTTGTATCCCTGTCGGACCAGTCGGCCCTGTGGGTCCCATCGCGCCAGTGGCTCCAGACGGCCCTGCCGGGCCCGCCGGCCCTGTGGGCCCCGCTGCTCCATTGGCTCCAGGCGGCCCTGCCGGGCCCGCCGGACCCGTGGGTCCGACCGCGCCATTGGCCCCAGCCGGTCCCGTGGCGCCAGCCGGTCCCGCGGCGCCCGTTACACCCGTTGGCCCAATCGCTCCCGTGGCTCCTGTCGGCCCCGCAGCGCCCGTTGCGCCCGTAGGCCCAATTGCTCCGGTCGCTCCCGCCGGTCCCGCGGCGCCCGTTGCCCCCGTAGGCCCAACTGCTCCGGTCGCTCCCGCCGGTCCCGCGGCGCCCGTTGCACCCGTTGCCCCAACTGCTCCGGTCGCTCCCGCCGGTCCCGCGGCGCCCGTTGCACCCGTTGCCCCAATCGCTCCCGTGGCTCCCGCCGGTCCCGCCGGTCCGGTTGGCCCGGGCACGGTGCTCGCCGCTCCCGCCGGCCCGGCGGGACCTGTCGGCCCCATCGGACCCGTTGGCCCCTGCAACCCGCTGTTGGCCAGATCCGCATAGTAGCCGTTGATGTCGATGATCAGGTTCGTGTTGTTCGTGGCGAACACCGAAATCGCCCCACCATTGCCCGCCGGGACAACCGCCGCATTGGCCACAATCTTTCCCTCGAAAGAGTTCAACGTCGAAACATTCGGCATTGCCTGCCCGGCCGGCCACACGGTCAGGTACTGCAATGGCCCACTTGGCACGACCGTGATGTTGAGCGAATAGGCGCGGGCATTCCCGGGAATCCCGCAATTCCCCGAAGGAATCGGGATGACTCGCTGCTGGCCCCCAGTCAGTTGCGGAGCTCCGAATGCCCCCGAAAAACCGAGTCCCGCATATTCCGCACGGGTGTCCACCAAACGGCATGGGTTTACCGCTATCAGCGGCAGAGGTCCGGACAACGCCGCGCCGCGCTCGCCGCCCGCCTTCTCCATCCCATTACCGGCTATCCAATGAAGGGGCGCTGGCCAGTTCGGCGCCTCCACCTCTTGCGCCATCCCGAACGAGGTCAATAACAGCGCTATTGCAACTCGCCGCACCGCTCTCGATTCTTTACTCATAAGCCTCCATGAACATAGAGTGTGGCTTGGGGCCACAAACTCTCGGGAGAATATCGGATTCGGGCGGCGTCAACGCTAGTCTTCGGGGCATTCATGAGCCTCATGCGCGAATGGCCGGGGCCCCGGAGGATTCACCTCGTCGAGCGGGACAGCCACAAAGTTCCCGCCGTATCTTTTCCGCGTGGCGCAACGGCCGTTTCGCGATGGCTCCGGCTACGGAGACAACTTCTCGATGAACAACTCGGCTCGCCCAGGGCTGCTCAACACTCGTGGAGCGAATTCCCAGTGCCTTCCGAATCGAAGGGATAGCAGTGCGCGAACTCCTCAGGGTAGAGCGATGACTTCCATCGCGAAACTGGCATCCTGAGAGGGCAGACCCTCGAATGGCAGCATCGTACTGGCCGGCGGCCTCTTCTTATCCAGAAACTCAAAGCGGATTTGACGGATTTTCGCAACCATCGATTGCGTCAGCGGATAATAGTTGGTCATCGCGGTGTTCGCCAGTGTCGCGCCCGCCTGTTCCACGGCCTTTCGCAACCGCTCGAACGCCAGCCGCACGTCCGCATCCTGGCTATTGAATGCCAGTTGCATACCACTGATGACCGCCTTCGGAGCATTCATCAGCATCACCTGCGAATAGTTGGGGGAAGCACTAAGCTCCGGAGGATTCACCGGTTCGAGGGGAGCGGCGGGAGGCCGCGACGCGCGCCCGACGGCCTCGCACTCCACCAATCCCTGGCTCAACCCGCGCAGCGTCTGTACAATGGTCAGCGCCGCGTTCGGAAACTCCCGCGCCAGGCTCTGGCGAATGTCCGCATAGTCACCCAGCGTGCTCACGAAACAAGTGGCGCGCAGAACGCCCGGCCCTTCGAGGTTCACTCCCCGCAACGCGGCGCGCAACTGAGCCAAGGACTGTTGGAAGAGCGGTCCGATCTTTTCGAGAGCCTCCTTTGAAGTCACCCGCTGCCCGGAAAAGAAGGCTAGACCGTTCGGATTCACCGCCTTTTTCTCCACTGTCGTCGCCTCGAGCAGAACCTGCGCGCCATCCTGCGCCAGAGCGCCCACCTGAATGGTGGTGAGCGCCGGCAAGGGCTGCTTCCAATCGGCGAACTGGTCACTAACAATCGCCTGCACCCGCCGCAAATCTCCGGTGCCCGCCACGAATGCCCGTATCTTGACGATGGCTGCCCCGCGCGCCAGTTTCCGCAGACTCTTCAACCCATCCCGCACCTGCTGCGAGAGCAGGCCCTTGGATGTCAAAGGAGCCGTCAGAAAGCCCAGCCGCTGCGGCGCCACGGCAACCGCCTGCGGCGGATCCTTCGGCAGTTCCAATGTCTGTGTCTCTTCTTCCTCATCGCTGTGTTTCTTCTTCTGCGCCTGGAGGATCTCCAGGCTGAGAGTGAAAACCAGGGCAGGAATCAGGAGAGTGCGCCAAAATCTCATCGCGTGAACAAATTGTATCAAGGGAGTCGAGACCGGGTGGGTGGCCGCGTATTGTTTCCTTGCCATATTGGCTTGATTGGATTAATCCAATATGGTACGGTAGTCGTTGCCCGCCATGTTACCTGCTATCGCGCTCGACTCCGGGTCGGATACGCCGCTCTACCGCCAACTGTTCGAGCAGATGCGCGATCATATCCAATCCGGACGTATTCCCCGCGGAGAACGTTTACCCGCGACTCGCGAATTGGCTGGTATGCTTGGACTGAACCGCGCCACTGTTTCAGCCGCTTATGAGTTGCTGGAAAATGAAGGCTTGCTGAAAGGTCACGTTGGCCGCGGGACTTTTGTTGAAGGCTCCGGAGAGCCGGCGAGCCGCATCGCCTGGGAAGATCTGGAACCTGCCATCGGAGCTTCGTCGCCGGCCTTGTCGCTCGGCAGCGGGGGTATCAGCTTCGCCAGCAGCCGCCCGGACAACGATCTGTTCCCCATGGCCGAGTTTCGCTCGACATGCGAGGAAGTGATTCACGGGGACGCCGCCGCCGCCATTCTCCAGCTTGGGTCGCCCGCCGGCTACCAGCCACTGCGCCAGTATCTTCTCGAGGAAGCGCGGCGCGACGGCCTGGCGGGCCCGATGGACGACATCCTCATTACCAGCGGTTGCCAGCAGGCGCTCGATCTGATGCAGAGGGCCCTTATGCGCCCGGGCGATTGCGCCGCAATCGAGGATCCTGTCTATCCCGGCCTGCGCGGCGTGTTTGCCACCGCCGGCGCCCGGCTTGTTGGGGTTCCCGTTGGCGCTAACGGCATCGGGATCGACGCTCTCGAGCGCGTCATCGGCATCGAGCGGCCGCGCCTGCTCGTGGTGACACCGAATTTTCAGAATCCCACCGGAGCCACTCTGCCGCTATCCGCCAGACAGTCCATTCTGCGGTTGGCGCGCGAGGCGGGAGTCGTGCTGATGGAACACGACATCTACGGACAACTCCGGTACGAAGGCGACCCACAGCCCCCCCTGAAGCAACTGGACGGCTCGGAAGACGTCATCTCAATCGGTTCTTTTTCCAAGATCGCTTTTCCCGGCCTGCGTGTCGGCTGGGTGATCGGTCCCCGCGCCTTGATCCGGAGACTGGCCGCGGCCAAGCAGTACTGCGATCTGCACAGCGACCATCTGTCTCAGGCCGTGTTGTTCCGCTTCGCCGAATCGGGCCGCCTGGCCGCGCACCGCGCCCGCATTCTGGAAGCCGGCGCGCAACGGCTCTCCGCCATGCTTTCAGCCTGTGGCCGGTACCTGCCCGAAGGCAGCCGTTTCACCCGCCCACAGGGCGGCATGAACCTCTGGGTGCGCCTGCCTGAACCCCTGGATGCTGCGGAACTCCTGCCCCGCGCCGAGCGCGCCAACGTGAACTATCTGCCGGGGAAGTATTTCGCCGTCTCGCGCGTCGAACAGGGCGGCTTGCGTTTGAGTTTTGCCGGGTTGGATCCCGCGCGGATTCGCGAGGGTGTCTCGATCCTGGGGAGAGTGTTCAGCGAGGAGTTGGAGCGGGTGCGCGCGGTAAGTGGCATGACTCCATCTCCCGCGCTGGTTTAGCATTTGGGAGAGAATTGCGAGGAGGTAGCGAATGAATTACATGGATGAACAATTCAGGCTCAAGGTGGGCCTGGCGGAGATGCTGAAGGGCGGCGTCATCATGGATGTCACCAACGCCGAACAGGCGGTGATTGCTGAAAAGGCTGGGGCCGCCGCCGTAATGGCTCTTGAACGCGTGCCCGCCGATATCCGCAAGGAAGGCGGCGTCGCCCGCATGGCGCCCATCAGCAAGATCCGCGAAATCATGGCGGCCGTCAGCATTCCCGTAATGGCAAAGGCCCGCATCGGCCATTTCATGGAAGCTGACATCCTGGAAGCGCTGAAGGTGGATTATATCGACGAGAGCGAAGTGCTTACCCCCGCCGACGAGGAGCACCACATTGATAAACGCCGCTTCAAGACGCCGTTTGTCTGCGGAGCCCGCAATCTCGGTGAAGCGCTCCGCCGCATCGCCGAAGGAGCCGCGATGATCCGCACCAAGGGCGAAGCCGGCTCGGGCAACATCGTGGAAGCCGTCCGCCATATGCGAACCATTCAGAAGGAGATGCGCCAGTTGACGGTGCTCGGCAAGGAGGAACTGGTGGCGGAATCGAAAAAGCACCAGGCTCCTCTCGAACTGGTCGAATATGTCGCCGCGCACGGCAAACTACCCGTCCCGAATTTCTCGGCCGGCGGCATCGCCACGCCCGCCGATGCCGCACTGGTGATGCACCTCGGCGCGGAAGCCGTGTTCGTCGGCTCCGGCATCTTCAAGTCCGATGATCCCGAGCGCCGCGCCAAGGCCATCGTGAAAGCCGCCACGTACTTCAAGGACCCGCAGAAGCTGCTCGAGGCGAGCGAGGAACTGGGTATCGGGATGTTCGGCATCGACGTCGCCAAGCTGCCCGAAAGCGAACTGCTTCAGACGCGAGGCTGGTAGCCGGTGAAGATCGGCGTGCTGGCCCTGCAGGGCGATTTCGAGGCTCACCGCAAAGCGCTCGAACGCGCCGGCGCGGAAGCGGTGGAAGTACGCTCGGCGAAGGATCTCGAGGGCATCGATGGTCTTGTGATCCCCGGCGGCGAAAGCACCACCATGCTCAAACTGCTCCGCGCCGAGGGTCTCTTCGAGCCCCTCGCGGAGTTCGGCCGGCGCAAGCCGATTCTCGGCACTTGCGCCGGAGCGATCCTGCTGGCGCGCGAGGTGCAATCCCCGTGCCAGGAATCGCTGGGCCTGATGAACTTCACCGTCGAGCGCAACGCCTATGGCCGTCAGATCGACAGCCGGATTGTGCAGTTGCGCGGCGGCGAATTTTCCGAACCCCTGGAGGCGGTGTTTATTCGCGCTCCCATCATCCGCGACGTCGGTCCGGATGCTCGTGTCCTCATCGAGTATAACGGAGATCCCGTGCTGGTCGAGCAGGGCAAGCACATGGTGGCTACCTTTCATCCGGAACTAACCGCGGATCCCCGCATACACAGCCGGTTCCTCGAAAAGGTGAGGAAAGGCTGACCCGCTTACCGATGGAACGTCCTTTTCGCGTCCTCTTTGTATGCCTTGGCAACGCCATCCGCAGCCAGATGGCCGAGGGTTTCGCCCGGCGGTACGGACAGGACGTGATGATCGCCCGCAGCGCCGGTCTCACCCCCGCGAGCCGGGTAATGCCACTGACGCGCAAGGTGATGGAGGAGAAGAATATCGACCTCGAGGACGCTTATCCGAAGCCCATCGCCGACCATGGCAGCGAGCCCTTTGACCTGGTGGTGAACATCAGCGGCATCCCTCTTCCAGCGGTCCAGGCTCCCGTCCGCGAGTGGACCGTCAAGGATCCAATGGGCGGCAGGGAAGAAGCCTACCGCCGTGCCGCCGGGCAGATCGAGCGCCTGGTGATGGACCTCATCCTCGAACTTCGCCGCCTGCGGAAGAAGTGGGCCGATGAGTTCCAGGATCGAGGTCCTAGCCCACGGGGAGAAGCAAGATCCAGTTGACTCGGTCTTGGGGATAAGTGAGAATTAGAGTTTGCCCACCGACGTGCGGATGTGGCGGAATTGGCAGACGCGCTAGATTCAGGTTCTAGTTCTCGCAAGGGAGTGGAGGTTCAAGTCCTCTCATCCGCACCAATAGAATCAACTAGTTACAAGGACTCTCCCAATCCAAGTTGTGGACGAATCTTTTTTAGACCTCATTTTAGACCGTATCCCGCTCGGGATCGCCCCAGACCAGCCCCAGTCGTTACGGACCGCTTGGGGACCGTGTAACTACCCTGGAATAAAAGCAAGAGCCGCTGGATTCCTCGGCTCCACCGCAGTAACGCTGTAGTATCGCCGCCTGCGAGGCTACGCCGACATGGTCTACACGATCATAAGCGGACTACCAGAGCAGCCGCGCCTGATGTGACTGTGGGCTGCGTCAGTCTCCGGTTCGCAAGAGTTCGACGAACGCGGGGACAGATTGTGCCAGCCGCTCCAGCAACTCTTCGAGGCCGAAGCCAATGGCATCGGCCTGTTCCCGAAGGCAGGAATCGACTGCTGTTCGATCGAGTTTCCACAGGGTCTTCAGGAAGGCCGACGGTCCGACAATCGTTGTGAGATCACTAGCCGTCGCGGGGAAATCCCGAAGATTAAATGTGACCAAGTAGTCGGCCTTGCAGGCGAGTGCCGCAGCCAGAACATGACGGTCTTTCGGATGATTGCCCATTTGGTTGATAAGGGCTGGTAGCCATATACCAGCGCATGTGGGAAGAATTTGCGCATTGCCGCCTCTCGGTACCAGGCGTTTGCCGGGGTCTTGGCAAAGCGCCGCACGAGCGTGCGGCTCATTTCGACCAGAATGTCTTCCGACCAGCGGGCATCAAAGACAGCGGGCGGTTCGGCGAGCCGCAATAACGTATCGGCCAGCGGCATCGGAACGAGAACGCAGGCATCCAACAGAGCAACGGGCCGGTGTTTCATCCAGCCCTACTCGTCGCGGCCGCCCTTGGGAATGCCCGCCGACTTGTCGTAGAGTCCGGCCGCATGTGCATCGCGCGCCATCTTGTCGAGCGCCGCTTTCCGATCGGACTTTCGCTTTGAGTAGTCGATCAGATCGCTCACCTTAATGCGGCGATGCTTCCCGACAAGGCTGAACGGCATTTCGCCTGCGTCGAGCAGCCGTATCAAGAACGGCCGCGATACGCCGAGCAACTCGCCCGCTTGCTGCGTCGTGAGTTGTTTCTCTTCAGGTATTAGCACCAGCGAGCGACCTTGCGTCAGGTTGCGAACAGCATCCTTCAGCAGTGAGTAGAGGGGCTCTGGGATGGTTAGGTTCTCGCCTTTGGACCCGGTGAGTTTCGCACGGCCGCGGCGCAGGAGACGTCCGACATCCTGGAGTTTCTCTGTGTCTTGCGGACGAATTGAAACAGCTTCGTGAACCATAACCTGATCATACCACCTGTATTCGAATTATCCGTAATAGACGCAATACTGTTCACGTGGTCGCGAACCCTACGAAAGTCTCGACGGCCTCGATCTTGTTCGGATCGATCGACTTCCGTTTCGTTGCCCACGAAAGTCGTGATGCGGATGTTGGTCAGCGGCGTCCGAAACTTCACGTAGTTGGGACCGAACTTCGCGGTTGCGCACCATTTTTCAAGCGCGTGACCAGAGTAGGTGATGGACCGGATCGCCGTATCCGCTGGACCGAGTCCCCCTTCGCGACAGTGGCGATCGAGGCGCGGCTCCCGGCCGCGCATCCAGGTTTCTTACTTTCTGCTGTTCATTGGTCGGGGCGGGGCGATTTGAACGCCCGACCCCCTGCGCCCAAGTCGGTGTCTCCTTGTTTCGAGTAAACTCCCTATTTTCAACCGATTGTATCTAAAGTAGATCTGCGCGTTTCAGTTGTACTGCGTGGTTTCAAGCGGAACCGGGGGACTCGTACCCGCTACAGATTCATCTACTTTGAGCTTGACTGCAGTGCATGCCCTAATAACGAAGCCGAACTGCTCGATTCGTTCAAAGCGCGAAGGTGATCGTAAGGCACCTGGGTGCCCGCCCGTGCCGAATGCGAGACAATGAAGGTTCCCATCAGAGGTGGAATGGAACCCTATCAACGCTTCCATGTGACTGGTCGCTTTGTCTTCGATGGAGACAAAAGTGTTCTAACTCACGACGTAGCAGTTCAGATAGAGCAGTCAGGCTCGGGCCGCACCTTTCTTTTGCACGAAGATACCGCTCCCTTCATGATGGCCCGCTTAATGATGCAATCGGGCAGTAGGTGCTCGTTCGTTGGAGTCACCAACTCTGGCTTGCCGGTAGAAACATCTACACTGATGCCGCACGCTGGCGGCTCCGCTGAGCAGGTATGTTACTTTCTCCAACGCGTTACGCTTGGAGATCTATCAAGTCCATATGACCACCTATGGTTGGCGCTGACAAACTTCGTGTTCGAGGGGGACGAGCCGGCCACGATTACTTTCCGAGTTGAGTGCGACGGCAGGCTGGTAGCGCTTGAGCTATCACCCATAGATGACTACTGGACGGCTCACGCGCACCTCACCCGCTCGGCAAATGCAACAGTTACCGCGAATCTCAAGCTCGGTGGTGATGCCGTCGGAAAAAACTCGCTTGATCTTCTGTTGAATGACGTCTGCGCCACATTGTCCTTGATCCAGGGCCGAAAAATTCAATGGATTTCTCGAACCGCCGTCGTCTCAGGCCGCACCACATGGGCAGACTTTGGTAGCACTAAGACGAAAGACTACACACATGGGCTTTTCTGCTTCAACCCGGATACCGGCCGGGGAATAAGCGTTCCGCTCTCTGCGTTTGAGACCTGCTTCCCTGTCGTGCAGGGCTTTCGAAGCTCGTACGACGAGCACTATCGGATCATAAACTCGTGGCTTGATGCCCGTGTTCAGGCCGATTTCCTTGACGCGCGCACCTTGAAGTACGCGGTTGTCATGGAAGCACTCTGTCGTTTTGTCGAGTCGAAGCACCCCAGTATAGACTCAACGTACTTTGGCCGAACGCCGTGGAGAGCTGCGGGAAAAGAGTTACTTCCAAAAATCAAGGAATACCTTGAGAGACTGAATCTAGGCGATGCGGATGCACGAGAGAGTGTGTGCAGTAGGGCAAGTTGGGGAAACCTGAATCGCAGAAGCTTTCGCTCCATTCTTGCTGCGTGCCTGAAGGAGCTCGGAGTAACGTTGTATGCGGAGAGCAGGAGAATTCGACGTTTCACCGATGTGCGAAATAAGATCGTCCACTCGTTCACGTATCTGTCTGAAGAGGACCAGGCCGAATTTAACTGGCCCTCTGTGAGCGAGTCTCAGCAACACTTCCTCGTTGCATGTTTCGTCGACGAGGTTCTGCTGCGCCTCTTCGGCCTCGGTCACCTCGTAACAAACGCGTTGATAGATGAATTCGTCGCTCACTCGGAAGTTTGGTCCGCTGCTGCTCCACACACTGAGGCTATCTCCGCTTCGGGGTCTGAGTAAAGACTGAACCTAACCACCTAACCTACCTAGGCTAGGCTAGAGTGCCGATGGCGGTATGGCAAATTCTTCTGGGAGTATGCCTGCTGCTGCTCTGGCAGGGGGGCGTCACCAGGGGATGGCTGGACAAGTTCTTTTTCAGCCGCCCGAGCGACGTGATGGAACGCGTGTGGAAGATGTTCGCCGGCGGGACCGTCTGGGCGCACCCGGCGGTCACTCTCGTCGAGGCGGCGCTGTCGTTCAGCATTGGCGTACTCTTCGGGGTGACCTTCGGGTTTCTTCTGGCGCGGAACCGCTGGCTGGCGGCCCTGCTGGAGCCTTATGTCCGGGTGGCCAATGCGTTGCCGCGAGTGGTGCTGGCCCCGATTTTCCTGCTCTGGTTTGGACTGGGCATCTGGTCGAAGGTGGCGCGGGGAGTAACGGTGGTGTTCTTCATCGTCTTCTTCAACACCTACCGGGGGGTGAAGGAAGTGGACACCGTGCTCTTGAACAACGCGCGGATGCTGGGAGCGAGCGAGCGCGACCTGCTGCGGCACGTGCTGATCCCGAGCGCGATGACGTGGATCTTCTCGAGCCTCCACATCAGCATCGGATTCGCCATCATCGCGGTGGTTGTCGGCGAATATCTCGGAGCGTCGCGCGGGGTCGGCTACATGATCGCGCAAGCCGAGGGGGTCTTCGATACCACCGGAGTCTTTGCGGGCATGGCCGTCCTCGCCTGCGTGGTGCTGCTGGTTGGGGTGGGTGTGGGAAGGCTCGATCAGTGGCTGCTGCGCTGGAAGCCGGACCGCGAGCCATCCGCGCGTCAGATGGGATAGGGCGAGAAGGCGCGAGTGCTTCCGAGAAGACACGCGCGGTGATGGAACGTGCCGGAATCCGGCCGAAACGTGGAAGTGGAGCACACTCCGCTCGCTTCCGGCGATGGGAGACCGCAGTGCGCGTGCGAAAGTTGGCCGGACAAACCCAATCAGGCATGCCACTCGACACAGCATGCCCCCGCGCCGCCTCTATCCGAGCAGCGGAGGGTAGCTCCTCACAGGCGCCGAAGGAAATCGAGGGATCGAAGGTCCTGCCCGGCGCGCAATGCATTGTGAAGAAATTGGTCCGATCCCATGCTTGGAGTTGTATCTCTATAATTCCATTGGTCGGGGCGGGGCGATTTGAACGCCCGACCCCCTGCGCCCAAGGCAGGTGCGCTACCAGGCTGCGCTACGCCCCGACATTGTCAATCTCCTTTGATTCTAGATCACTCGCGGAGTTCGCGGCACTATTCCCCTTCGACATATCAAAATTGTGATAGACTCGTTTCGTCGCCATGATGCCCGGAGCAGTTGGAACGCGAGCGAACCAATGCTCCTGTTTTCAACGGGCTGCGAAGGCTCAACCAAACCCCTCGCACTGCTCCGGCTGCTCATGCCCGCCTCGAACCGGGAGCTGGACTCCATGCCCGGAATGAAGAGCAACTCCAGAATGCTCGACCGGCTCACGGGCGACGACGCCGCCCTGAAATCCGGCATGGCCGCCGCAAAGGCCGATATCGAGGTCGCCCAGATGATCCACGCGGCGCGGACCGGAGCCGGATTGTCGCAGCGCGAACTGGCGGAGAGGATCGGCACCCGGCAACCGGTGATCGCCCGCCTCGAAACCGCCGATTATCAAGGCCACTCGCTCACCATGCTACGGCGCATCGCAAGCGCTCTCAATCAGCGCCTGGAAGTGCGTTTCGTTCCACGCAAACCAAGCTCGATTCGCCCCCTGCGATAGAATAAGAGAGAAACCACTGGGTATGATAGACACCCTATTGGCCAAAGTTTTTGGCACCAACAATGATCGCCAGATCAAGCGCATTCAGCCGATGATCGCGGCCATCAACGCGCTCGAGCCCGAAATCAATGCCCTTTCCGAC
Source organism: Bryobacteraceae bacterium (assembly GCA_019187195.1). Taxonomy (GTDB): domain Bacteria; phylum Acidobacteriota; class Terriglobia; order Bryobacterales; family Bryobacteraceae; genus CADEFT01. Next base: position 60,207 of record JABAQT010000030.1, read on the forward strand.
GCCGCGCTGGCCGCCAAGACCGCGTCCTTCCGGGAGCGGCTGGCGCAAGGAGCCACGCTCGACGACCTGCTGATCGAAGCGTTCGCCGTCGTTCGCGAAGCCGGGCGGCGGGCCGTCAACATGCGGCATTTCGACGTGCAGTTGATTGGCGGCATCGTGCTCCACCGGGGCAAGATCGCCGAGATGCGTACCGGCGAGGGCAAGACGCTGGTGGCGACGTTGCCGGTATACCTCAACGCACTCGAGGGCAAGGGCGTTCATGTGGTCACCGTGAACGACTACCTCGCGCGGCGCGACGCCGAATGGATGGGGAGGATCTACAAGTTTCTCAACCTGTCCGTGGGCATCATCGTGCACGAACTTGACGACGATGAGCGCCAGCAGTCCTACAACTGCGATATCACCTACGGCACGAACAACGAATTCGGCTTCGATTATCTGCGCGACAACATGAAGTTCCGCATCACGGATTGCGTGCAGCGTCCGCACAATTTCGCCATCGTGGACGAGGTCGACTCGATTCTCATCGACGAAGCCCGCACTCCGCTTATCATTTCGGGTCCGTCGGAAGAATCCACGGACAAGTACTACCGCATCAACTCCATCATCCCCAAGCTGGTTCGCGGCGAGGTGATTGAAGGCAAGGAACCCGGCGAGAAATACACCACGGGCGATTACACCGTCGATGAAAAACACAAGAGCGCGGCTCTGACGGAAGAAGGCGTGCTCAAAGTAGAGCGCCTGCTCGGGCTGAGCAACCTGTACGACGCGGTGAACATTGAGCTCAACCACCATGTCCAGCAGGGTCTGCGCGCGCACGTCCTCTTTCACCGCGACAAGGACTACCTGGTGAAGGACGGCGAGGTGGTCATCGTCGACGAGTTCACGGGCCGCATCATGCCCGGCCGCCGCTGGTCGGACGGCCTGCACCAGGCCATCGAGGCGAAGGAAGGCGTGAAGATCGAGCGCGAGAATCAGACGCTCGCCACCATCACGTTCCAGAACTACTTCCGCATGTATAAGAAGCTCGCGGGCATGACGGGCACGGCGGAAACCGAAGCCGCCGAGTTCTCGAAGACGTACTCTCTCGATGTCGTCACCGTGCCCACGAACAAGCCCATGATCCGCAAGGACAACATGGACATCGTCTACCGCACGGAAGAGGAGAAATTCCGCAACGCCGCCAAGGAGATCAAGGAGCGCCAGGAACGAGGCCAGCCGGTTCTCATCGGAACCATCTCGGTGGAAAAATCCGAGCGGTTGTCGGCCATTCTGAAGCGGATGGGCGTCAAACATGAGGTGCTGAACGCGAAGAATCATGAGCGGGAAGCGTTTATCGTGGCGCAGGCGGGACGCAAGAGCGTGGTGACGGTCTCGACGAACATGGCCGGCCGCGGAACGGATATCCTGCTTGGAGGCAATCCGGACTTCATGACGCGCGAAGCGTGCATGAAGCAGAATCTCGCCGAATCGATTCCGAGCGAAGCGGCTTCCTTTGTCAATGACGAGCACTGGATCTACTTCCAGCAGCACGACCAGTCATACCGCGTGGCGCGCCAGCGCTGGGCGGAGATCTTCGTCAAGTACGAAGCTCAATGCGCGCGCGAGCATGATGAAGTGGTAGCAGCGGGAGGCCTCCATATCATCGGCACGGAGCGGCACGAATCGCGGCGCATCGACAATCAGCTTCGCGGACGCGCCGGACGCCAGGGCGACCCCGGCTCCTCCCGCTTCTACCTTTCCCTGCAGGATGATCTGCTGCGAATCTTCGGGGGCGAACGCATCCAGAATCTGATGCTGCGCCTGGGCATGGAAGAAGATGTGCCCATCGAGTCGAAGCTCATCACCAAACGCATCGCCGCCGCGCAGAAGGCGGTGGAGGCGCAGAACTTCGCCGCCCGCAAACATCTTCTCGAGTACGACGACGTGATGAACAAGCAGCGGCAGGCCGTCTACGGAATGCGGCGTTCGCTGCTCGAGGGGGAGGATCAGCGCGAGCGCGTGCTCGAGATCGTTCGAAACATTCTCGCCGGCATCGTCGATCTGCGCTGTCCGGAGAGCGGCCACAACGGATCCTGGGACCTGCTGGGACTCGAGACGGACGTGCTCACCCAGTTTGGCGTGCGCGTCCCGCCGCAGGAGGTGTCGCAATTGAGCCGCGCGGAACTCGAGGATTACGCCTTCGACAAGCTCAGCGCGCGCTACTCCGAAAAGGAGCGGGTCGTGGGAGCCGAGATCATGCGCGAGACCGAGCGCTTCATCATGCTCCATGTGATCGACACGCAGTGGAAGGACCACCTGCTGTCCATGGATCACCTCAAGGAAGGCATCGGCCTGCGCGGGTATGGACAGAAAGATCCTCTCATCGAGTACAAGAAAGAGTCCTTCGAGATGTTCAACTCTCTCATGGACCGTATAGAGGATGAATCCATCCGCTATCTCTTCTTCCTTCAGACGAGTTCCGACGAGGGTTACGCACAGGCTCAGCGCCCCGTGCTCCCCTTCAATCCCGATGAGGATGAGGAAGAGGAGGACGAGGAAGATGCCGGGCGGGAAACGGTGGCTGTCGCCCAGTCGCAGAAAGCGGCGCAGTCGATGCAGGACTTCACGCGCAACATCGTCCGCAAGAAGGAGCGCGAGATGGCCGATTTGCAACTGGTGGGCGGCGACGCTTCGACGACGCAACATGCGCCCGTGCGAACCCACAAGGTCGGGCGCAACGATCCTTGCCCTTGCGGCAGCGGAAAGAAATATAAGAAATGCTGCGGCGCCTAGCCCTTCAGGTTCTGTTTTGCGTGAGCGGCGCTACCGCCGGAATCCTTACCGACAATCTCGGCACCGCCAAGCGCGTGACCCTGGAAACACCCGCTATCGAGGACAAGCCGGTATGGGATGAGTATGGGCTCGATGGCGTCGAAACCGGACGATACGAATCCGCCGCCGGCAAATCGTTTACAACGACGGCATGGCGGCTGAAAGATCCCACGGGATCGCAGGCGGCGTTCCGCTGGCTTCGTCCCGCGGGAGCGCAAGCGGGCAATAAGGACGCCCTCTATTACTCCCCGCGCTTTGCTGTCACCACGGGGTCCACCACCCTGATGACCTTCGGCAATTATCTGTTGCGTTTCGAGGGTGGCGCGCCGGCGCATGACGAATTGAAAATCCTGCTTTTCCAGCTTCCGAAAGTTGACCAGTCCTCCCTGCCCCCTGTAATCGACTACGTGCCCGGAAATCTCGTACCCGGCACGGACCGTTTCATCGCGGGACCGGCGTCGCTTGAGAAATTTTTCCCCAAGCTGACTCCCGCCGCCGTGGGATTCCACTTCGGCGCCGAAGGCGTGGTTGGCCGCTACCGGACAGGATCCTCGGAAACGGAGATGGCGGTCTTTTATTACCCCACCAACCAGATGGCGCGCGACCGGTACCCCGAATTCCAGAAACTGTCCGGCGCCCTGGTCAAGCGCAGCGGCCCCATCCTGGCGCTGGTGAATTCGCCGCAAAACGCCAACGACGCCGAGCGCCTGCTGGCGCTCATCAACTACAGAGCTCAGGTCACGACGAGTGCGCGCCCCACCACTATCATTCAGGATACGGGGAGCATGCTCATTGCCATCTTCCAACTCATAGGAGTGCTGCTCTCGCTCACCATCGCGGCCGGGGTGATGGTGTTCATCATGCGCCGGTTGCGCCGCGCCGCCACGGGCGGCAAGGAGGAAGATCCGATGACCATGCTCCACCTCGAGGACCGTCATTAGCCGTTTTTCATGAAAAAAGCCAGGAGGTGGTCGAGGCCTCCTGGCTTACAGTCAGATTCCGGCAGCGGACTATTGCTTGGCGGGCGTCGCGCTTTCCGATGCGGCTTTCTTGTTCTTGTGGTGATGGGTCTTGTGGTGTTTCGAGCTCTTGGTTGTCTTGGCGGACTTCGCCTCGGGCGCCGGCGCGGATGTGGATGGAGCCGTCTGAGCTCCGGCGACAGTAGCCAGCAGCAGCGCGGCGGAAGCCACCGCGACAAACATACTTTTCATTTCGATTTCTCCTTGGCAGGGGCATGATGGTTCCAGTCCTTCGTGCCCTCGCAATCTAAGAGACGGTGCGCGGGGGGAGCAGTTACGGGAAAAATCGTAAAGCTTCTTTCATATAAACTTGCATTCATGAAGGCGTATTCATTGGGTATCATTTGCCTCCTGCCGGTAGCGCTGCAGGCCCAGTCCGTGCCCGTGCGTCACGTCATTGTCTACAAAGAGGCCGGGCGATTCGGCGGATGGCCGGCCAATCACGGAGCATGGGCCTGGGGCAATGAACTGCTGGTGGGTTTCGAGGCGGGATACTTCCATCGCAACGAGCAGGGACACGCGATCGACTATACAAAACCAGCAGAACATGTTTTGGCGCGCAGCCTCGACGGGGGCCGGACATGGAAGATCGAACGGCCCGAAACGCTGCGTGTCCCGCCGGGCGTAAAGCAAGCGAACGTGCCCGCGGTGGCAGGCGTTCATACGGCGGTTCCCTTCACTGGCAGCATCAACTTCACTCATCCCGATTTCGCCATGACCTGGCGCATGGCCAATATCCACACCGGTCCCAGCCGGTTCTACTATTCGTATGACCGCGGCAAGACATGGCAGGGCCCCTATGAAGCGCCCTCCTTCGGCACAAAGGGCATCGCCGCGCGCACGGACTATCTGGTCAACGGACCGCGCGATTGCACGGTCTTCCTTACCGCGGCAAAGCAGAACGGCAAGGAGGGGCGAGTCCTGTGTGCCCGCACGCGGGATGGCGGCAGGACGTGGAAATTCCTCTCCTATGTGTGCCCGGAGCCCGAGGACTATGCCATCATGCCTTCCTCCGTCCGCCTGGGACCACGGACCATCCTGACCACTCTGCGGCGGCGCCTTTGGATTGAGGCTTGGCGCAGCGAGGATGATGGACTCTCCTGGACGTTCGTCACCAGGCCCGTGGAGAGTACGGGCGGCGGCAACCCGCCAAGTCTGGTGAGGCTCCGGGACGGCCGGCTGGTGCTGACCTACGGCTACCGCTCCGAACCCTACGGCATTCGCGCCCGCATCTCGCATGATAACGGAAATACCTGGGGCAGCGATCTCACGCTGCGGCAGGACGGCGGCGCCTGGGATCTCGGCTACACCCGGACTCTGGCGCGGCCGGACGGCAAACTGGTCACCGTGTACTATTACAACGACAACAAAGACAAGGAGCGCTACATTGCGGCAACGATCTGGGAACCGCCCGCGAAGTGAGTGGCAGCGGCCCAGCCAACTCGCGCAAAATAGGAAAGCCTCATGAAATTGCTACGTGTAATTCCTGCTCTCCTTGCCGCTTCCTTCGCCTATGCCCAGGAAGCGCCGAAAGATCTGCAACTCTTTCTGCTCATCGGACAATCGAACATGGCCGGACGCGGCCAGGTGGAGGCAGCCGATAAGCAGCCCATTCCAGGTGTCTTCATGCTGACCAAGGACATGAGATGGGTTCCGGCGGTCGATCCGCTTCACTTCGACAAACCGGACATCGCGGGCGTGGGGATTGGCCGCAGCTTTGCCAAAGTCCTCGTGCGGCTGAACCCCAAAGCCTCGATCGGACTGATTCCCGCTGCGTTTGGGGGTACGAGCCTCGACCAGTGGAAGCCCGGCGGCGAGCTATACACGAACGCGGCCGCGCGCGCCCGCGAGGCGATGAAATCCGGACGGCTGCGAGGCATTCTGTGGCATCAGGGCGAGGCTGATTCGCGCGGCGAGGAGACGATCGCCACCTACCGCGAGCGCTGGACGAAGCTCATGGAGGCGTTGCGAAAGGAATTGAACGCTCCGGATGTGCCCATCGTCGTGGGCGAACTCGGTGAGTTCTTCACGGCACGGGCGCCGCTCGCGCCGAAGATCAATGAGCAACTTGCCCTGCTGCCCCTGCACTTTCCGCGCACGGCATTCGTCTCGAGCGCCGGACTGAAGGACAAGGGAGACTCGACGCACTTCGACACGCCGTCGGTAAGGGAGTTCGGAAGACGGTACGCGCATGCGTTTCTCATGCTCGATTCCTCGTGGGAGTGATTGACCGCCGGAAAGAAGAAGGCCGGGGTCCTGGTCGAAACCCCGGCATGTGTACGAACGAGGAGGAGGGATCTGTCTAGCGTGCGGCAAGCAGGGCCCGCAGGTGACGGGCACGTTCCGGAGAGCGTAGTTGCCGGAGCGCCTTCGCCTCGATCTGGCGGATGCGTTCCCGGGTCACATCGAATTCCTGGCCGATCTCTTCCAAAGTGTGTTCGCGCTCACAGCCGATGCCAAAGCGCAAGCGGATCACTTTTTCCTCCTTGGGAGAGAGTGTCTTCAGAATATTCGCGGTCTCGTCGCGAACATTCGAGTCGATGACAGCGTCGACCGGGGAGCCGACCCAGCGATCCTCGATGAGGTCGCCGAGAGCGGACTCGCCGTCGCGGCCGACAGGCGTCTCGAGCGAAACCGGATCCCTGGAGATGGTCTTCAGCTTCTGAACCTTCTCGACGGGGATGTCCATGCGGCGGCTGATTTCTTCGTTCGTGGGCGCGCGCCCGAGTTCCTTTTCAAGCTCACGCGTAGCGCGCAGGAACTTGTTCATGCTTTCGTTCATGTGCACCGGAATGCGGATGGTGCGTGACTGGTCGGCAATGGCGCGTGTGATCGCCTGGCGGATCCACCAGGTGGCATAGGTGGAGAACTTGTAACCCCGGCGGTACTCGAACTTGTCGGCCGCCCGCATCAGACCGATGTTGCCCTCCTGGATAAGATCCAGCAGGTGTAAACCACGGTTGACATACTTCTTGGCGACCGAAACCACCAGTCGCAGGTTCGCCTCGACCAGATCCTTCTTGGCGCGCTCGGCTTCGAGTTCGCCTTGACGGATCACCTGGATGCTATGCTTCAGGTCCGTCAGCGTGGCGCTGGCTACCTGTTCGCGTTTCTTGATCTCGCGCTTCAATTCGCGGACCTTGGCTTGATTTGCGGCGGGCTTCTCCTCGAGACGCCGCAGTTCGGCGTCGAGGTGGGTGAGCTCCTCCACCGTGCGCTCAATCTCTTTGCTGAATTCCTTCCAGCGTCCCATCTGCCAGGGAAGTGAGCGAAGCAGACGGGAAGTTTCGACGCGGGCGCGGTTGACCTTCCACAGCCATTTGCGGCGAAGTTTCTTATTGCTTGCTACAATTGTAGAGGCTTTTTCCGCCACCTGTTGTTGTTTCTTGTGGCAGGCGGCAAACTCGACAAACTGGTCACGAACCTCGGTGCGGCGTTTGGCTTCGGCCGTGCTCCCTTCTTCGAGATCGCCCAAGTCGACGAAGAGATCCAAATCCGCTTCGTTCTTTTTTAGCAGGTCAGCCCAGTCGAGGACCATCATCTGCACTCTAGCGGAGCGGCTAAGGGCTTTCTGCATCTTCAACTTGCCGCGTTCCATGCGGCGCGCCAGATCCACTTCCCCTTCACGCGTTAGCAGCGGAACAGCGCCCATTTCGCGCAGATAGACACGAACCGGGTCGTCCGTATAGATGGATTCCTCAACCTGCTGGGAGGATTGGAACTCATCACCTTCCGCAACTTCTTCCGGATGGAAGAAACTTCCCTCTTCATCGAAAGGCAGCCCCAAGGGCTCATGGCTATCGGCTAAGTATTGATCTTCAAAGTGATCCACTAAGAGTCACCTCCCCCATGGTAAGCCAGTCCAATGATCCGTTGACTTTGCCAGGGGATGTACGGCCCGCCGACGGATTGACCTCGCCGGGCTCGATTCGCACGAACTGAGGACACACAGCGGTTCCTTTGCACCGCGCCTTGGTCATAATAGCACCAAACAAGTCTGATGTTAAGTCCTAATGTTAAGATGTTTCCGTTCTGTTTTGGTTTCCAGGAAACCGGCGGGAGAAGGCAGCAAACTTTATCAACCCCGCTTCTTTTGCAGCAAGTCTTTGAGTTCATGAAAGAAAGCTTCCTCGTCCTGGAAGTCCCGATAGACAGAGGCAAAGCGCACGTAGGCGACCTTGTCGACATCTCGCAGACGTAAGATCAGCGCTTCTCCTATTTCTGTAGTCGATATCTCCCGGTCAGCCGCCTCCACAATCCTGCTCTCCACCTCATCGACCAGCTCCGCCAACTTCCCCATACTGACGGGACGTTTTTCGCACGCCTTCAGTAATCCTGTCAATACCTTTTGCCGGTCGAATTTCTCCCGCCGCCCATCCTTCTTCACCACAACATAGGGGACTTCGTCAATTCGCTCATAGGTGGTAAACCGTTTCTCGCACTTCAAACACTGGCGGCGGCGCCGGATGGCCTCGCCCTCCCGGCTCTCCCGGGAATCAATCACCCGATCTTCCTGAAATCCGCAGAATGGACATCTCATAATGGTTGCATCTCTTTAGTCTGCAAAAGTTTACGCCATTTCAACCCGCCCTTCAACGCCAGCAGCAGCCCAATGGGCACGACACTGACGAATGTGACCACCCAAATCAGGACCGCCAAGCCCGAAGCGGACTCCAAAGGAATCCGGAACAATTCCGTAAGTACCAGAACCGTAGCCACTTGCATGCCACCCCCGACCCCCGGAATCTGCAATGCGCTGCCAAAGGCCACAAACCCAACCACGATCAGTGCATCCAGAATCCCCAGGCTGTGCGTGAACGGCACCGCCCGGAAGAGACAAAGAAAGCAGGCCACAATCAGGCACCATTCGCAGAAAGTGTAGAAAATGAGAAGAAATACGAACGACCCCCGCCGCGTGGAACTCGTGCCGGAAAGAAAGGCCTGGACCAGGCCCGTAACACGCTTCTGGTATTGAAGCGGCAGCACGCTCAATACAGCGACCAGGCGGTTCTCGACGAAGACGGGGAAGAGGCCGAAGACGATGAGGAGCGAGAGGCACGCCGCGGCGAGAATGCCGGCCAGGCTCCCGCCGGTACTTAGGACCCATTCCATGGTAGGTCCTAATTTTGTAGAAGTAGAGGTGATGCGAGTCAGCGCGAACCCGAACAAGAGCAACACGGAGAGCAGGTCATAAATCCGCTCGAGAAGCCATGTCGCGAGCTGGCTTGTGAAAGCAACCTTCTCACGAGTGGAAATAAGGTAGGGACGGACGAGTTCGCCGGCCCGGCCGAAGAGCACGACGGCAGTAAATCCTATAATTGTAGAATCCAACAACAGCCAGAAATCCGGATGCGGCCGGATCGGCCGCAACATCAACTGCCACCGGACCGCTCTCCCAAAATATGTCAACAGGACCAGAACCACCGCCGCCGTAAGCCACGCCCAATCTATTCGCGAGAAGGTGGCGGCGAAAAGCGACCACTGAAAGCCGGACACCTTGGTGCGATAGCCGAACCAAAGAAGCGCCGCAACAAGAAGGAATCCTACTAAAATAAGGCTGCCATGGAGACGCCTTGGCAGTCCTAACGCCGTCTTGCTATCCGACGTGTTACCTCCATCACTCATTTTCTATGCGAGACTCCGTTACCGGGAATCCATCTCCGGGTCTAAAATAAAATCTTCCGTACCCCCGGGCCTGCCCGGCGGAGCTCAGAACGGCGAAACTGGTCTCCGAACGAACGCCCTTCAGAGATTTCGGCGAACTTCTCATGATAAATCGTCGTTTACATAACTGGAAGCGCATGATGGCGAAACCGGAAGGCGGACCGGAAGAACCGCATCCATCGCGCGGGCGCTCCAAGAGGGTACAATGGCAGCCGTCCTCACAGTGGCAACTTCGGAAAGCGGCCCCGGCGCGGCGGGGTGGGCCGGACTGGCGCCTGCCGCCGGCGGCTGTCTGAGATGGGCAAACAGCTTGGATACAGATTCCAGTCTGGTGGAGCGGTGCCTGGGCGGGGACGACGCCGCTTGGGAGTATCTGGTGCGGGCACACACCAGGCGTGTGTATTCGGTGTGCTACCGGTTTACGGGAAGCGACGCCGAAGCGCAGGATCTTACACAGGATGTTTTTCTGCGGGTGTTCAAGACGCTTGGAAGCTTCCGTTCCGGTGAGGGCTCGTTTTCCGTGTGGCTGATGCGACTGACCCGCAACCTGCTGATTGACAACTACCGGCGCGGGAAACAGGAGCGAGCCACCGATTCGATCGAGAACCAGCTTCCCATGCTCGAGGAAAAATATGCGCTTTCCTCGCGCACGGATGGCATGCTGGCCGGCAGGGAAGCGAGTGAAATCCTGCAGGCGGCCCTGGAGAGGCTTTCGCCCGAGTTGCGGGAAACACTAATTTTGCGCGATATCGAGGAGTTGGAGTACCGGGAAATCGCCCAGTCCCTGGGGGTGCCGGAAGGGACGGTGAAATCGCGGCTGAATCGTGGACGCGCTGAACTGGCGCGCATCCTCAGAAGGTTTAAGGTGGCGGTATGACGTGCGCCGAGATCGAGTTGCTGCTCTGCGATTATATTGACGGCGCCCTGCGTCCCGAACAACGAGCGGAAGTCGAAGCGCATCTCGCCGTCTGCGCCGCCTGCGCCGAACTGCACCGCGACTCGACCGGGGTGCTCGGTTTTCTGGAGCGGGCCGCCGCGGTTGAACCGCCGCCCTCCCTGGTGACACGTATTCTACATCAGGCTCCGGTCAGCCAACCGCCCGTGCACACCGCCCGGACCACGTTTGGAAGGTTGCTTGGGCGGTGGCTGGAACCGGTTCTACAGCCCCGTCTGGCGATGGGAATGGCGATGACGATTCTCTCGTTCGCCATGCTTGGCCGTTTTGCGGGAATCGAGGCGCGGCAGTTGCGCCCGGGCGATCTTCAGCCGGCCAAGGTTTGGGAGGCGGCTGAAGACCAGGCGAACCGGGCCTGGACACGAGCCGTGAAATACTACGACAGCCTGAAAATTGTGTACATTTTGCAGTCCCGGCTTCGGGAAATCACGGATACCGGAGACGACGGCCTGACGCCGGAGGACCGGGAGCAGGAACGAAAGCTGGAGCAGAAGCGGGGGACGGCAACGCCCATGGAGGAAAACTCCGGAGCGCCGAGGTAGCAAGTCGGTCTGGGAGGTTGTTATGGAACAGAACAGCGAAAGCATGCAAAGGCCGGTGGGGTTCTGCCGCGCCTGCGGCAAGAGTCTGAGCCAGGAGGAAGTGCGGGAATACCAGGGAACCATCTACTGCGGGGAGCATTTCCCGCGGCAGGCAGGCGCCGGGGAGCCCGCTTCAGGGCCGGCGGCATCAAGCCCGGGGAGTGTGAATGCGAATCCCTACACCAGCCCGCCTCCGCAACCATCCTCCGCGAGCGTATCACCCGGTTTGGCGTTTATTCTCGGCTTCATTCCGGGCGTGGGCGCCATCTATAACGGTCAATACGCGAAAGGGTTCGTGCATGTAATTGTCGCCGGCCTCCTATTCAGCCTTTCCGGCGAAGAGACCGGGGTCATGGAACCGCTGTTCAAGATGTTCATCCCGGTTTGGATCTTCTACATGGCATTCGAGGCATATCACACAGCGAAGAAGAAGATGTTGGGCGAACCGGTAGACGAGTTTTCCTCGATCTTCCCCCACTCGGGGACGGCGACGGGATTCCCCGTCCTGCCGGTGCTATTGATCGCCATCGGCGTGCTCTTCCTGCTCAATAACCTGGATATCGTTAGCATCCGCCGGATGATGCCCTACACCGGGCCGGTGTTTCTCATCGGCTTGGGAGTCTACCTGCTGTATGCCAGGCTGAGGGCGAACGCGGAGGCGGCCCGGGAGGTGTCTCATGGAAGGAACTAGCACAAGCCCGCACCAGGAGCGGTCACTGATTGCCGCCATCCGCGGCCCCGTCCTGATGATCACGGTGGGCGCGCTGTTCGCGATCGATCACGCCGGTTTGTACAGTTTCTCGACCACATGGCCGGCCATTCTGATCGTGCTTGGCGTAATGAAGCTGATGGAGCGGGCATCGCCCCGTTCGTGAGGAGGACAGACAACCATGCGGCCACGATCCATTGCCGGACCCATCATCCTCATCGCCATCGGCGCGCTCTTTCTCCTGCACAACCTGTGGCCGGAGATCGCCATGTTCGATATCTTTCTCCGCTATTGGCCGTACCTGCTGATCATCTGGGGAGCCGTGCGGCTGGTGGAAGTCCTGGTCTGGGCCGGAACACGCCGCGCACTTCCGCCGGCAGGCGTCTCGGGCGGCGAGTGGACCATCGTGGTTCTGCTCTGTGTCTTCGGCACTCTCCTGTTCTGGGGCTCGAAGTGGGCTCCCAGTTGGAACAGCGATATCAGGGTGCGGGGGCTTGAGATCTTCGGCGAGCGCTATGAGTTTCCGGTCTCCGCCACGAAGGAAGTGGGCAAGGACGCGCGCGTCGTTCTGGATCTTGGCCGCGGCAACGCCAGGATCGTGGGCACGGACGGCACCCAGATAACGATCAACGGTCAAAAGAGCATCAATTCGTACGATCAGAATGAGGCCAACAAGGCGGATCAGCAGACGCCGCTCGAGATCGTCAGCGTGGGCGATCAGATTGTCATCCGCACCAACCAGGACAAGCTCGATGGTTCGCGCCGCATGTCGAACGACCTGGACATCAGCATTCCCAGGAGCGCCAGCATCGAAGGACGCGGCCGTTATGGCGATTTCGACGTGCGCGACCTCGACGGCGGTGTGCAAGTGACCAGCGATAACGCGGGCGTGCGGCTGGAAAATATCGGCGGCGCGGTGAAGGTGGACCTACGCCGCAGCGACATTGTCCGGGCGACGAAGATCAAGGGGCCGGTGAGCGTGAAGTTGAGCACGCGCGGCCGCGCCGGAGAAGACCTGGAACTCGACACCATCGAAGGGCCCGTGACCGTGGCCGGCGCGTTTTCCGGAGAGCTGAATTTCCGGAATCTCGCCAAGCCCCTGCGCTTCGAAGGTGTGACCACCGAACTGCGGGTGGAAAAAACTCCCGGCTTTGTGAAGATGGCGCTCGGGAATCTGACGGCGGAAAACGTGCAAGGCCCGTTTCACCTCACCTCGGGAACGCGCGATGTAAACGTGCGCGACTTCACGGGGAATCTGGAAATCCAGGTGGACCGCGGCGACCTCGAATTGCGGCCCGCGCGGCAGTCCGGCCGTATCGACGCCCGCACGAGGAACGGAGAGGTGGACCTCGTGCTGCCGTCCGGAGCGAAGTTCGACTTGAACGCCAGCACCAGCCGGGGTGAGATCAGCAACGAGTACGGCGCGCCGCTGAAGTTGGAGACAGTGGGGAGAGGCGCCAGCCTGCGCGGCTCGAACGGAGGCCCGCCGGTTACGGTGACAACCGATCGCGGTTCGATCACCGTGCGCCGCGCCGGAACCGCCGAACCACCAGCGCCGCCCGCGCCGCCGCCCAGCATTCTTCCGCGGAAACTTTCGCCTCCTCCGGTTCCCGAGCCGCAGCGGCAATAAGCCGCCCCGTCAGGCCTTTTTGACGGGCGCGGGCAGATCCCGCGCCTCGCACACCGATGCAAATCCGTGCCGGTTGTGGGAGCCGTCACAGAAGGGCTTGTTCCCTGAATGGCCGCACCGGCAGAGGGTGACGGCGGTTCGCCCGGCGAGCCCGAACAGATTACCCGCCGCGTCGGAGAGGACGAAATCTCCCTCGATGCGCAATGGTCCATTGTTATTCACTGTGATTTTGGAAGCCGGCATAGATTGCTGAGCTTAGCAGAAACGGCCGCTATAATGAAGAAAAAATGCGGCAAGCCGCACGGCATGGATTCTGGTGGCTGGCCTTCCTGTTGTCGAGCCTGCCGCCGCTTTGCGCGCAGGCAAAGTTACCGGACGAAACCGCGCTGCTCGCCCGTATCCGGGCTCGCGCCGCCGAAAACCTGCGCCGGCTTCCCAATTACACCTGCCTCGAGACGATTGAACGTTCCCTGCGCCGCGCCGCCTCGCGCCGCTTCGAGTTGATCGACCTGGTGCGTCTGGAAGTGGCCTATGTGGACGGCAAGGAAATGTTCGCCTGGCCCGGGTCGCGCACATTCGAAGATCGCGACATCACGGAGATGGTGAGCGAAGGCGCCATCGGCAACGGCAGCTTTGCCCTGCACGTGCGCGGCATCTTCCTCTCAAACTCCGCCCTGTTTCAGTACGCCGGACGGGTAACGCTCGACGGGCGGGCGGCGATCCGATTCGACTACCACGTCCCAATGGTTCGCAGCGGATACAAACTGCGGGTGAAACCGGAGGAAGGCATTGCCGGCTACAAAGGCTCGTTCTGGATCGACCCGCAAACACTCGACCTGATGCGCCTCGATGTCGACATCGATGACATCCCGTCCAACATCCCCGTTGCCGCGGGCCGTGAATCGCTCGAATATGCCCCGGCGGCGATAGGCGGAAAGGACTTCCTCCTGCCCCGCCGCTCGGAGTTGATGCTTACCGACCTCGGCGGCAACGAGAGCCGCAACTACCTGCACTTCAGCGGCTGCCGCGAGTTCACCGGCGAATCGGTGATCAACTTCGAGGATGTTCCCGCCGATCCCGCGGTCTCGAGGAAGCCCCCTGTTCCTATCACGCTCGCCGAAGGGTTGGATATCGACTTGAAGCTGCAAACCCCCATCGAGGCGGGCGTCACCGCGGTGGGCGATCCGGTAACGGCCCTGGTTGCCAAGGCCGTGCGCGGGAAAGGCCATCTCTACGTTCCCAAGGGAGCCGTTGTTGAGGGCCGCGTCGTGAAGTTCCAGCGGCGCCACGGCCCGCGCGACACGTTCTGGGCGCTCGGACTTCTCTTCGACCGCGTCGATTTTGAAAACCGGTTTGGCGAGTTCCGCGCCCACATGTATCCCGTCACGTTCCCGCCGGGCATGGGTTATTCCACGGATCCGCGGCGGCAGGGTCCTTATGCCGGACCGGAACCTACCGAAACCAATCCCCGGATTGGTATTCTTTATCTGAAGGGTGAAAGGGCGAAATTGCCCGCCGGAATCTCCACTTCCTGGCGAACCCTGGCGCCGGCGGAGGAAACCAAGTGATACAGTTCGAACCGGAAACCAACCGGGCGTTATTTGAGCGCGCCCTCGAATTCGGTAAGCGGCAGGTCAAGAGACTCATCGAGACTCATCCGGGCTTCTACCCTATTTACACGCAGGAAGGGCGCTGGAAACACGAAGGACCCGCCTGGACGCACTGGTGCGACGGCTTCCTGCCCGGAATGATGTGGATCTTCCGCAAGCGCTGCGGCGATGACGCCGGTGAGGAGAAGTACTGGCTCGACCAGGCTATCCGTTACACGACGCCGCTCGAACCGCGCAAGAACGACCGCGATGTCCACGATCTCGGATTCATTTTTCTCTCGACCTATTTCCGCTGGTACCGGCTCACCAAGGACCCGGCGCTGAACGAGGTGATTGTGCAGGCCGGCAGAACGCTGGCGCTGCGTTTCAAGGAAAAAGGCTTCTATCTGCGCTCGTTCGTGGCGGAAAACTCCCTGTTCATCGACATCATGATGAACGTCGGAATCATCTTTTATGCCGCCCGCGAGACCGGTGACCGGAAACTGCGCGACATCGCCCTGCGGCACTGCCTCACGACGCGGCGCGTGCTGGTGCGCGGCGATGGCTCGACGGCGCACGAGGGATTGTTCGATCTCGAGACCGGAGAGTTTCTGCGCCAGGGCACGCATCAGGGGTTTCGCGGCGATTCGTGCTGGTCACGCGGCCTTGCCTGGTCGCTCTACGGCTTCAGCACCTCCTATGAATACAGCCGCGACCCGCGCTTTCTCGAGACCGCGGAAAGCTGCGCCGACTACTACATCACTCACTCGAACGCCGACGGCGTTCCTCCGTGGGATTACAATGCGCCCGCCGAAAGCCGCAAACTGATCGACACTTCCGCCGCCGCCATCGCCGCCTCGGGATTGTTGCGCCTCTCGAGACTATTGCACGATCCCGTCAAGGGACACTTCTACTGGAGCGCCGCCACACACATTCTGCGTACGCTGTGTGAATACCACCTCGGCGAAGGCGACCCCGGCTACGAAGGCATCCTCAAGGGCGGCGTCTACCATGTCCACAAGGATCTTGGCGTCGATGAAAGCGTTATGTGGGGCGAGTACTTCTTCATGGAAGCGCTCGACCATGTACTGGGCTAATATCCCTTCTCTTTGTCGACCACATTGCGCAGCGGTTCGCCCTTGGCGAATCGCGCCACGTTCTCGAGTATCAACTCGCGGTGCCGTCCCCCCACCATATCGGACACCGTGGCAATATGCGGCGTGATGATGACGTTGTCGAACTTCCACAGAGGATGTCCCTTGGGCAGCGGTTCGGGGTCGGTGACGTCGAGCCCCGCTCCGGAAACCCGCTTTTCGTCAAGCGCCTTGACCAGCGCTCCGGCATCGTAAAGCTTGCCTCGCGATACGGCAATGAAATAGGAGCCGCGCTTCATCAGCTCGAACTGCCTGGAGCCTATCATCTTCTCGCTTTGCGGTGTGTGTGGAGCGGAAACAAACACCACGTCCGCCTTTGGCAGCACGGTGTCGAGGCGATCCGGTTTCACCACATAGCTTATCGAGGGCAGGAACGGAATGTCCTTCGGATCGACGCCAATCACCGTCATCCCGAAAGCCGAGGCGCGCGCGGCTATCTGCGAACCGATGCCGCCCACCCCTATGATGACGGCCGTCTTTCCGCGCAGTTCAATCGCCTTCCAGCCTTCCCGGGAGAACCCTTCGTTGGCGCGTTCGGCCACCGCCCGGTTGATGCCGCGCGTCATGGCAAGCAGCAGCGCAAACGCATGGTCGGCAATCTCCGGCCCCTGAATAATCTTCCCGTTGGTGAGGGTGATGTTCGAATGAAGCAACTCGGGAAAACGATAGCGCTCCACGCCGGCGCTCGGAATGTGTACCCACTTCAGCTTCTTGCCCGCGCGCAGAATGTCGACGCTGATCTCGCCGATGAACGCGTCGGCATCGGCGACTTCCCTGATTACGTTGTCCGGCCGCCCCTCGACGAAGGTGACCCCGGGCGCAACCTGCTTCATGTCGGCAATCAAGCCCGCGCGTCCGGCGACGACGATTTTCAATTGTGCCGCAGCCAGCGGGGAGACGAGGCTGAGGATGGCGAGAGAGAAAACGGTCCGTAACATGGGGGCATTCTATCCGATTCCGGCGTCGATTCGCTCGGGCGGGCGCGCTCGCACCCCGCCGGCTGAGGGAAAGATCCGAGGCCGTAGGCAGGGCTTCCTACGAGCCTGGTTCTAGGGTGGACTAAGGGAAGGCGAAACTTCCCTTAGAGGAGCGGGATGTCGTAATCCGGCGAACCGGTTCCACCGATGCTTCTTGTAATACCGGTGTATGACATTCCGGTCGCCAGCTAGGAGCACTCGCCTGTTATGATCTCTCTTGATCGTCTCAAACAAACTCTCTCCAGGGCCCGGAGTACAATCGCCGTACCCCTGATTTCCCTGGCCATGGCTTCTCTCGGAGCCCAGGCCGCCACGTTCATTCCCTCCACCGCCACTTGTGACGGCGGAGCGGTGGATACCTCCGCTCTTCCCGATGTGAACGGAGTGACAGGCGTGAAGATCTTCACCACGTCGACATGCTCGGCAGTGGATGACGGCAGCGGAACCGCTACGCTCACGCTCACGGTCAGCGGGACGGGGAGTGGAAGTTTCCATCCGTCGATGGTTACTTTCCCTGTCAATTTTGTATTCACGGTCAATTCCACGGATGCATACAGCCAGATCCAGTACGATCTCAGCCTGCAGTTGAACGGTTTGACCCCTCAGGAGACGGATTCGTTTTGGGTGAATCCGGGAACTACTGTGGATTCGTCGGATACCATGAACTTCAACTCGTTCAACTACAATCTGAATTCGCCCGGCATGTCGCTGGATTCCTGGATATTTACGCTGATAGTATCGCAAGTCACCCTGGACGGCGGGCAAACGATATCTCTGGACGTTCCGTCGAATTCGATCGACATCACCGGCGGCGAGTTGTCCACTCCCGAACCGTCTTCGCTGCTGCTGCTCGGGTCGGGCGTGGGGTTGCTCCTGCTCGGCAAACGCGCCTTCCGCCGCGCCTGACTCACCGTCTTGAAATTCATGTTCGCGAAAAGCCGCGCGGCGATGCGCGGCTTTTCTCTTGTTATGTAGACTGAGGGTAGAACTACCCTGTAATGAATGAGCCGCGGGTTCCCACGCAAACTCCCCCGAGGCGCCGGAAGCGTCCGCCGCAGTGGCGGCATATCAACTTTCCCACGCGCGGCATTTCACGTCTTCATCCTGCTCCGCCGCGTCCGGTCCGCCAGCAGGCGCGCGATGTGTGGGACCGCGTCCGTCTGCTGATTCGCTCCGCCACGCTTTGGCTGCTTTTCTCCGCCGTCCTGCTCTACCACCGCTGGTACATCACAGCCGCGATTGCCTTCGCGGTCAGCTTTACATTCGTGGTCTTCAGGCCCTACATCCGGGAAGTGCGGATGCACGCGGACGAGGATTTCGGCACGGATTCGGCGGAGTTCCTGAGCACGGTTGCCGGCGCCACCGGCGTCCCCATGATCGGCGGCAACCGGCTCGAGATCCTCAACAACGGCGAGGAATTCTATCCCGCGATGCTTGCTGCCATCTCGGGCGCGAAGTACTCCATCACAATGGAGCAGTACATTTTTTCGGCCAGTGAGATCGGGCGGCAGTTCGCCGAAGCGTTCGCGAAACGCTCGCTCGACGGGGTCACCGTGAAACTCCTTCTGGATGCCGTGGGGGCGGCGAATATCGGGAGCGAGATTCTCCGCACCCTCACCGGCGCGGGATGCGAGATCCGCTGGTACCGCCCCATCCGCTGGTATGATCTGCACCGCGTCAACCACCGCAACCATCGTAAGAGCCTCATCATCGACGGGCGGATTGCCTTCACGGGCGGAGCGGGGATTGATGATCACTGGCGCGGGGCGGCGCGCAATCCGTCCGAATGGCGGGACTTGCAAATCCGGATGGAGGGGCCGGGCGTGGTCCCCCTCCAGACTGGGTTCGCTTCGAACTGGCTCGAGGCCACGGGCGAGGTAGTTACGGGGCCTGAGTACTATCCGGTTCCCGAGCCCGTGGGTCCGGTGGAACTGCAAACCGTGCTCAGTTCCCCCAAGGGAGACCAGTACACCGCCTCCATCCTTTATGCGCTGGGAATCCAGTCCGCCCGCCAGTGCATCTATATCGCCAACCCGTACTTCGTCCCCGGGCCGCTCGCCGCCGGGAGAATCGAGGACGCCGTCCGGCGCGGAGTCGATGTGAAGGTGATGGTCGCCGGAGTTCATAATGATGCCTGGTGGGCGCGGCAGAACAGCGTCCGGCTCTATGGCAGGCTCCTCGAGGCGGGCGTCGAGATCTACGAGTACCTGCCCACCATGCTCCACCAGAAAATGATGCTGGTGGATTCCATCTGGGCAACCGTGGGGACCACGAACTTCGACAACCGCTCTTTCCGGTTCAACGAGGAGACGAACGTGTGCTTCCACGAACCGGAGTACGTGGATCAACTGCGGACCATCTTTTTCAAGGATCTCGAGGACTGCCGCCGCGTGGACCTCGCCGAGTGGCGTGGGCGGGGGGTGCACGTGCGCGCCGGGGAGTTGTTCGCGTCCTTGCTGCAGGATCAGGTATGAAGACTATCCGTATAGCCACCTACAACATTCACAAGTGCCAGGGCATGGACGGGCGCGTCCGCCCGGACCGCATCGCGCGCGTGCTCGAGGAGATCAATGCCGATGTCGTGGCGCTGCAGGAGGTGCACAGCGTCGAGAACCACCGCGCCGAAGCCGATCAGTCGCGCTATATCGCCGAGGCTCTCGGCATGCACTTCATCCATGCCGAGGCGCGCAAACTGCATGGCGGCGCCTACGGCAACGTCCTGCTTTCGCGGTTCCCCCCCGATGGCCATCACAACGTCGACATCACTCATTCGGGCAGGGAGAAACGCAGCGTGTTGCGGGCTGATATCAACGTCGACGGCCGCACGCTGCATTTCTTCAACCTGCATCTGGGGACGGGATATTTCGAACGGCGCTTTCAGGCGCGGGCGCTGATGGAACACCGGGTACTCCGCGCTCCCGACCTGACGGGCGAGCGCATTGTGATGGGCGATCTCAACGAATGGACTCGCGGCCTAGTCACTCACACCCTCACCGAGGAGTTGCGCCGGGTGGATCTCGAGTTGCCGTTGCTCCGCCGCCGCACATATCCGGCGCTGTTTCCATTTCTCCATCTGGACTACATCTACTACGAACACACCCTGCGGGCATGCGATGCATTTTTTCATCACAGCCGGCTGTCGCTGATCGCTTCCGACCATCTGCCGCTGGTTGCGGATTTCAACCTATAGAAACAAAAAAACCGCCACGCCCTCCGGCCTCTTTTGGGGAGACCGGAAGACATGGCGGGTCGGAGTAGGCAGCGTCAACGGGATTCTATTGCCAGGAACAGCGTGCTGCCACCGCGGTTCACTTTCAGCAGTACGGTGCCGTCGGCACGGGTCACCGCTGCCTGGAATTCATTCACGTTGTTGATCTTCTGGTGATTCACTTCCTGAATGACATCGCCGCTCGCCAGTCCGGCGGCCGCGGCGGCGCTGGCGCCATCCACATCGGTCACCACGACACCGGTGGTGGTGGCGGGCAGATTCAGACTGCGCAAGGTCTGTGGATCGAGATTCTGCACGCTCACGCCGTCCATCAGACCGGTTCCGGGTTGTTCCTGACCCGAGCGCCCCATCTTGGCTGAACCGTAGTTGGCGGGCATCTCCTCGAGTTTCACTGGAATCTCTTTATAGCTTCCGCTGCGCAGCACCTTCAGGTTCACCGTGGTGCCGGGCGCCATCATGGCTATGTGCAACCGGAACTGGTTGTAGTCTTCGATGGGTTTGCCGTTCATGGCCACCAGGACGTCGCCGGATTGGAGTCCCGCTCTTGAAGCGGGCGTATTCGGGGTCACATCCGCGACAACAGCGCCCATCGTTTCCTTGAGGCCAAAGCCCTTGGCGAGCGCCGGAGTTACGGGTTGGAGGGAAACGCCCAGGTAGGCGCGGGTTACTTTGCCCTTGGTGACAATCTGATCCATCACATTGCGCGCCAGGTTGGCGGGAATCGCGAACCCCACGCCGTTGTTGCCGCCGGAGTTCGGCGAGATGATCGCCGTGTTGATGCCGATCAGATCGCCCTGCGAGTTGACGAGCGCGCCTCCCGAGTTTCCTGGATTGATGGCGGCATCGGTCTGGATAAAGTCTTCGTAGTCCTCGATTCCAAGATTGCCCCGGCCTTTGGCGCTGACAATGCCAAGCGTCACCGTCTGGCCAACGCCGAACGGATTACCAATAGCCAGCGCATAGTCGCCGACCTCCACCTTCGAACTGTCGCCGAAGGTCAGAGTCGGTAAGTCCTTGGCATCGATCTTCAGAACCGCAAGGTCTGTCTTGGCGTCTGCTCCAATGAGCTTGGCTTTGAAATCGCGCTTGTCCGAAAGGGATACGGTAATGGTGGTCGCCTTTTCGACAACGTGATTGTTGGTGAGGATATATCCATCGCGAGAGACAATGACGCCGGATCCGAGAGAGTGTTCGCGTTCACTCTGGGGCGGCCGCTGGCGTGGCATTCGTCCAAAAAACTGTTCAAAGAACGGGTCGTTGAAAGGCAGTCCGAAATCGTTGCTCGATACCTTTACAATCTTCGAGGTGGAGATGTTGACGACAGCGGGTAGATCTCGTTTCACAACCGCGCGGAAGCCTTCCGCCGGCTGTGCCGTTTGAGGAGAGCGCACTGAAATCGCCGGCGGCGCCTGCTGCGCCCGGGCCTTGTGTTCAGTAACCGCTCCCACGACTGCGCCTATTCCGAAAACCGCGAGGAGTCCGCCAATCAGCATCTGATGACGGAACCTCGATCCGATTTGAGTCATTTGTTTTCCTCCTGGTGGAACCGTCAGTTGACTACTGCGTCCACGTAAGTTGACGTTTCAGGAGGGTTTTCGACTATACAGCCCGGACGGTATTTCAGACCGGAATGCGGTGGAAATCGGACAGCGCCGGGAGCCACATCCGGCGGGGGAAAAAGCCGCAGCCACTTTGCGGGAATGCGCATCGAGCCCCAATTGGCGCGGGTTTGTAATCAGGTGGTTGCTGAGGCCCGCTGCCTGCGAAGTTCGCCACCCCCTTTTTGGATCTTAATAACAATTGTATTTTCCATAACTTAGAACAAGACATAAGCGCTTGGCCGCGCCCTTCCAAATCACCCCCCGAAACCTCTTCGCTCTGGCCGCCGAATTGCACAAGGAACAGGCATGGCTCGGCTTGCAGCTTTCCTCATCGCGCTGACTGGCCTCATCGCGCTGACCGGCGGAGTTTCCGCCGCTCTCGCCCAGCAAGCGCCTCTCGATTGCAACTCCTGCCACGAAACTTCCCGGGAACTCCTCAAGTCGGTGCATGGTTCGCTAACCTGCGATACCTGCCACGACCAGGTGACGGCTTATCCCCATCCCGCGAAAATGCCCAAGCCAGCCTGCGTAACCTGTCATGAAGTACAGGCGCGGGAGCAGATGAACAGTATCCACGGCCAGGAGTTGAAGAAAGGAAACGGGGCGGCTCCCGAGTGCACGTCCTGCCACGGGGGCAGCCACGAGATTCAGCAAGCCACCACTGAGGCGTTCCGGAAAGCTGTCCCCGGCGCTTGCGGCGCCTGCCATGGCGATGTCGAAGCACGCTACAAAGCCGGCGTTCACGGCGCCGCCGCCGCCAACGGGGTGAAGGACGCTCCGGTCTGTACCGATTGCCATGGCGAGCACTCGATCCTTCCCAAGAACCAGGCCGCCAGTCCGGTGAACAGGAGCAACATCCGGGAAACCTGCGGACGCTGCCATGGCGACGTGCGTCTCGCGAGCCGGTTCGGCCTCCCACCGGACCGCCTCACGACGTTCGACTTCTCCTACCACGGACTAGCGGCCAGAGGCGGGACGCAAGCCGTCGCCAATTGCGCCTCCTGCCACGGTTTTCATGACATTCTGCCCTCCTCGGATCCGAAGTCGATGACGAACGCCAGGAATCTGCCCCAAACCTGCGGCAGGTGCCATCCCGGAGCGGGGACCCGGTTCGCCATCGGCACCATTCACTGGCTGGAGGGCAACAAAGAACCGGGCTTCGTGCGCTGGGTCCGGCTTTTCTACATTGGCGTCATCCCCCTCACGATTGGCCTGATGATTCTCCACCACGGGGGCGACTGGATCCGTAAACTGATCCGGTTGCGCTTCCGGCCCGGATCTCACGCCCGGCCAGGCCGGGGACTATCGGACCGGGAAATCGCGCACGAAGTTCGCATGTACCCCTTCGAAAGAGTCCAGCACGCCCTGCTGGCCATTTCTTTCCTCGTCCTTGCCTGGACCGGCTTTGCCCTCAAGTACCCGAATTCGGCCTGGAGCGCGCCGCTGCTTGCCTGGGAGTCGTCATGGCCCGTGCGAGGCACGGTGCACCGTATCGCCGCCGTGATCTTTGTCGCTTGCGGCGTCATTCACGTGGTCTCGCTGATCGTCAGCCGCAAACTGCGCGAACACTGGTTCACCTTGCTGCCGAAAGCACGGGATTTCCGGGAAGGGATGGGACAACTTGCCTACAACCTCGCCCTCACCGGAAAGAAGCCGGAAGTGTCCTCCCATTCTTATGTCGAGAAGGTCGAGTATTGGGCCGTGGTCTGGGGCGCCCTTGTCATGGGCCTCTCCGGCATCCTGCTATGGTTCAACAACTGGTCGCTGGCCTGGCTCCCGAAGGTATGGCTCGATGCCGCCACGGCCATCCACCTTTACGAGGCGATTCTGGCCTGCCTGGCCATTCTCGTCTGGCACCTGTATTCGGTGATCTTCGACCCGGACGTATATCCGCTCGATACGGCCTTCCTTAACGGCAAGTCACCCCGCCACCGCAGGGAAGCCGCCCCACCGGCGGATGCGGCGCTCATCCAGCCGCAATCCGTGAACAAGCAGGCCGGCGAAGACTCGAGTCAGCTGTAGAAACGGTCATTTACGGACCGCGCGGAATTCATAGTTGAGTTCCCTGCCCGCTTCCTTCAATTGCAGTTTGTAGGCCCCGGGCGTAAGCAGCGAAGCTCTGCACACCACGGCCAACCCTTCCGGTGAACCGCGACGCAGGTTATCCGCTTTCCATATTTCGGCTCCGGAGCCGTTTCTCAAGACCGCGGAGGCGCCTGAAGCCCCGAACTCGTTGTCTGCCGCCCATAGAGCAACCCACCTGGCGGAACCCGGCAACTCGACGGCCGCGGAAGGAAGCCGGACCACGACCATTCGCGCCACGTCTTCCGCATCCTGTTCGTAGCGTTCCTTCCACACATCCGCCGCCGTTTGGGCGCGTTTCATCCGCGCTTCGAGATCGGTGGTGCGCACCACCAGGAATGCCGTGCCCAGGCATAGGGCCAGGACCGCCGCACCGGCGAGTCCCGCCCACAACCCGCCCCGCCCGCCTTCGCGGCGGCATACTTCGCACGCGCGGCGGTGTGCTTCATATTCACTGTGATCCATCTTGTTCCAGCATACCCGTACAATGAAGGATTGCCCCAGGTCCGATTCGAACTTCAAGCCACCTGTCCGCAAACCGGCGCCCGGGCCGGGTTGCTGCACACCCCCCATGGCATTGTGGAAACTCCTGTCTTCATGCCCGTGGGAACGCAAGCCACCGTCAAGGGCGTTCCGACGTGCTATCTCGACCAGGAATTGCGCGCGCGCATCCTGCTTTCCAACACGTATCACCTGTTTCTACGCCCCGGCCACCTGCTGATCGAGCAACTCGGCGGGCTCCACAAGTTCATGGACTGGCCGCACGCCATCCTCACCGATTCGGGTGGATTCCAGGTTTTCAGCCTCTCCGGACTGCGCAAGGTGACAAACGACGGGGTGCTGTTCCGCTCCCACCTGAATGGGGATCCGCACCTGTTCACGCCTTCCTCGACGGTGGACGTGCAGTTGGCGCTCGGCAGCGACATCGCCATGGTGCTCGATGAGTGCCTCGAGTATCCGGTTTCGCATGAGCGCGCGCGCGTGAGCATGGAGCGGACTTTGCGCTGGGCCTCGGATGCCTTCCGCCATTACCGCCGCCGCCTCGAGGAGCGGACGGCGGCGGGAGCGCTCTTCCCCATCGTGCAAGGCTCGATGTTCGCCGGCCTGCGCAAGGAGTGCGCCGAGCGCCTGCTCCCTCTCGATGCCGACGGATACGCGATCGGCGGTCTGTCGGTGGGAGAACCGCGTCCGCTTTCCCTCGAAATGGCGGCCGTGTCGGCGGCGGCGCTGCCGGTCGAAAAGCCACGCTACGTAATGGGCGTGGGCATGCCGGAGGAGTTGATCGAATACGTCGCGCTCGGGGTCGATATGATGGATTGCGTTCTGCCCTCGAGGAACGCCCGCAACGGGTGTCTGTTCACGCGGCGGGGCAAACTGATCATCAAACAGGCGAAATACCGCGAGGATTCCGCCCCGGTGGACGAGGAGTGCGGTTGCTACGCGTGCCGGCGCTTCTCGCGCGCCTACTTGCGCCACCTGTTTCAGAGCGGGGAAATGCTTTTCTGTACGCTCGCCACGCTCCACAACCTCCAGTGGTACCTTGACATCATGCGTCAAATCAGGCAGAGTATTTTGCTTGGGACATTTCCGGATCTCCTACAGCAGTGGAGGTCCGCGGCGGCGTAGTGAAACACGCCTCTGGCGCAAGTCTCCCGCCTGTGGTAAATCCTGTGGATAGCCCAACGTCAAACGAATGGCCGCGACAGGAACGGCGATGGGTGAATTTTTGATTGAAGGACCAGAGTTGATGCCCGCTTTCCTCTTGTTGCAGAATGCTCCCGGCGGGGGCGCCAATCCCGTCCTCAATTTCCTGCCCATCATTCTCATCTTCGGCATCTTCTATTTCCTGTTGCTCCGGCCGATGCAGAAGCAGAGAAAAGAGCAGCAGCAACTGCTATCGAGCCTACAGGCCGGCCAGGTTGTACAGACTTCGGGCGGCGTCATCGGGGCTATCGTGGCCCTCACCGGAGACACCGTGACACTCCGCGTGCGGCCGGATAACGTAAAATTACTCTTTGCGCGCAGCGCCGTCACGGGCATCGTGCCGGAAGATACAAAATAAGGTAGTTTATTCTCCATGGACAAGAACCTCCGCACCCGGGCAATCATCATCGGGGCAACCATCCTAGCCTGCATTTACGGAATCATTGGTTTGCCAAAGTCGAAAGATGAGCTGGTGGAGAACCTGAAAAAGAACATCCGCCTTGGTCTGGACCTGCGCGGCGGGAGCCACCTGGTTCTTCAGGTTCAGGTGCAAGACGCCTTCAAGGCCGAAGCCAACACCGATGTGGAAAGGCTGAAGGAAGACCTCTCGAAGGCCAACATCAACTACAATTCGATCGACACCAACGACCCGCAGACCATCGCGGACGCCGACAAGATCGAGATCTACATCAAGGGCGTTCCCGTGGATAAGACCGGCGCCCTGCGCACGCTGATCAACGACAAGTACGACACCTGGCTGCTCAGCACCACCTCATCGACGGACTACCGGCTGTCGATGAAGCCCACCAAGGCTCTCGACCTGCGCCGCGACACGCTATTGCGCAGCATGCAAACCATCGAGAGCCGCATTAACGGACTCGGCCTGGCGGAATCGAGCGCCCAGCAGCGTGGCCGTTCGGACGCGGATTCGGAACTCCTGGTGCAGTTGCCCGGAGTGGATGATCCCGCGCGCATCAAGCAGATTATCGGCACGGCCGCCCTGCTCGAACTTTATGAGGTGAAGGACGGCCCGTTCGCCACGCCGGAACAGGCGCGGCTCAACTATCCCGGGGGCGTGCTGCCCCTCAATTCGAAAATCCTGAAGGCCCCCAGCCGCGCCGATCAGACCGAAGGCTACTACGTGGTTGCGCGCACGCCTGTGATCACGGGACGCGACCTTCGCAACGCGCGCCCGCAGCAGGGCGAGTTCGGCAAGTGGGAAACCACGTTCACGCTGAATCAGGAAGCCGCCAAGCGCTTTGGCCGTTTCACCGAAACCCATATCGGCAAGCGGCTGGCGATCGTGCTCGACAACCAGATCCGCAGCGCTCCCGTCATCCAGAACAAGATCGAGGACAGCGGCCGCATCACCGGGGCATCGAGCCAGCAGGACGCCTCCGATCTGGCTCTCGTGCTGCGAGCGGGCTCACTGCCGGCGAGCGTTGTCTACCTCGAGGAGCGCACGGTCGGCCCGTCGCTCGGCGCCGACTCGGTGCATGAGGGCGTCGTTTCCGGGCTTGTCGGCTTGATCGCGGTAATTATCGTGATGCTGGTCTACTATCGCAGGTCGGGCATCAACGCCACGCTGGCGCTGGTGCTGAACGCCATAATCCTCATCGCCGCGCTTTCTTATTTTGAAGCTGTCCTCACGTTGCCGGGCATCGCCGGCGTGATTCTCACCATCGGCATGGCAGTCGATTCGAACGTCCTCATCTTTGAGCGCATCCGCGAGGAGTTGCGCAACGGCAAAGGAGTGCTGGCGTCGATTGACATCGGCTTCAACAAGGCATTTCTGACCATCATCGACACGCACGTGACGACGGTGGTCTCCTGCGCGTTCCTCTTCATTTTCGGCTCCGGCCCGGTGAAGGGATTCGCGGTCACTCTGGTTATCGGCCTCATCGCCAACGTGTTCACCGCGGTCTTCGTTTCCCGCTTCATCTTCGACTGGGAGCTGGCGGGGAAAAAACAGGTTGCGAGTTTGAGTATTTGAGGCGAGTGTGGTAGGTTGTTTGTTCGCGAATACGGGAACTGTTTGGAGCTCTCCGGTGTCTATGGTTCTGACGCCGGATTCTGTAAGGTTGCATGGAGTTATTCAAGAATACTAATTTCGACTTTCTGGGCAAGAAGTGGCCGTTTATCATCACTTCCATTGTCCTCACCATTGCCGGATTCGGAAGCATCTTCGCGAAAGGCGGCATCAAGTACGGAATCGATTTTCGCGGCGGCGTGAACATGCTGGTGAAGTTCTCCCAGGCGCCTCCAGTCGAGAAACTGCGATCCACCCTCGCTGGAAAAATTTCGGGAGAAATCGACGTAGTGGAAGTGCCGGGCACTTCTGAAGTTATTATCGGCACGGAGCTGCGCGACGAGAAGGCTCTCGCCGCGTCGCGCAAGGTCATGTCGGATACGCTGAGCGCGAGTTTCGGCGACACCGGCGGAAAGCTCGACCTGCTCAACACGGGACAACAGGCTCTGATCGACCGGTTGCGGGACCCGCTGGCGCGCGCCGGCGCCGGCCTCACCGATCCGCAGTTGACGGAACTTTGCAAGAACATCCTCGCCTTCCGCGACGGCAACCCGAACTTCGGCATGCTCCAGAGCCTTGACCAGTTGTCGGCGGTGAAAGGCGTCACGCCCGCTATCCTCAACGTGATCAAACAGGAGGCGGGACTCTCCCACTTCGCCATTCGCAACGTGGAGATCGTCGGGCCAAAGGTTGGAGCGGAACTGAAGAACCAGGCCATTCTGGCCACCTTGTATGCGCTGGGCGGGATGCTGGTTTATATCGCTTTCCGGTTCGAGTGGATCTATGGCGTGGCCGCGGTGCTGGCAATCGTTCATGACATTGTCATCACGCTCGGCTTGTTTTCCATTTTCAACAAAGAGATTTCGCTCACCGTGGTGGCCGCGCTGCTCACGCTGGTCGGCTACTCGATGAACGACACCATTGTGGTCTTCGACCGCATCCGCGAGAATCTGCGTCTGATGCGGCGGGAAAAGTTCGATTCCCTGGTCAACAGCAGCATCAATCAGACCTTGAGCCGGACAGTAATGTCCAGCGGCCTCACGCTTCTCACGGCGGTTTCGCTGCTGATGTTCGGAGGTACAGTACTAAACGGGTTTTCGTTCGCGCTGGTCGTTGGTATTATCGTAGGAACTTACTCCTCCATCTTCATTGCGAGCCCGATTCTGATCTTCTGGAAAGCGTGGTCGGATAAGCGGCGGGCCAGTGGAGGGCCGGAGAAAGTGGTGATCAGTCCCGCCACCAAGCAGGCGGCGAAATGATGAGGTGACAGAGGCGGCCCGCAAGCGCCGCCGATCGCTCCGCGCCGGGCCCGCCCGCGTGGACCTGAGGAGAGGAAAGAGACATGTTTGAGCAGAGCCTGGTCGATGGCAGAGGGCAAACCAGTAAGCCATGGACGGTGTTTGTGTCGTTCGTAAGCCAGATTATCGTCCTCGGTATTCTGGTGCTGATCCCTCTGATTTACACGGATACGCTGCCGAAAGCGCAGTTGACAAGCTTTCTGGTGGCTCCGCCGCCGCCGCCACCACCGCCTCCTCCCCCCGCGGCGGCGCCTCCGGTGAAAGTGATTAAAGTTATCCCCAAGCAGTTCGACGCCGGAAGGTTGATGGCGCCGAAGGTCATCCCCAAAGACATCGCCATGATTAAGGAAGAGGAACTACCGCCGAGCATGCCCTCGGTTGGAGTGGTTGGCGGCGTTCCCGGCGGCGTCCCCGGCGGGGCTCCCGGCGGTGTCATCGGCGGCATCATCGGTTCGGTGCCGACGGCTGCTCCTCCACCGCCGCCTCCTCCCGTGAAGAAGGTCGAGAAGCCGCCGACGCCGCAACGCATCCGCGTGGGCGGCAATGTGCAGAGCGCGAAATTGATCCGTCAGCCCAAGCCGGCCTATCCGCCGCTTGCCAAACAGGCGCGCATCTCGGGCACCGTCCGGTTCCAGGCCATCATCGGCAAGGACGGCACCATTCAGAATCTTCAATTGATCAGCGGCCACCCGCTGCTGGTTCCCTCCGCCACCGAGGCCGTCAAGCAGTGGGTCTACCAGCCCACGCTGCTCAACGGCGAGCCGGTCGAGGTGGTGACGCAGATTGACGTGAATTTTACTTTGAGCAATTGACAGTTGTCCGGGGCCGGAGCCCCAGACGGAGAAATTTCAACTCGCAGGAGAAAATCAAGTATGTTCCTACAGATGCAGGTTTGGGCTTTGCTCCTTCTCCAAGAAGGAGGCGCCATGGGTTTCGACCTCCGCTCCATGTGGGCGCAGATGGGCGTTCTGGCCAAGGCCGTGGTCATCGTTTTGTTTTTCATGTCGGCATGGTCGATCGGTGTCATGATCGATCGCCTGCTGGCCTATAATGCCGCCCGCAACCAGTCGCGGCAGTTTGCTCCCGCCGTGGCGGGCGCGCTGCGCGAAGGCAAGCTCGATGAAGCGATCAAGATTGCCGACCGCTACAAGAAGAGCCACCTGGCGAAAGTGGTCGTGGCCGGGCTCCAGGAATTCCGGGCGCATCAGATCAGTACCGAGATACCAGGCGATGAGATCGAGGCTTCGCGCCGCGCTCTCGAACGCGCCGAAGCCATCGTGCACGCTGAACTGAAGCGCGGCGTCTCGAGCCTTGCAACCATCGGCTCGACCGGCCCCTTCGTCGGACTGCTCGGCACCGTGGTCGGCATCATCAACGCGTTCAAGGGAATCGCCAGTGAAAAGTCCACCGGTCTTGGCGCCGTCGCCGGCGGTATTTCGGAAGCGCTCGTCACCACCGCGTTCGGCCTCTTCGTGGCTATTCCCGCGGTCATGATGTTCAACTATTTCACCAACCGCGTGGAATCGTTCGACGTCGAGATGGGCAACTCCAGTTCCGAACTCATCGATTACTTCCTCAAGCGGTCTCAGAAGACCGCTGCCAAGTAATGGATGAAGTCTGGTGACAGGAAATGACTTGCGGCTCAAAGCGAGTTGAAACACCGTTCCCCGGAAGCGCCCGCGCGCTTCCGGGGGCATGCGGAGCCGCCAGTGAGGAAGAGAGAACCCGATGAAAAAGCAAAAAGCGCTCCCTCCGGTCGCCGACATCAACGTCACCCCGATGGTGGACGTCATGCTTGTGCTGTTGATCATCTTCATGGTCATCACGCCGATGCTTTCCAAAGGCGTCAGCGTCGATCTGGCCAAGACGAAAAACCCCATAGCAATGGCGAACGCCGACAAGGAAGACGCGGTGCTGGTTGCCGTTACGCGCGATGGCCGTGTATTTCTGAACACCACGCAGATGACGGCCGACAACCTCCCCGCCAAAGTCAAGGATATGCTCACCAACAAGCTTGACAAGACGGTCTACATCAAGAGCGACGCCCGCGCCCGCTTCGAGAAAGTCGTGGAAGTGGTGGACAACCTTCGCGCCGCCGGCGTGGACAACCTTGGCTTACTGACCGAACAGGTCCAGCAGAACCAGGAAAACAAGCCGTCCGAGACAAACCGATAGACGGCCGGAAGAAGGAAGGAGAAAAAGTATGGGAATGTCAGTTGGCGGACCTGAGGGAGGACCCAAGTCCGATATTAATATGACTCCTCTGATTGACGTGCTGCTGGTGCTGCTCATCATCTTCATGGTGATCACGCCGCTCACGCCTAAGGGTCTCGAGACCCTTGTGCCGCAGCCGCCGCCGCCGAACGCTCCTCCGCCGCCTCCCGGCCAGGACCGTACCGTCGTCATCATAATTAACAAAGACAGATCCATGATGCTCAACACGGAGCCGATCAACGAAGATCGCCTGGGTTCGCGCCTCGAGGAAGTGTTTAAGACCCGCGCCGAACGCGTGGTCTTCGTCAAAGGTGATCCCGATCTCGAGTTCCGTGACGTCGCCAAGGCCATCGACATCGCCAAGGGCGCCGGCATTGACAAAGTCGGGCTCATGACCCCCAAGATTGAAGCCGGTCAGTGATTGGAGACGATTTGCGATGATGCGTAACTGGAAATTGTACCTCGGCGTTGCGGCCGCCGCCGCCGTTGTCTCGCTGAGCACGGGGTGTGAGAAGCTCAAGGCCCGCGATCATCTGAACCGCGGCGTCCAGGCGTACAAGGGCGCCAAGTACGCCGAGGCAGTCGAACACTTCAAGACGTCCGTCGAACTCGATCCCACCTTCCCCACCGCCCGCCTCTACCTCGCCACCGCCTACATGAGCCAGTACATTCCCGGGGCCGAATCCAAGGAAAACCTGGAGATGAGCCGGCTCGCCAAGGAACAGTTCATGAAGGTGCTCGAGCAGAACCCCGGCGACAAGATCGCCGTCGCTTCGCTCGCTTCGCTCTATTACACGCAAGCCCAGGGCATGACCTCGCTCGATGAGAAGCTGAAGAAACTCGATGAGGCCAAGGTCTGGTACGCCAAGCTTGCCGAGGTCGATCCGGAGAACAAGGAAGCCTATTACAGTCTCGGTGTCATCGTCTGGGCCAAGTGGTATCCAGCGCTGATGGCCGCCAAGGCCAAACTCGGCATGAAGGCGGAAGACCCCGGTCCCATCAAGGACAAGAAGGTCAAAGAAGAACTGAAGGAGAAGTACGGCGCCATGATCGAGGAAGGCATCAAGGACTTCGAGAAGGCCCTGTCGATCGACAAGGAATATGACGACGCCATGGCCTACATGAACCTGCTCATCCGTGAACGCGCCGATCTCGCCGACACCCCGGAAGAATACAAGAAACAGGTCGAAATCGCCGATTCCTGGGTCCAGAAGGCCCTCGAGACGAAGAAGATCAAGGCCGCGCGCCAGCCCGCCAATCAGGGCATCGTTCAGGAATCGAAGTAGCTCTCTTTCAATTGCAGTGTCTAAGAGGCGGCCTAACCAGGGCCGCCTGTTTGTTTTTTCCGGCCCGAATGCGAGACTCGTCAGGACTGCCTGTGCCGCTTTTCTCCGCCGTAATTCTTCTCTCCTCCTTCCTTCTCTTTCAAGTCGAGCCCATGCTCGGGAAGGTGCTGCTTCCGTGGTTCGGAGGCGGCGCGGCCGTGTGGACCGTCTGCCTGCTTTTCTTCCAATGCGCGCTTGTGGGGGGTTACGGCTACGCAGCCCTGGCCCGCGGGAAACCGCACGCGGTCCTGCTTGCCGCCTCGCTGCTCTGCCTGCCGCTCCGTCCATCACCGGCGGACCTGTCCGGACCATCCCTGGGCATCCTGTTCACGCTGGCGCGCACGGCTGGAGCCGTCTATTTCCTGCTGGCCGCCACCTCCCCCCTGCTCCAGCGCTGGTACAGCGGAGGCGACCCATACCGCTTGTACGCCCTCTCGAACTTTGCTTCCCTGCTCGCCCTGCTGACCTATCCCGTATTGATCGAACCCTGGATCCCCCTGCGGCGGCAGTTGGACGTCTGGTCCGGGGGATACGCCCTGTTCGCGATCCTGTGCGCCGCGCTTGCCTGGACCCGGCGGCCGGCGCCGCGGCCCCTCAGGCCGCCTTTGCGCTTTCGCGCCTCCTGGTTCGTGTTCCCCGCCTGCGGTTCCGCGCTGCTGCTCGCCACCACCAACCAGATGTGCCAGGAAGTGGCCTCCCTCCCCTTTCTCTGGATAGCTCCCCTGGTTCTGTACCTGCTAAGCTTCATCATTGTTTTCGACCACCCCAGGTGGTACCGGCGCCGCCTTTACGCATTGCTGGCCGCGGTTGCCATCCCGATCGCCTGTGCTCTATACGCGGCGGGAGGCAACCTTCCGCTGAAAGCGGTCCTGGCCGCCGACGCCGCTGCGCTGTTCGTCTGCCTCATCATCCTCCACGGCGAACTGGCCCGTTCCAAACCCGAACCCGGGCTTCTCGGCCCCTTCTACCTGGCCATCGCCCTGGGCGGCGCCGCCGGAGGAGGAATCGTAGCTCTGCTTTGTCCGCGCCTGTTTCGCTCGTATGCGGAATTTCCCCTGCTTCTTTCCGCCACCGCGATGCTGGCGCTGATTGCGTGGCATCGGAGCGGCGATCTCAGCCGGTTGCGCCAGATGCCTCTGCCGTCCCGGGCCTCGGTGGCGGGTCTGGTCATGGCGGCGCTGGTTCCCTTTACCGTTTTCGATGCGGGATCACGTCCGGTATTGGCCGCCTCGCGCAATTTCTTCGGTGTGTTGCGTGTTACCGAGGCCCGCGATGCACCCGGACCGCGCCGTCTGTTGACACATGGCGCAACCACTCACGGCACGCAGTTCCTGGATGCCCGGCGCCGCCGCTACCCCACGGCCTATTACGGGCGCGCCAGCGGCATTGGCATCGCGATTCAATCGATCCGCAATCACCTGCGCCGCCCTCTTCGCGTCGGGGTTGTCGGCCTCGGCGCTGGAACCCTGGCGGCTTATGGGGAACCGGGCGACGTGTTCCGTTTCTATGAGATCGATCCTGCCGTGATCTCTCTCGCCCATCGCTACTTCACATATATCGCGGATTCCGCCGCGCGGTCCAGCATCGAGGAAGGCGACGCCCGCATCCGCCTCCGCGAGGAGGCTCCCGGACATTTCGATCTGCTCGCCATCGATGCCTTCTCGTCTGACTCCATTCCCGCGCACCTGCTGACGGCCGAGTGCAGCGAGATTTACCGCCGGCACCTGGCGCCGGAGGGCCGCCTTCTTTTCCACATCTCGAACCGCAGCCTGAATCTCGAGCCGGTCGTCAGAGGGCTTGCCGAACATCTGCGCTACCGCCCCATACGCTTTGATTCGGCGGGAGATGAGGCATTAGGAACGCTGTCCGCGACATGGATGGAGCTGACACCCGGCCAGGCGCATTCGGACCATTCCGCCGCCATCCTCTGGACGGACGACTTCACCAGCCTCTGGCGGGTGCTCAAGTAGCACCGCCGGCGCAACGCCTATAATGGAAATAAGCTCCGGCGGCCGCCTGTCGCACAATGGCATCCGATCCTACTCTGACATCCGTCGAACCCGTGGTTGAGAAGCCGCTCGAACCGTGGCAGCAACCGGAAGTTGAGGCCGCTTACCGCATTCTCGAGGACAAAGTAGCGGCTTACCGTCCAGCCGGCGATCTCAGTCCCCTGCGCCGCGCCTTCGAACAGGCCGCCTACTGGCACCGCAACCGCAAACGGGCTTCCGGCAAGCCGTACATTCTCCATCCGATCGCCGTTTCCACCATCCTCGCCGAGGAGCAGATGGATATGGTCTGCCTCCAGACGGGTCTGCTCCACGATGTAGTCGAGGATGAAGACGTGCCGGTGGAGGAGATCCGGCGCCTGTTCGGAGACGAGGTGGCGGCGGTGGTGGATGGCGTCACGAAACTGGGCAAGCTGAAACTCGCGAGCCGCGAGGAACGCCAGGCGGAAAGCCTGCGTAAAATGCTGCTCGCCATGACCAGCGATATCCGCGTCATCATCGTCAAGCTCGCCGACCGCATGCACAACCTGCAGACGCTCGATTCGCTCTCGCCCGAACGCCGGGAGCGAATTGCCCACGAAACGCTCGAGATCTATGTGCCCATCGCCCACCGGTTGGGAATGGGCCGCATCCGCGCGCAGCTCGAGGACAACGCCTTCAAATACCAGGAGCCGGAGGCGTTCGCCGAGATCATGCGGCAGTTGGAATCCCAGCGCCAGGCCAACGAGCAGTACCTCGAGGAGGTCAAGCAGGCCGTCGAGTCGAAACTGGCGCGCGAGAACATCCCGGCGCGTGTTTTCGGCCGTCTGAAGCGCCCCTATTCCATCTACCAGAAGATGAAGCGGCAGAAGATCGGCATGGACCAGGTCTACGATCTGCTCGCCATCCGCATCATCACGGACTCGGTAAAGAACTGCTATGCCGCGCTTGGCGTGATCCACAACGAGTGGCACCCGATCATGGGGCGCATCAAGGACTTCATCGCCATCCCACGTCCTAACCTCTACCAGTCCCTGCACACCTCCGTATTCGGACCCGGCGGCCACAGTTTCGAGGTGCAGATCCGCACCGAAGAGATGCATCGTATCGCCGAGGAGGGCATTGCCGCTCACTGGAAGTACAAGGAAGGCCGCAAGGGCGCCACGGACGATGACCAGCGGATCGCCTGGCTGCGGCATCTGGTCGAGTGGCAGAAGGAGATGAGCGACTCGCAGGCGTTCCTTTCCACCCTCAAAGTCGAACTCTACTCCGAAGAGGTCTACTGCTTCACTCCCAAGGGCCGGGTCATCGTTCTTCCGCGCGAAGCGAGCCCCATCGATTTCGCCTACGCTATCCACAGCGACGTCGGCAATACGTGCGTCGGGGCGAAAGTCAACGGGCGCATCGTTCCGCTCAAATACCATCTCCGCAACGGCGACGTGGTCGAGATTCTCACCCAGCAGAATCACAAGCCGAGCAAGGATTGGCTGGCGATTATAAAGACCTCACGCGCCCGCAACAAGATCCGCCATTTCATCAATGCCACCGAGCGCATAAAGGCGATCGAAATCGGCGAGAAGTACTTGGAAAAGGAGGCGCGCCGGCTGGGCATTCAGCTCAACCGGATCTCCAAGGGAAAACTCGAATCGGTTGCCGCCGAATACGGACACAGCAAAATGGAGGATCTCTACGCGGCGCTTGGTTTCGGGCGGTTTTCCGCGCGCCACATCCTTCACCTGCTGGCGCCTGACGAGGTAGCGGATGAAGCGGAACCGCTCAAGGCGGAACCCGTCCCGGCCGCTCCCCCCACACCCGTCCCGGGAACGGACAGCGACCTGGTCATCAAGGTGAAAGGCATTGACGACGTCCTGGTGTACCGCGCCAAGTGCTGCAACCCCATCCGCGGCGAGGCCATCGTGGGCTATGTCACCCGGGGGAAAGGGATAGCTGTTCACTCCACGAACTGCCGCAACGTGCAGAACCTGCTCTATGAATCCGAGCGCCGCATCGGCGTCGAGTGGGCGCGGGCCGAGGCGGAAAAATTTTCCGTCAAGCTGATGGTGTACGTGGACGATCGCCCCGGGATGCTCCACGAAATAACAACCATCTTCTACAACGAAAAGACCAACATTCGCTCGGTGGAGGCGCGCGCCGATGACAAGCGGACCGACGACAGCGCCATCATCGACCTCACCTGCGAAGTGAAGGATAAGCGCCAGCTCGAGAAAATACTCGCCGCGATTCGCCGCATCTCCGGAGTGAGAGATGTCGAGAGAGTCCTATGATTCCGGCAGACAACCCCGAACACATCGCCATTTCCAAATCCAAAGGCATCAAGATCGATTGGAAGGACGGCCATCACAGCGAGTACACCTGCGCCTACTTGCGGGACGAATGCCCTTGCGCCGTCTGTACCGGAGCCCACGGCACCGAACCGCTGAAGACCAGCTACTCGCAGACGCCATCCGAACCGTTTCCGATGTTCAAGCCGGCTATCCGCATGGTGGGCGTCGAACCCGCCGGCAACTACGCCATCCGGATCCGGTGGAACGACGGACACAACTCAGGCATCTATTCCTACGAACATCTGCGCGTCATCTGTCCGTGTGAAGACTGCCGGGCGGAGCGCGAAAGGAAGAGTGCTTGAAACATTTTTGCCTGATTCTGTTGTTGGCCTCGCCTGTCTGGGCGGATGCCCTTTCGATCGGCATCCGCGGCGGCATTCCCTTCGGGGATGCCTTTGACGCCGTGCGCGGCCGCAACTTCTCCCTTGCCGGCCATAACCGCTTCGTTCTCGGACCGACGGTCGAGTTGCGGTTGCCGGCCGGTTTCGGACTGAACATCGACGCCCTCTACCGCCGGTACAATTTCGAAACCACCACCGACGCCGGCGCCGAAACCAAGGGAGCCGGGCAGTGGGAGTTCCCCATCATGGTGCGCTACCACTTCCCCGGCATTATCGCGCGCCCGTTCGTGGGCGCGGGACCCGTCTTCCAGAAGATCACCGGCATCACGTCCACGCGAAACAGCACCGGCCTCGCCCTGGGAGCGGGAGTGGACGTCAAGGTCCCGTTAGTCCGTCTCACTCCGGAACTGCGCTTCTCGCGCCGCTTCCAGCAGCCGATCGTAACCCTTCCGCTAAGCGGCCTGACCGCGAACTCGAATCAGGTGGATTTCATGATCGGCATCACGTTCTGAGCAACCGGCGCGCGCGGCGTCTATGGGACCCACGCCACCAACTCGATTTCGACCCGCGTGGCGGTGTCCGGAAACTCGACGCCGAACGCCGAGCGTGATGGCGGATTCCTCGGGAAGAACTCGGCGTAGACCTCATTCATTGCGTTCTTCTCCGTCTTCACATCAGCCAGAAATACAGTCACCTTGATCACGTTCTCGAGGGAGGAACCGAGCGATTCGAGGTTCTTCTTATGCGCCTCGAGGGTCCGGCGCGTCTGCTCCTTGATGTCGCCGCCAAACGCCAGCGGATCTTTCCGGGCTTCCGGACGGACGCCAGTGAGTCCCGACGTGTAGTAGAGATTGCCGATTTTCCATCCGCCGGCCACTTTCACCGGCTTGTTGGTCTCCGCCGCGCCGGCGGTGAGTGCTCCCGCCGCTCCAAGAAGTAAGAGTCTTCGATTCATAAGAGATATCTTACACTCGACGCCCCTTGGCGCACGCGCCCGCGCGGCACGCAATCGACGGCGAAGCCGGTTTGTATAATCGGGAAGTCATGCTTATTCTTCGCAGAACCGCTCTTGCCGCCGGCGCCGGATCTCTCCTTCCCGCCGCTTCCGATCGCATCCGGGGAGGCATCATCGGCGCCGGCGGACGCGGACGCTATCTCACCGGCGAGTTCAAGGAGATCGGCGTCGAGATGGCGGCTGTTTGCGACGTATACGAGCCCAATCTCGATGCCGGCCTCAAGGCGGCTTCCACCGGAGCGAAGAGCTACGGCAACTACAGGAAGTTGCTCGAGGACAAGTCCCTCGATGTCGTGGTCATCGCCACCCCCGATCACTGGCACGCTCAAATGACCATCGATGCGGTGGAGGCTGGCAAGGACGTCTATGTCGAAAAGCCGCTCGCCCACACCATCGCCGACGGATTTCGCATGATCGAGGCCGTGCGGCGCACAAAGCGCGTCGTGCAGGTGGGCACGCAGCGCCGCAGCTTCGACCTCTTCCAGCAGGCCAAGCAGGTCATCGATTCCGGCGTCTGCGGCAAGGTGAGGCTTGTCAATAGCTGGTGGCTCAATAACACTTCCTCGTTCCGCAAGGCCACGCTCAACGGCAGTCTCGACTGGAAGCAGTGGCTTGGGAACGCTCCGGCGCGCGAAATGAGCGCTGAGCGGTTCTTCAACTGGTACTGGTTCTGGGACTACTCGGGCGGATTGCTGGTGGGACAGGCGGCCCACGTCATTGACGCCATCCACTGGTTTCAAAATTCAACCTACCCATCGGCCGTGACCGCGAGTTCGATCAAGCCCAACATTCCCGGCGCGGAAGTGCCCGAGACCGCCACCATGTCCGTGGAGTATCCCGAAGGCTACCTGGCGATTTTTACGCTTGGCTACCAGGCTATGCGTTACGCCGGGGTGAATGACCAGTTGGAGCAGTTTCACGGCAACAAAGCGCGCCTCGACGTGGGCCGCGAATCCTACGCGCTCTACAAGGAGGACCCCAAGGCCATCGACCTCGCCGCGAACCCCAACGTCCGCAAGCCCGGCAGTTTCAGCGGAGCCGCCCGCGCCCACATCCGCAACTTCCTCGACTGCGTCCGCACGCGAAAGGAACCGAACGCGCCCATTGAAGCGGGACAGTACACCAACGTTGTCCTCTGCATGGCAATGGAATCACTGCGCACCGGCAGACGTATCCGCTGGAACGCCCAGTCGCGCCGCGCGGAAGCCTGAACATGGCACGCTGGCTATTTGTTCTACTGGCGCTGCTCCCGGCCGCGCGAAGTGACACCCGCGCCTTCGAAAAGCGTCTCGAATCCGATCTCGCCCAGTCCGTCGCTGAATGGCACTCCTGGTTCACGGCCAACTACGCCAAGG
The DNA here is from genome assembly GCA_019187195.1 of Bryobacteraceae bacterium. GTDB lineage: Bacteria > Acidobacteriota > Terriglobia > Bryobacterales > Bryobacteraceae > CADEFT01. The sequence continues at coordinate 99,822 of JABAQT010000030.1, forward strand.
ATAAGACGCGCCTGGGTGAAGGCTACGGCATTCTCGGCATGGCCCGGCTCCACGCCCGCACAAGGGATCCCAAGTACCTGGCCTGGGCCAAAGAAGAGATCAACGCCACCGCCGCCGCCCGCCGGCCCATCCATGCCTTCCACGTCGCTTCCTTCATCGAAGCCTACATCTACTTCCGCCCCTTGCTTCCACCCGCCGGCCGTTCCGCGGTGGAGGAACTGATCCGTCTCACCATGCGCGGCCAGTACGCCCTGCCCGATTGGGGCGCGCACAACCGCTCTCTGATCGGAGCGGCCGGTTTCCACCGCGCCGTCCAGGCCATGCCCCGGGACCCGGAAGCCGGCAAGTGGCGCGGCTATGCCGGGGCGCTCGAGAGCGAAAGCTGGGGTCATTGGTCAGTCGAGGATGCCTCGCTCTATCAGCCTCTATGGATGATGTTCCTGCTCGACTGCGCCGACTCGACCGCGCGCCAGGCGGAATTGATGGCCATGCCCACCACGCGTTACTACTTCGACTACTACCGCCAGTTGCAGATGCCCGGCGGCATGATGCCGGATTTTGGCGATGGCGAGTGGTCCTCGATGTGGCAACTCTACGTGGCGGTGCTTGTCCGCGCCTCCTCCGCCTATCACAACGGCGAATACCTGTACGCCGCCGAGCGTCTCTATGACTACTGGCGCGCCCGCTCTCCCCTGGGCGGCTATGGCATGCTCGCGAATGCGCAGGCGCTCAAGTGGCTCGACCCGGGCGTCGAAACCAGACCCTTTAGCCTCACCCGCTCCGCCGAGGCGCTCGAAGACCTCATCGGAAAGAAGATTGTTTTCCGCAATCCGGCTGGAACCTATCTCATGCTGAACTACCGCGACCAGGGCCCCTATGGCCGCTACACCCGCGACCATGTGAACCAGGTCCTGGCGGCCTATGAGGAGAAACCGCACCATGGCCACGCCGACGAAAACTCCATCACTTCCCTGATGGATGACGGCACCCTCCTGCTTGGCGACGGAGGCTACCGTCCCCAGAACGACTACTTCGGCGGTTGGCGGGCCGATATTTTTCACAATCGCGTGGTGGCTCGCGAGGGCTTCCCCATGCGAGGCGACATGTTCGACTTTCTCGCGGCTAACAAACTCTACACGCCCGTCGACACCGAGAAGGTCCACTTCCACTCCTTCGGCGGCATCGATTATTCCCGCACCCGCCTGCGCGACGATTCCCGCGGCTACACCGCCGACCGCATCATACTGTTCTTCCCCTCCCAGGGGAGTGTCGTCGCCGTCGATAACATCCGCATCACGCGGGCCGGACACAAGACATTCGCCAACATCTGGCACCCCGCCAACATCCTCAAGTCCGGCGATGGGTATACCGTCTCCTGGCCAGAGGGCTTGCAGAACGGCGGCGTACGCTGGAACAATCCCCACACGCGCGATCTGCTGATCGAGTTTCTCGACCGCGCCGGCAAGCGCGAAGCGGTGAAGGAGATCACGCGCCGTTACGAGCCCTCGAAGACCTTCTACCAGTTCGCAAGCAACTGGTATTTCGAAGGACAGCGTCTTACTTTTGTTACAGTGCTGCGTCCGCACGCGGCGGGGACTTTTGATCCGCGGATGCTCGGCGAGGTCAGCCTCATCGAAGACTCTCACAAAGAGGACCGTACGCTCGGCCTTCGCCTCGCCACCGCGGATGGAGCCCGGTTCACTATCGGCCTGAAGCTCGATCAGACCATCGGCATGACCAATCGCGACGGACGCCCCTTGTGGGATTGGGATTCCGGAGCGGTCTTCTACGGAGCGCTGCGCACGGACGCCGATTTCGCCTATGTGAGCGAGTCGGGCGCGGGCCGCCGGTTTGGCCTGATGAATGCGACACGGCTTGAATGGCAAGGCGCTCCGCTATTCGATATGCCGGAAACGGACGTGATCTATCAGGGTCCGCACGGCAACCCCGTAAGACGGCAGAAAGCGAAGATGCCGGTGTGGGAGGAATAAGCGGGGTGGGGGAGCGCTAAGGTGTTCCCCTTGCCCTGCCTTCGGAATTTCCCGCCCCATCCGCATAATTCCTTTTCTCCCTAGGGCCTTTGCCGCGTAGTATTCCCATCCTCCCTTCCCTACCATGGGACTGAGCTAGGAGCATGGACGCATGAAGTGCCTTTACTGCGGGAAACGGCTGGCGTTGTTGCGCAAGCTCTCCGACAGTGAATTCTGTTCGGACATGCACCGCCGCCTCTTCCATCAGGAACACGACAAGCTGGCTCTAACGCGTCTCATGGACGCGCAGAAACGCTTTGAAACACTCACGGGAACGGGTGCGGAGACGAAAAACGGAAAGAATGGCAAGAACGGAAAGAACGGCAAGAACGGCGCGCCGCTTCCCCAGGAGGAGATGAAAGGGTTTCTTCCCTATGGTCCGGTCACCAGGTCCCTGCGAGGCTTCCGGCAACTGACGTTCGGGCCCTTGAGACAAATGGTGGAGCCGTTCCTGCCGGAACTGCACCTGCGTATCGAGGCGTTTCCACCAACGGCCGCGGCCGTGGAGATTCCTATCGCGCAGCCTGGCCCCGTTACCTCGCCCCGGCCGCCTGCTTCCTTCGATGCGCTTACAACCGGGCCGCGGCCGGAGCCGCCCGCCTGGAACCCGCTGAGAGGCGCGGCACGGCTTGCGCGGGCCGGAGAGCAGGTGTGGAATTGGGAACATCCCGCCACACTCCGGGCACGGCTTCGGGATCCCGGCGCCTGCCCGGAGGCCGCATCGCCCCAGGCGATGCTTCCCCTGCTCGCCTTCGAGCCCATACTCACATTTCCGGAAGCGGTGTTCGAGGCAAACCCCGTCCTTGAGGCGCAGATCATCGAACCCGCCACGCCGGTTCTTCCCGGGGAACCATCGCCGGGGTTTTCAGGGGCCATCTCCAAGGCTTTTCCGCGCGGACTGCTCGAGCCGGTCGAACATTCCACGATAGGTGTCGAGGAGGTTCTCACATTCGAAGAGAATCCTCCGCCGGCTCCCATGGCTTCACGGCTGATTCCCCTGCGGAAGCCCGAAGCGGCGGAGCGGAAACGCGGCATGCGGCGCGCACGCCCAAGGGAGATGTTCTTTACGCTCCCCCGGCTTGGCGACCTGCCGGCGCTTGCTTCCCGCGTTGCGCACGGCGGTGTTCCGGAGAGCTTGCTCGCCGGGACAAGCGGGCCGGAGTGGAAGCCCGGCCCCCTGGCGCTGCCGCTTCCCGCCGGACCCGTGGATTATGGAAGGGGACGCGGCGTGGCCGTGTTTTCTTCTATTCCGGCTCCCATCAGCGAGATGCAGGTCCTGCCGCGCCTGGCCGATATCGCAACCATTCCGGCCCGGTTGCCGGCGGGCGAAGCCGTGGAGACCGTCATGGCGGTTGCTGTCGCAGCCTCCCATTTGGCGCCGCCGTCGAAAACCGTGGATTCCCTGGTTGCCCTGGAATCCGCCACGCCTTTCGAGCGCCCGAAGCTATGTCCGCCCCCGCGAATCCCATCGCTGTTCTTCTCCGGGGAGCCGGTCTGTTTGGTGGTCGACCCCGTTGTGGGCATTCGGTCCGGCCGCGGCCGCGTAGTGCCGGCAACGCCGGGAGATCACCTGGCGAGTGTGAAAATCCCGGCGGACATGCCCTTTCATCCCTCCGCGAACCTACGGGCCAGCCATTCGATGGCGGGCGTGGCTCCGCTTGAACGGGACTCCGCCCCCCGGCTTATCCGGTGGGAGGGGGAGATTCTCGCCGAAGAGCCGATCCAGCGGGCGATGCTGCCCGCTTCGCGCCTGGCGGGAGAGCCCCAACCGTCGCTCTCCGGGCAAACGGTCCCGCTCCCCTCGCACAACCCGGCGAATCGCGCGGGAAGCGCTCGCGGCAGCCGGGATCTCGCTCCCTTGTGGCCGGATCCGGCGCGGTTCATACCGCGCCTACAGGCCGGAATTGCGGAGGATTGTGAGGTTCAGGACGCCGTTCGCGCCATCAATGTCGTAATGGACGAACGCCGCAAACCCTGGATGCGCATTCCTTCGTTCGCCCTTCCAATTTCGAGACCCGATCTGAAATGGTTTGTTATGTCGGTGCCAGTGCTTCTACTTCTCGCGGTATATTCGCTCACCAATAGCCAGGAGGGGACTTCCGTTGCCTCCGCCGTTCCAAGAGCCGAGTCCGAAACCGCCGCCGCGGCGCCGCCGGCCTCGCCGGGACACGCGCGGCATCAGGGCGCGAAGGCTGCTGCACCGCCTCAGGCGGTCGCGCACGCGCCCGAGACAACGGTAACGCCGGCGAGCGCCGGCCCATTCAGCGGAGGCATCGAGGGTCTCAAGCAAAGCATCCTGCGCCGCGCAGCCGTCTCCCTGAGCGACGATTTCCGTTCCGGGCTCGGGGAATGGGAGGGGCGCGGCGACTGGTCCAAGCAGTGGTCCTATGATCCGGCGGGATTTCTTGTTACCGGACCCCTGGCGCTGTATAAACCTTCGCTGAATTTGTCCGATTACCGGATGGAGTTCCTGGGCCAAATCGAAAAGAAGAGTCTCGGCTGGGTCTATCGCGCGGCGGACATGGAGAATTATTACGCCACGAAGATTACGCTGACAAGCTCGGGGCCGCTGCCACAGGCGGTCATTGAACGTTACGCGGTGGTCAACGGAGGGCAATCCTCCTACCACCGGCGGCCACTTCCGTTGCAGATTCGCGCCGATACGCTGTATCGGGTGCGCATGGATGTGCGCGGCAACGGTTTCACTCTATTGGTTCAGGGCCAGGTGGTCGATTACTGGAGTGACGACAGATTAAAAACAGGTGGAATTGGATTCTTCAGTGCAAAAGGGGAGCAAGCGCGTCTGCGGTGGGTCGAGGTTTCACATCAGTATGATTTCCTCGGCCGGCTGTGCGCCTTCCTGGCCCCGTATAGTTTGCCTGCAAAGGATGGGAGTCTAAAGCAATGAACCAGAAAAAGCGCGTGGAGAGAGAGCCGGCCAAGCCGGTAACCATGGGCGTAATCGCCGAACCTTCCCAAATGTCCAATGCGCATGCCAAGGCGCTGGCCAAAGCTGTTTCGCTGCACCTCGAGGGCAAGGCGAAAGAGGCGTTGAAGGAATTGGATAACGCCGTCAACAACGGCGCCGACTCTCCTGAAGTGCACTCCGCGCGCGGCCACCTGCAGTATGAACTGGAACTCTACGAAGACGCCGTGCAGAGCTACACACGGCTGCTCGCCCACGACTCGCGGCATCCCAACGGGAACTTCAATCTCGCGGTCTGCCTCGAGAAACTGGGGCGGTGGGAGCACGCCGCAAGCCAGTTCGAGAAGGCGCTCGATGCCGATCCGCAACGGCTCGAGGCATGGCTTGGCCTGGGCATCTGCCGCCTGCACAGCGAGAAGGCCGAGCAGGCTTTGGACGCCTTCGAGCGCTGTCTGGCCCGCGACGCCGATCACGAAACGGCGCGTTTTGGCAAGGCGGTCGCACTCCAGTATCTATGGCGCTTTGACGAAGCCGCGGAACTCTACCGCTCGATTCTCGAGAAGAACCCTGGCTCCGAGGAGTCCCTGGTCAACCTCATCACCATCGGCATGGCTCGCAAGGACGAAAAGATGATCCGCGAGTACTCCGAGCGTCTGCTCACCATCCGGCCCTTCTCCCAGGCCGCGCTCGAGGGACTCGCCACCTGTGCTTTTTCCTCGAATGACTATGAAGCAGCCGCGCGCTGTTGCGCCAAGCTGGTCGAGTTCACCCCGAACCATTTTGAACGCTGGTTCAATCTCGGAGTCGCCTATCAGAAACTGAGCCGCCTCGATCAGGCCGCACAGGCCTACTCGGAAGCCGTCCGCGTGCGCCCCGACGCCAAGCAGGCCTTTGTCAACCTGGGCATCGTGCGCCAGGAGATCGGGGATCTCAAGGGGGCCAAGGAAGCCTATGACCGCGCCCTGCAACTGGCGCCGGATATTCCCGAGATCCTCTACAACCTCGGCTCTGTTCTGGAACAGCAGGGGCAGAAGGAAGAGGCGGAAAAGCTCTACACCCGCCTGCTGGTGAAAAACTCCGATTGGGAGGACGCCTGGTTCCGGCTGGGATACCTGCGCCTCACCCGGGGAGACTATCATGGCGGCGCGGAGGCCTTCGACGCCTGCCTGCGAAAGAAGAACAACTGGCCGGAGGCGCTGGTCAACCTCGGCCTGTCCTACTGGAAGATCGGCGATCGCGATTCGGCCCGCCGCTCCTATGAACAGGCTCTCGAATCGAACGCCGAATCCGTCGATGCCCTGCGCGGTCTGGCCGCCCTCGCCATCGAACGCAACGACTTTGAACAGGCTCTCGACTACCAGGCGCGCCTTATCGATCAGGGCGAGCGCAGTCCGGAACTCTTCTACAACACCGGCTTGTTGCTACAGAAATCCGGCCAGGTCGAGGATGCCATTCGCCTCTACAAGGAAGCGCTGACGGAACGCCCGAACTTCGCCGAGGCGCTGCTCAACCTGGGCCACGCTTTGAAATCGAAAGGACAGCAGGAAGAGGCCCGCACCTACTGGAAGCAGGCGCTCGATGCCAAGCCGGAACTGGCGCAGGGCTACTTCGAACCGGTCCACAACTGACAACTCAGGATTGCCAGTGAAGGGGAGCTTTCCCCATCATCCTGTCAAAGTACTGCAGCAGGCCTGCCTTTCTTTTGGCGGGCCTATGACCGGGCTGGAGTGATTCCGCAAGTTCCAGAAAGCGTTTGCCAAGCGGCCCGTCCTTGATGGCGGCCTGCCCCATATTCAGAGCCCGCTGCAGAGCGTCGTAGGAGTTCGGCACCGCCGCCGCCACTTCCATTCCGAGCAACTCTTCGATTTGGAACCGGTTTCTCGGAGAGGTGGACTCGACGCGGTTCAGGATGATGCCGAGCCTTTCCTCGAGACCCATCTCCTTGAGCAGCGCGATCGCCCGCTCCGCCATGTGCAGCGACGCGATCTCGGGCGTAGTCACCAGAAAGATGCGGTTCGAATTGCGCAGTGTTTCGGCCGACACGGGATCGGCCGCTCCGGGCAGGTCAATACAGACGGCCGTGTAGTGGCTCCGGGCATGGCGGACCAGGGATTGCAGGCGCCAGGGAGCCGGAAGCCGATCGGGGTCCGGCCGTCCAGCGCGCAGAACATCCAGGTTCCCCGCCCTGCTGATCATCCGCGTCCAGATGGTGTCGTCTATCTGTCCGGCATGCTCGGCGGCGTCGCGAACGGAGAATCCCGCGTCGAGGTTCAGCAGAAAGTCCTGCGCGCCCGCGAACAGATCGAAATCGAGCAGCGCCACCTTCGAACCGGGTAGGCGCGACAGCGCCACGGCGGTATTCAAACAGATAGTGGACGCCCCGGAACCGGGTTTAGCCGGCAGGAAACTGAAGACGCCGGCCTGCGACGAAGCGGCCGACGGCGGTTGTCCCAGAGCGCGTTGCAGGCGGGATAGGGCTTCGCGGGTTTCCTCGGGGCGAAAGGGGAACGGCAGGCACTCGCGCACCCCGGCGCGCATCATCGCCAGCACCGCTTGCGACTCGCAACAGCGCCCGATCGCCACCACCTGGGCGGCCGGGAACTCCTTGGCGGTGAGGGAGACTACGCCGAGAGCCGGCGCCAGCTCGGCAATATCGACAAAGACCACTTGCGGCGCGTTGCGGCTCAACAGATCGCGCAACCCGGATTCCTGGGGGTATGGTCCGCTTTCGTGCGGAATCAGCCGGAAAGCGGGAATCCTCCCGAGCACGTTCTCGAGTTCGTTGCCAAGCGCCCGGTCGGGAGTGAGAATGACACCGGTAAGTGCGTTCATGACGGACATCTCCTTTTGGCAATTCCAGCTTGCGGGAACAGCGGGCGGGAGACAATGAGCCGCTGGTACTTCCGGTTGGATACTGCTAAGGGCGAGTACGTAGCACAATAGATCCGGAACGAAAGTTCGGATTGCTTCTTATCAAGCTCTCGCTACGTGCAGCGCTACTGTCCCGAACGTCATCCGTTCGAACTCTACCTCCCGGAATCCGCACTCCCTCAGGATCAGCGCCAACTCTTCGGCATCAGGAAACTTGCGCACCGAATCCGGAAGGTACGAATAGGCCTTCCTGGACCCGGATATCCAGCCGCCGACCCTCGGCAGCACCCTCGATGAGTAGAAGCCGTACAACGCCGCGAAGACCCCGTTCACCGGTTGCGAGAATTCGAGAATCGCCGCCACGCCGCCGGGCTTCAGCACGCGCCGCATCTCCTCGAAGCCCTTTCTATAATTGGCGAAATTGCGGACTCCGAACGCGGCGGTGAGCAGGTCGAGCGAACCGTCGCGCAACGGCAAACGGAGCGCGTCGCCTTCAAAAACCACCGATTGAAACCGCTTCGAGGCAATCTTGTCCCGGGCGGCGATCAGCATCGGATGGCAGAAATCGCTCCCGATCAGCGTCCGCCCGGCGGTTTTCTCGAGTTCCACAAGCAGGTCGCCCGTGCCGCAGCAAAGGTCCATCACGAGAGAATCGCGGCGCTCCAGAATTCCCCTCAGCCGCCGCACGGCGCGACGGCGCCAGTACTTGTCGACGTGGAACGAGAGCACATGGTTTAGCAAGTCGTAGCGGCCGGCCACGCCGGAAAACATTTCGCGTACCCAGCGGGCAGTCTGCTCCTCGCCCTGTACGCCGGCGGGAGTGGTCCCCAACTGGCTCATGCGAGCGCCGCCTCGGTCGCCTCGATCACTCGAGCCTCGGGAATTCCGGAGAGGATCTTCACCGTCCCGATCGAGTCCGGCAACACGAAATGCACCTTGCCCTGAATGGTCTTCTTGTCGGCTCCCAGACGCGCCACAAGACTCGAGGCGGTAATCCCGTCCAGCGGCGGAATAGGCCCGTACCGGCGTACGCACTCGAGGACGCGCGCGCTGTCGGCTTCGGACAGAATGCCGTGCATCCGCGCCAGGTGTGTGGCCGCATTCATGCCGAAGGCCACCGCCTCGCCGTGCAGAAACCTCGAGTAGGCCGTCTCCGCTTCGAGCGCGTGTCCGATGGTGTGGCCGAAGTTCAGGATCCGCCTCAGCCCCCCTTCCTTCTCATCCGCCGAAACCACCTCCGCCTTGATGCTGACGCTTTCGCTGATCAGTTCGTCCACCACCTCGGGAACCAGAGAGCACACATCCTTCTGCCGGTCCATCATCAGGTCGAACAAACGCCGGCTGCGGATCACGCCGCACTTGATCACTTCGTACAACCCGGCGCGGTACTCCCGTTCCGGAAGCGTAACCAGCGCCTCGGGGTCGATGAGCACCGCCAGCGGCTGGTGGAAGGCGCCCAGCAGGTTCTTACCACTCACCAGATTCACCCCGGCCTTGCCGCCGACGGCCGCGTCCACCTGCGCCACCAGCGTTGTGGGCGCCTGCAAGACAGGGATGCCGCGCATGAACGCCGCCGCAAGGAATCCGCCCACGTCGTTCACGATGCCGCCTCCGAACGCCACTACGACGCTCGAACGGTCCGCCCCGCCCTCGACCATCTGTTCGGCCAGCGACTCGACCTCGGCGATCCGCTTGTGATCCTCCCCACCCGGGAAAAACAAAACCTTCCGTAACCGCTTCCCCAGCGCTTTCCCGATCTTGTCCCCGTGCAGGTCCCACACCTCGCGCTCCGTCACCACGAACAGCGAGCCTGCCTGGGGAGGAATAAATTCACCAGCGCGGGCGAGAATTCCACGCTCGACAATGGCATCGTAGGTCCGTGGCGGGGTCTCAACTCGAAAGGCGGGCATATTCACCGTTGTACCATGAAGGAATCACACAACCGCCCGAAACACTCACTACTGACTTCCTGGTCGTCGGCGCCGGCGTTGCCGGATTGCGCGCGGCCATCTCTCTTGCCGGAGCCGGCCAGGTGCTGGTGCTCGCCAAGGACTCGATCCGCGAATCCTCCTCGCAATATGCGCAAGGCGGCATCGCGGTCGCCCTCAGCGACGATGACCAGATCGAACTCCACGAACAGGATACGCTCGTCGCGGGCGACGGACTCTGCGACCGTGATGCGGTCCACGTGCTGGTCGAGGAAGGTCCGGCCGCCATCGAACAGTTGATCGCCTGGGGAACGGAGTTCGACCGGGAGGGGGCCAAGCTGCTCTTTGCCCGCGAAGGAGCCCACAGCCGCTCGCGCGTTCTCCACGCCCACGGCGACTCCACCGGGCAGGAGATGGTTCGCAGCCTCTACCGCCACGCCGTGACGCTGCCCCGAATCCGGTTTGAAAGCTTCGCCGCCGTAACCGACCTGTTGATGGAGGATGGCGAAACCGCCGGCGCGCTCGCCTTCGATGGCGAACGCCAGCGCCATGTCTCGATTCGTGCCCGCGCCGTGCTGCTCGCTACCGGCGGCCTCGGACGTGTTTACAAGGAGACGACCAACCCTGATGTGGCCACCGGCGATGGAGTCGCTGTCGCTTATCGCGCGGGAGCCGAAATCAGCGACCTCGAATTTGTCCAGTTCCACCCAACCGCGCTCCACCTCGAGGGCGCTCCGCGCTTTCTGCTCTCCGAAGCCTTGCGCGGCGAAGGAGCCTATCTGCGGAACGCCGCCGGTGAACGGTTCATGACCGGCAAGCACCCGATGGCCGAACTAGCCCCCCGTGACGTGGTGTCGCGCCACATTGTTCAGGAGTTGCGGCGCAGCGGCGAACCGCACGTGTTCCTCGATCTCACGCACCTCACCGGCATCCCGCAACGTTTCCCCCGTATCTATCAGACCTGCCTGCACTACGGAATCGACCTCACCAGACAACCCGCTCCCGTCCATCCCGCCGCGCACTATGCCATGGGCGGCGTCCGTACGGACCTTACCGGGCATACTTCGATTCCGCGCCTCTATGCCGCCGGAGAGGTGGCTTGCACGGGAGTCCACGGAGCAAACCGGCTCGCCAGCAATTCCCTGCTCGAAGGCATCGTCTTTGGAGCGCGAGCCGCCGAGGCGATGAAGGAGTGGCCCGCGCGCCCGGTTTTCGTGCAGCCCGATTCGCCGGAAATCTCCTTCCCCCAGATCCGCGAGTGGGAACTCCGGGAACTGGCATGGCGGGACATCGGACTGGTCCGCGACGCCGAAGGCCTTGAACGCGCTATCGGGCGGATCGAGGCGGTCCCCTTCCTGCCGCTTCCGCGCACGGACCGCCAGGATTACGAATTACGCAACATCCATGCGGTGGCGCTGCTGATCGCGCGCTGCGCGCTCGCCCGCAGGGAAAGCCGCGGAGGCCACTACCGTTCCGATTTCCCCGAAAAACGGCCCGAATTCGAAAAGCACTCCACGGTTCGCGCCGGCTCGGATGTCGGCCTGCGCGCCAGGAGCAACGGCGCCTGATCGTTACACGCTCTCGCCGGTATCGGGATTCAACCCCAGGGTCTCGCGCACGGCGCCAAGCACCGCCTGGTCTTTCACCACTTCCATCAGCCACTGATCGAGTGACAGATTTCCCCAGTGGATCGCGCGGTCAATCAGAAAAGCGATCGGGCTGTGTGGTTCGGCCTTGCGGAAATACGCCGCCACTGCCTGCAGCCGCCGCATCGCGTCGGCCCGGTCCACCGGTTCAAGCGGTATCCCCTCTCCCGTGAAAGCGGCTTTCCTCGCCACCCCCACATCCTCCCCTTCCGCCTCCCCGGTCTGCTCTTCCTCCACTTCATCCGACTTGCGCAGCTTGCCGTGAATCTTCTCGATGTCACGCACCATCCGCTCGATGCCCTCGAGCGCGCCGCGGACGCCGGAGAGAATCGGCAACTGCTCCGTATCCTGGTAGCGCTGCTCGATCAACTCATTGAGCAGCCGCAACTCCTCGTGGCACTCGTCCAGATCCTCCACGTACTTCTGATAAAAACTCACTGGTGTCAGACTCACCGCCCGCGCGAACAGCTCCCCCGTCGGCTGGCCCTCGGAAACCGCCTGGTCGTAGGCCTCCTGCTGCTTGCCCTTCAGGTTGTCCACATAGTTCGCCTGGTCCCAATCCACCTGCGAGTAGACATTTCCGCCGCCTTGCGGCTTCGTGGATGGAATCGAGCGCACGGGCATCACCATCAGCCGGTCGATCTGTCCCAACGCGGCCGCGCGCACCTCGATCGGATTATCGTCCTCGTACTCGTCTTCTTCCCCTTCGGGAGCGGTCAGAGCAGGGTAGAAATGATCCCAGTACCGCTCCTGTATCTCGCGTATCAGCCTGAGTCCGTCCCGCAATCCGGGAAACCCCTTCTGCACCACCTTCGATTCCATCAGGTGGCCCGCCACGCGAATATCCTTGCTCTTGTTCGTCAGCGTGTCGATGGCGACTTTGTCCAATTTGTTCCAGTTCGCCGTCTTTGCTTCGGCGGGAGCCCATTCGCCCAGGTTCCCCACGTCCTCCGAGCGGCGGTATTCGCGCAGGTCGGCAAGAATCGTGGTGGCAAACAGGCTCTGGCCCGCGGGATTATCGCCTGCTATCGGCGCGAGCAGTGCTTCCAGGTCGAGTACCGGATCGGAGGGCATGAGATTGAGTGTACGCCAAGACTGACAGGCTGCGCAGATGCGGAGACTTCAGGAATTGTCGCGGTAATAGCGCTTGAGACGGCCCAGTTCCTTCTTCAGGGAATCGCGGACGGCGGCATAGGGAGCCTCGGAATAGACATTCCGCAACTCGTCCGGATCCTTCTCGAGGTCGAACAACTCCCAATAGTCCCCCTCGCTGTAATAGTGGATCAGTTTGTAGCGCCCGTCGCGCACTCCACGGTGCGGCCCTACGCGGTGCGGGGTGAAATACTGGAACGTGGGGTCGCTCATCGCCTCCTTTCCCTTCCCGTGCAGAACCCACGAGTTTTCGTAATAGGTGTAGTACATCGACGCGCGCCAATCTTCCGGTGCTTTTCCCTCGAGCAGCGGGCGCAGGCTTCGTCCCTGCATCGTGCCGGGAGTCTTCACCCCCGCCAGATCGAGTATGGTCGGCGCGTAGTCCACATTCAACGCGAAATGATTCTCCACGCGCCCGCCGCCGAACAAAGCCGGATAGCGGATCAGCAACGGCAGGCGCAGCGACGGCTCATACATGAACCGCTTGTCGTACCATCCATGTTCTCCGAGAAAAAAGCCGTTATCCGAGGTGTAGATGACCAGCGTGTTCGCGGTCTGCCCTGTCTTGTCAAGATGGCCGAGAATGCGGCCCAGGTTCTCGTCCACGCCGTAGGCGGCGCGGTGGTAGTCCTTCACGAACCGCTGGTAGATCCAGTTCTTCTTCTCTTTCGGGGAAAGTCCCCGCGGGAGGTCCTTGTAGTCGCCTTCCAGACTCTGGTCAAATTTCATGTCCGCCGCCTCCGCGGCCACGCGGCGCGTCAGGTAGCGGTCATCGTATGTGGAAGGATGCGGCAGTTCGATGTCATCGAGCAGTTTGCGGTGCCGGGGCGCGGGTTGAAACGGACGGTGCGGCGCCTTGTGCTGATAGACAAGGCACCAGGGGCTGGTCTTGTCCTGCTCTCCCAGGAAGCGCAGCGCGATGTCGGTGGTAAGGTCCGTCGTGTATCCCGTGAATTGCTTCTTCACGCCGTTTTCAAGGAAGATCGGATCGAAGTAGACGCCTTGCCCGGGAAGAATGCACGAATAGTCGAACCCCACCGGATCGTGACTCAAGTGCCACTTGCCGATCATCGCCGTCCGGTAACCCGCCTTGCGGAGGAGTTCCGGATACGTGGGCAGGCTCCTGTCGATCCTCTCGATGGCGCCCGCGCTCTCCGAGTTTCCCCTGATCCCGTTGATATGCGAATACGTGCCCGTCAGCACGGAGGCGCGGCTTGGCGCGCACAGCGAATTTGTGCAGAACGCGTTATCGAACCGGCATCCTTCCCCGGCAAGCCGGTCAAAGTTTGGCGTCTTCAGAATCCGGTTGCCATAGCAGCTCATGGCGCGCGGAACATGGTCGTCGGTCATCATGAACAGTATGTTGGGGCGCCTGTTCCGCGCCAGAAGCGCTGGAGCCGCCACCCCCGCCAGTTGCCGCCGGGTCATTTGTTGCATATTCTCATCCGGTTCAGGAAGCGGATCCGGCTAGCCGCGCGCGATGTCCACGACGGCCTCCGTGATCTGCCCGAGATATTTCCCCCCTGCGCGCACATCGGCGGCGATCGCCAGCCGCGGAGACGGCGAGTTCCAGTTCTTCGGAACGGTGATCGAAAACGATTGCCGCGCACTGCTTCGCGCCTCCACCTCGAACGACAACACGTCGGGTTCGACACGCCACTCCGAAGGAGCGATGATCGCCACCTCCATCTTCATGGCGCGCGGGCGGTAGTTCCGCACCCTCACCTCAGCCTTTTGCACGCTCCCTGGCGCGAGCAGCATCTGATAGGGATATAACTTCACCCAGCTCGGATCGAGACCAAGATCCGCTTCGCCCTCCGGCAGCAGATCGAGGAAATACTGCCGCTGCTTACGGAATTTCTGCTCCGTGGCGAGCATGATTTCGCGGTCGACGGGATACGCCCGCCCGTGCCCCGGCGCGATCATCGCCGGCTCATGGTCGATGAGATTGCGGATGGACTTGAGGTGGCTGTCGCTTTCGACGTGGTTACGGAAGATGATGTTGTGGCGCAGCGTCCCATCGTTGCGCGGGTTGGGGAAAAATGCGTCTCCCGTAAACGCCACCTTGTTGCCGTCAATGGTGACGAACAGCGCCATCTGGTACTCGGTATGTCCCGGCGAATGCGTGATTTCGAAGTCGTATTCCTCCCACTTGAACCGCTCGCCGTGCCGGAACGCCCGGTCCACCTTGAACGGCTCGCCGAGAATACAGCCCAGGTTGTGCCCCCGCGGGTTCTCGAAGATGTCCACCATGTTCTCGTAACACCAGATTCTGGCGCCGTGATGGCGGATCAGATGCGGGAAGCCGTTCATGTGGTCGTCGTGCATGTGGCTGGGCATCGCCACCTCCACCTGCTTCACGCCGTAGTGGCGTTTCAGGTGGCCGATGCTGTGCTCGACGAACCGGATGCGGTCCGTCACGGCCGTGGCGCGCTCGAAGACGTTGAAGTGCGTGCCGCTGGCCGCGCCGTAGTCGATGAACATCGCTTTTCCGCTGTTGCTCAAGATCGCATAAAAAGACGATGTTGTCTGATAATGGCACAGCAGGTGGGGGCTCACCGCGTAGGGCGCGTTTTCCTCGCTCGGCGCGCCGCCCGTCTGGAAGCGGTAGTAATCCGTCAGAAGGCGAATCGTATCGCCGATGCCTTGATCCGGATCGGCGAGCGGCTCCCCGTGCGAGGGACAGACCATCTCCGGCTTCTGCTCGCGCAACCGGGCGAGCGAGAAGATGCCGAGATCAATTCCTTCGCTGCCGCCGTAGTTGACCTGCGTATCGTGGAGATTCTGGATCTTTCCCGGAGCGTACATCAGGTCGCCCGAAAACGCGATCTTCTTCCCGTCCACGGCGGCCAGCAGCGTCACCGCTCCCAATGTGTGCCCCGGCGTGGGCAGGATGAAGAAATCCGTCTTCTGCCAGCGGAAAGTGGAATAATCCACCAGCGGCTTCGCCACCGGAATGTTCTCCGTGATGGTATTGAAATCGTTGCGGACATAGTAGAGATGAAACACGCGGCGGTTGCGCCAGAAGTTCTCCGCGTCCTCGAACAGGTGCCGCTCGTGCGCGGGCGCGGCAATCGGGATCTTGCGCTCCACCGCTTTATAGTCGCCCTGGCACTGGTCACGATGATGATGCGTGTGCAGAATCCAATCCACGTGCGTGATTCCCAACCCGCGCAGGTGATCGAGTATCTTGCCGGATCCAAAGTCGATCAGCACGCACCGGTTCCCGTCGCGCACCGCGTACACGTTGCAGGTGTCCTCGAATAGATACAGGTTTTCGCTCAGACGGCGCGGCGCGCCCTCGGGCGAGAACCTCGCCCTGCGGTAGGCCTTCCTCGCCGGAGCGGTTTCAGCGGCGGGAACGGCGGGTGCGGCGGCCGCGAGTGGAGCGGACTTGAGAAACACGCGTCGAGTGGCGTCTGACATGGCCGTATCCTACCACCGCGCCGGTGCCCGCGCCACAATGCGAAAACACAATGCGAATCGCGATTCACCTTCCTATGTACAATGTTTCTGAACCATGCTTGCCATTCTGTTTTTCCTCGCCGGTTTGCCGTCCGCTCTCGCGCAAAACCAATACCGCGGATGGGAATCTTTCGGCGGCGGGCCGGAAAATATCCACTATTCCACTCTTAAGCAGATCAACACGAAGAACGTCCACAAGCTCGAAGTGGCCTGGACCCATGACACCGGCGACGCCTTCCAGGGTTCCGAGATGCAGTGCAATCCCATCATCGCCGGCGGAGTCATCTATGCCACCACGCCGAAATTACGCGTCCTCGCTCTCGACGCCGCTACCGGGAAGCCGCTCTGGACTTTCGATCCCGCCGCGGGCGGCCGCCCTCCGGGCCGCCGCAACCGCGGCGTCGCCTATTGGACCGGGGGCGGCCAATCCCGCATCTTCTTCGCCGCGGGCCACTACCTGTACTCCCTCGATGCCAGAACCGGCAAGCCCGATGATTCCTTCGGAGCCGCCGGACGCCTCGACCTGCGCGAGGGCCTCGGGCGCGATCCGGACAAAGTCTTCATCACCGCCACCAGCCCAGGCATTGTCTACAAGGATCTGATTATTCTCGGAAGCCTCGTCAGCGAATCCCATCCCTCCTCTCCGGGCGATATCCGCGCCTTCGATACACGCACCGGAAAACTTCGCTGGACCTTCCACACCATACCCCGTCCCGGCGAGTTCGGCTACGACACCTGGCCCAAGGATGCCTGGAAGTATACGGGAGGCGCGAATAGCTGGGCGGGTATGGCCATCGACCGCAAGCGCGGTCTCCTCTACGCCCCAACCGGTTCGGCCGCCTTCGATTTCTATGGAGCCGACCGTCACGGCGATAACCTGTTCGCAAACACGCTCCTATGCCTCAAGGCCGCCACCGGCGAACGGGTGTGGCACTTCCAGGCCGTGAAACACGATGTCTGGGACCGGGACTTCCCTGCCGCGCCGCTCCTCATCACCGTCCGCCGCGGCGGAAAAATGATCGATGCCGTCGCCCAACCCACCAAATCGGGATGGGTCTTCGTTTTCGATAGAGAGACCGGAGAGTCTCTCTTTCCCTTGGAGACGCGCACCGTCCCGCCTTCCCCCGTCGACGGAGAACAACTCGCGAGGACGCAGGTGCTCCCCCTCAAACCGCCGCCTTTCTCCCGCCAGCGTTTCACTGAAGACATGGTTACGCGCCGCACCGCGGAGGCGCACCGCATCGTGCTCGATCGCCTCCGCGCCCTTCGGAGCGGCGATCAGTTCACTCCCCCGAGCAAGGAAGGCTCCATCGTTTTCCCCGGCTTCGACGGCGGAGCGGAGTGGGGCGGCGCGTCCTTCGACCCCGAGACCGGCTTGTTCTATGTGAACGCCAACGAGATGCCCTGGATTCTCCGCCTGGTCCCCGCGCGGGCGGCTCGCGGCGTCACTTCCGCGCGCCGCATCTACGTCAGCCGCTGCGCCGGTTGCCATCGCGAGGACCGCAAAGGCAGCCCGCCGCAATTCCCTTCACTTGAAAACCTCGCCGCCAGGTACACCGAACAGCAAGTGCGCGAAGTCATCCGCGATGGCCGGGACCGCATGCCCGGCTTCGCGCAACTTGGTGATCCTGCCATCGATGCCCTTACCAGGTTTCTGTTCGGCCACGAAGACACGCAAGCCGCCGTGGCCGAAACTCCCGCCGGACAGGCGAGCCTCAAATACACCACTGATGGCTACAACAAGTTCCTCGACCCCGACGGCTACCCCGCCGTCGAGCCGCCATGGGGCACCCTCACCGCCATCAATCTCAACACGGGCGATTTCGCGTGGCGTATCCCGTTCGGCGAATATCCCGAATTGGCCGCCAAGGGCATGAAAAATACCGGCACGGAAAACTACGGCGGGGGCATTGTCACCGCCGGCGGGCTCTTCTTCATCGGAGCGACCAACCACGACAGGAAGTTTCACGCCTACGACAAGCTCACGGGAAAACTGCTCTGGGAGACCACCCTGCCCGCTTCCGGCAACGCCACTCCGGCAACCTACGAAGTGAAAGGCAGACAGTACGTGCTGATCGCCGCCGGCGGGGGGAAATCCGGGGCTCCTTCCGGTGGAACCTACGTGGCGTTCGCCCTTCCTGAATAATCACGGCTGTTCAGGCTTCTTGCGCCGCTTCCACAGCCAATATCCGAGTCCGGCCACCACGAGCGCCGCCGATGCCGCCATCAGCAGATGGTGGGCATGCTCGGCCGCGCGCTTCCATTCCTCTCCCAGGAAGTACCCCAGGCTCAGAAAGGTGCTTACCCAGATCAGCGCGCCCCCATACGCAAAAACGGCGAAGGTGTGTGCCTCGAGGTGGCTTGCCCCGGCCACCAGTGCTGAAAAATGCCTGAATCCCGGGATGAAGTACCCGAATGTCAGCGCCCAGTGACCCACGCCGCGGTAAAGGGCGTGGACCTTTTCCAACCTCGCCTCAGTGGCCCCGAATCGCGACCCGAAGCGGTGAATTACCGTCAGCCCCAGTGTCCGGCCCAGTATGTAACTCACCGTGATGCCGCAAATGCTGCCCGCGGCCGCCGCAATCCACGTCGTACGGGCGGGAAACGTGCCTCGCTGGATCAGATACCCGCAAAACACGAGGAGCGTTTCATCCGGCGCCGGCAAGCCTACAATACCCAGCAACAGAAGCAGGTAGAGCGCCGCCGGCCCATAGGCTGTCACCCACTGGAGGATGGCTTCCAGGTCCATGTTACCGGTCCGCGACCGTTGAAGACGCGTCCGGCCCGCTGTTTTTCCGGCGTGCGCGCAATCCGCTACCCGGCGTTCTCTTCCGGCGCCGGTTCGGCCGGAACTTCCTTGCGCGCATGCTCGAACAGGAAGCTAAGCGTCTTTTCCGTGCGGATGGCGTGCGCGATCCGGCCCAGCGTTCCGTTCTCTTCAAACCGCTTCCGGACCGCCGCCACCGGCTCCCGCTCCTGTTTGGCGAAGCGCTGCACCTCGGCGTCCACTTCGTCCTTGGTGGCGTTAATCGATTCGACATCCGCCACCTTCTCGATCAGCAGAGAAGTTCTGATCTCCTTGATCGCGCGGTCGCGCATCGCTTCCTTCACCTTTTCACGGTCCACGGGAATCTTTTTCGGATCCGTCCCCTGCGCGGCGTGCTCGCCGAGAAAGCGCTCGATATACATATCGATCTGACGGTCAACGTAAGCCTCCGGCACCGGGAAGCCATGCATGTCCGCCAACTTTTCCGCAATCGCTTCCTTTGCCCGCCGTTGCGCCGCCATCTCACGCTCCCGCAGCGCATTGTTCCGGATCGTCTCCTTCAGTTCCTCGAGCGTCTGGTAATCGCCCAGATCCTTGGCGAACTCATCGTTCAATTCCGGCAGTTCTTTCCGCTGCAGTTGCTTGACGTCCACGTGAAACTCCACGGTCTTTCCCGCCAGCCGCTCCTGGGCGTACTCCTCGGGGTACGTCACCGTGATGTTCGCCTCATCACCCGGCGTCAGCCCCACCAGGTGGTCGTTGAAGTCGGGCAGCGTTTCCGGCGAGCCGAGTTCCACCTGCAGGTCATGCGCGTGCATCGGCTCACCCTCGAGCCCGCTCACGCTGTGCAGGTCCACCACCACCACGTCGCCCATCTCGGCCGGGCGCGGGTCGAGGTTGGCATAGTCGGCCTTTCGCTGCCGCAACGTTTCCAGCCGCTCGTTGACGTCCTCGTCCGTCACCACGGGTTGCTCGTAGGGCACACTGATGCCCCGGTATTCGCCCAACTCCACTTCCGGAGCAACCTCGAATTCCGCCTTGAACTTCACCGGCTTGCCCGCCTCGAACTCGAGATCCTTCACGTTGAAACTGCTCACCACGTGCAGGTGTTCTTCCTCGATTCGCTTACGGAAAAACTTCGGCAGCAGATTCTCGAGCGCCTCCTGGCGGATCGAGGTTCCATATCTTTGGCGGACCATGGACATCGGCACCTTGCCGGGACGAAATCCCGGCATCTTCGCCTTCGCCCGGATTTCCTCGGCAACTTTATCCGACTCTTTTTCCACTTCCTCAACCGGAATGGTGATCTCGAGTTCGTGTTTACATCCTTCAATGAGCGCCAATGATTTCGTCTCCTGCCCCGCGGCCACGTCTCCAGCCGTTCAGTTTCCTTCCGGCCACGTCGAGAGGAACTTCTCCTGCTCCACGCTCAACCGGTCTATCTTTACTCCCATCGCCTCGAGTTTCAGGCGCGCCACTTGCCGGTCCAACTCCTCCGGCACGGCGTACACCTTGCGCTCGAGCAACGAATGCTTCTTCACCAGGTATTCCACCGCCAGCGCCTGGTTCGCGAAACTCATGTCCATCACGGAAGCCGGATGCCCTTCGGCCGAAGCCAGATTAATCAGCCGGCCTTCCCCCAGAACATAGATCTTTCTCCCGTCGCGCATCGAGAATTCCTCGACATACTCCCGCGCCGGACACCGCGCGTGCGCCATCCGCCCCAGCGCCTCGAGGTCGATTTCCACATTGAAATAGCCCGAGTTGCAGAGAATCGCGCCGTCTTTCAACTTCTCGAAATGCTCCCTGTGGATGACGCTCTTGTTGCCGGTCACGGTGACGAAAACGTCACCGATCGCCGCCGCCTCGCTCATGGACATCACCCGGTAGCCGTCCATCAGCGCCTCGAGCGCCTTGATGGGGTCCACCTCGCAGACAATGATGTTCGCGCCCATCCCCCGGGCTCGCATCGCCACGCCGCGCCCACACCATCCATAGCCCGCCACCACCACATTCATCCCCGCCAGCAGGATGTTCGCCGCCCTCAGGATGCCGTCAATTGTGCTCTGGCCGGTTCCGTAACGGTTGTCGAACAGGTGCTTTGTCATCGCGTCGTTGATGGCGATCACCGGATACCTCAGCAGCCCCTCCCTGGCCAGCGCTTTCAACCGCATGACTCCTGTCGTGGTTTCTTCCGTCCCCCCGATCACTTCGCCGCCGTATTCGGAGAGCGCCCCGTGCAGTTGCTTCACCAGCTCCGCTCCATCATCGATGGTCACCTGCGGCTTATGGGCCAGCGCCGCGGCCACGTGCGCCGTGTGAGCCTCCGCCGTTACCGCACGCGCGGCATACACCGGAATCCCGTAGTCCTTCACCAGCGATGCCGCCACGTCGTCCTGGGTGGATTGCGGGTTCGAGGCGCACAATACCACCGATGCGCCTCCGTCCCGCAATGTAATCATCAGGTTCGCCGTCTCGGTGGTGACGTGGAGGCAGGCTACCACCCGGATGCCCGCCAACGGCTGGCTCCGGATCAGTTGTTTACGGATGCTCTGCAGCACCGGCATCGAGTGGAAGGCCCACTCCGTCCGCCGTTTCCCCGATTCAGCTTGAGAAAGGTCCCTCACATCGCAAGCAACGTGTGCCGCTGTATTTGCTGACATGGGGTCCCGTTCAAACTAGCCGCGCGCGCCTACAGCCACCCGCGCGTCTTCCCGCAGGGCTTCGGCCTTGTCGGTCAGTTCCCACGTGAACCCTTCCTCGTTGCGCCCGAAATGGCCGAACGCCGCCGTCGCGCGGTAGACCGGCCTTCGCAGCCGCAGGTGCTCGATAATGGCCCGCGGCGTAAGCGGGAAGTTTGCGCGCACGATCTCGGTCATCCTGTCCTCGTCCACGACGCCCGTGCCGAACGAGTTCACCATCACCGAAACCGGGTTCGCCACACCGATAGCGTAGGCCAGTTGCACCTCACAGCGCTTGGCGAGTCCCGCCGCCACCAGGTTCTTCGCGATGTAGCGCGCCATGTAGCACGCCGAACGGTCCACCTTCGTCGGGTCCTTGCCCGAGAACGCCCCGCCTCCGTGCCTTCCCATGCCGCCGTAGGTGTCGACAATAATCTTTCGCCCCGTCAGCCCTGTGTCTCCATGGGGACCGCCGATCACGAAACGGCCCGTCGGGTTGATGTGGTACTTTGTTTCCTCGTCCACCATGGCCGCCGGCAGAACCGGATCAATGATATGTTTCTTCACCTGCGCCCGCAGGTCGGCGGTCGCGATGGAATCATGGTGCTGCGTGCTGACGACAACCGCGTCGATGCGCGCCGGCCGCCCGTTCACGTACTCCACGCTCACCTGCGACTTGCCGTCCGGCCGCAGAAAATCCACAAGCCCGTTCTGACGCGCTTCGCTCAAACGCCGCACCAGTTTGTGGGCCAGCGTGATGGGCAGCGGCATCAGCTCCTCGGTTTCATCGCAAGCGTAGCCGAACATCAGGCCCTGATCGCCCGCCCCGCCCGTATCTACCCCCATGGCGATGTCCGGGGACTGGCTCTGAATCGTGTTCAAGACCCCGCACGTCTTCGCGTCAAAGCCGTAGGCGGCATCCGTATAACCGATATCCGCAATAACCGACCGGGCCAGTTTCGGCACATCCACATAGGTATTGGTTGTGATTTCCCCCGCAACAACGCAGATTCCGGTCGTCACCAGCACTTCGCAGGCCACGCGACCGTTCGGATCATTGGCCATTACCGCATCGAGAACCGCATCCGAAATCTGATCCGCCATCTTGTCCGGATGTCCCTCGGTAACGGACTCCGACGTGAAAATATGTCTTGCACCGTCTGACACTACTACTCCTCCTCGAGGTTTGGTTTACCGCGGATTGCGCGATCGCCCCCCATAGAGGCTCCAATGGATGGACATGGGGATCTGCCGGATCTCAGGCAGGCGGCCTCCGCGAACGCAAAAGTCCAACGCACCAGTTTAACGGACTCACCATGGCGCGTCAACGGGCGTTCACCCTGAGGACGGCTTCGCGGGCCCAAGAGACAAATGCGGCGGCTTAACGGAGAGCCGCCCAAAGAAAGGAGGAGGCAGAAGATTAAGGTCGGGAGCGCATCTTGCGCCACGCCAGCAGTCCGGCCAGGGCCAGACCGGAGAGAGCAAACGTGGCCGGTTCAGGAGAGTCCAGCGGGTCGCCGCCCGGAAACCCACCGCCCGAACCCTGTTGAGCCAGAAGCTGGACAAAAAACCGCGCATTATTGCTATTCAACGTACCGGCGCCGTTCGAGGCAAACTCCTCACCGAAAACGTAGACTTTCCCAAGTTGGAAATTGTCCACCCTGAGACCATTCGCCACCTGATAGAAGGGGTTCGAGGATGTGTTCGCCATCAAGGCGTTCCCGCCGGTCAGATTATAGCCCTGGAAAAAGCCCATGCCCCCGGTGAGACCGGAAGAAGCCGGATCATTCGATGCGAAGGTTCCACCGGAGAAGCCTTGCGTCAGGGATCCGAAGGTCGTGTTCGTCACCTGCATGGTAGTGCCGGAGGACCCGTTACCCAGGGTTGTCAGCACCGAGTTCACGATGGACACCGTCGAAGTCCCGCCACCCGCGCTCGGATCCGGATCCGCGAACAGGAGCAGAATGCCTCCCGCGTGAACCCAGCTCACCAGATTGGTTAACTCGTTTCCGGTCAACGCCACTGTCGGATTCGAAATGATGAAGTAGTTATTGTTCGAGAGATTGGCGCCGGTAATGGCTTCCGGGCTTTCAATTGTATGACTTTGGGGCGCTGCCGTTGCCTTCGCGTAGATCGTGCTGAAGTTCCCGCTGCTCGCCCAGACCTGGTTGGCGGTGTTGCTCGACCATTGACCTATCGTCGCGGCCTCACCGAACCCAGCGCCGAGGCACCCCGCCAGCAGGGACAGCAAAAGCATCCTACCAATTGGAGCCCTGCTCCTTTTGAACATCGAATAACCTCCGAGCCCTTCGTGTTCGCAGTTTTCTAGTATGCCGTGCGGCTTCACAGACTGAAGCCCAATGTTACATCCCGAGTATATCATGGAAATTCCAGACTGCAAGGAAAACATCAGCCTGCCCAGCCTGCCGGGGAACCTTCTTTTCCATGAAGTTAACATCATTCCCCATCCCCATTCATCGTCCGCCGGCCGCCAAAACTTCACCCCCGCGCCCCTCGGCCAGCATCGCACCCCAATGATACCCGGCGCCAAAGGCAGTGAAACATACCTTGTGCCCCGCCGCGAATCCCGATTCCTTCTCCCATTCCGCCGCCGCGATCAGCATCGACGCCGACGAGGTGTTCGCATACCTGGCAATGTTCGTGTAAAACCGCTCCCGTTCCACCCCGATCGAGTCCGCCACCCGGTCCATCAGGTTCT
Organism: Bryobacteraceae bacterium; assembly: GCA_019187195.1. GTDB lineage: Bacteria > Acidobacteriota > Terriglobia > Bryobacterales > Bryobacteraceae > CADEFT01. Next base: position 124,007 of record JABAQT010000030.1, read on the forward strand.
GGTTCGCCTGGTGCATCAGATACACATCCACATCCCGCGCCGTTACTCCCTGCTCCTCGAGCACCTGTAGAATCACCCGCGGCAACTTCCGGCTGGCATGCAGAATCACGCTTCGCCCGTTCATCGCCAGTCCAGCCCCGAACTCGAGCCGTAAATCCTCGGCGAAGGCCCCATCCGTCGCCATTCGTGAGCCGAGAATGCGCGCCTTCCCTTCAGATGGGTGCACCAGGCACGCCCCCGCCCCGTCCCCAAACAGCACCGATATACCCGCCTCGAGCGGTTCTCGCATCGCAATACGGGACATGACCTCGGCGGCTACCACCAGCACCGGGCCGCGCCGGTTTGCCATGTCGCCGGCCATCGCCATGCCAAACAGACCTCCCGCGCTCGCAATCGGGATGTCCACCGCCGGCGTCTCATCCAGTCCGAGGCGTCTGGCCACCTGGCTCGCCGGCCCGGGGAACTGCCGCGCCGGGGTGCCGCTTGAAACCAGAATCAGCCCCAGTTCCGACGCCTTCATCCCGGCCCGTGCCAGGCAATCCGAGGCCGCTTCCCAGGCCAAATCGGCAACCGTGGTGTCCGCGTCCACATAGCGCCGCTCCTCGATGCCGGATACTTTGCGGATCCAATCCGCCGTCCGTCCCACAAGCCCCGACAGTTCTTCGTTTGTCACCACACGCGCCGGCAGCGCGGCGCCGAAATTCACAATATATGCCACTTCTATTGCAGGCTTTCCAGATAGGTTTCAATCCGCTCTATGGTGTCAAACTTCCGTGGATTCAAATCCGAATCCGGAATCTTCACTCCGAAAGCCGCTTCGAGTTCGCTCACCATGTCCGGCAAGGCAAAGGAATCAAGCAACCCCGAGTCGAAAAGCGACTCATCAGAGCCCGGAGCCTTCTTCCTCGATACCCGCTCGATAATCTCAGTTATTTTCGCTCGTTTGTCCATTCCGGTCCTGCCCAATCAATTCTTTCCGCACCTTTACAAACGTCGTGTAATGCTCCATCAGATCCTGGAACACAGCCCCGCCCAGCAACTGGTAGCCCGCCGCCGTGAAGTGCACGTAATCTCCCTGCGCCAAACCCGCGTTCACCCATTGCCGCATCGCGCCCTTCCCCCCCATTTTCGCGCGCATATCCCAGAACGCGCATCCCGTCCCCAACGCCGCCTCCCGCTGCGCCTCCACAATCCGGTCCACGTTTCCATAGACCTGCCACTTCCGCCCGCGCGCGCGCACGTACCGGTCCGGAGGGCCGATCACCAGAATCGATGCCGCCGGCGCCATCGTCCGGAAACGGTGAATCAGGTTTACGAACATCTCGCGGTACTTGACTTCCGTCCACTCGCCGTTGCCTGCCTCATTCGTCCCATACGCCAGCACGATCAGAGCCGGATTCCGCCTGGCAATATGCGCCGCCAGCAGATTCTCCTCCCAGTTGAACACGATCGAAGCCTGCGCCCCGTTGATTCCCAAAGTCTCGTAGGTAACTCCGTGTCCCTGCTCGGCCACCCATCCGAACAGCCGCACGGGAGCCCGCTGGGTCGTCTCCACCTCGAAGCGGTGCTCTCCAGCCGGCGTGCATTGGTGGCGGTAGTAGCCCGGCCCCAACTCCCCGTTTGTCGATATCTCCTCGACCGGCGTCCCGTTGTCGAGAAACGTCAGCGTCCCGCCGCCCGGCTGCTGAAGATAGTACAGTTCGAGCGATTCACAATGCACATCCACTGTCACCGACTCTCGCGCCCGCCTTGTCGTAATGCTCACTCCGCCCAACCCGTAAAGGCCGTCTCCGCTACGCCCCACCAGCCCATCCGAGTACCAACCGGACGTCCCCCAACTGCGCGAATCCATGCGCCGGTATCCGTTCCAGGGCCGCCCCGCTAACGTGTATCCGCTGCCGCCGTTGCCGAACTTCGTCTGAAAAAGCGATCGCAAAAACCCTGTCCACTCATCCGCCGCCGTGTGCGAATCCCCATAATGCAGAATGTGAAGGTTGCCCTCCGAGAGTCCATTCTGCTGCCGGTAGAGCCGCTCGAAGAACGGCACCAGCGCCGCCACATTCTCCATGGGAGTCTCCCTCGCCAATTCGAGAAAGTCCTCCACCCTTCGCGCGGCCTCGGCACGAACCTGCGGTGCCACCGGAGCCTGCCGGCGCGCCGCCTGCCGTTTCTTCCCCGCCGAGGCTAGGGGCTGGCAAAGCAGGCCCGCCAGCATGCACGCCGCCATTGCCGCGCTCCACCGTGTCCTCATCTCAATTGCTGGCCACCATCGTTCGTTTTCGCAACAGCCTCAACTTGTACTTGTTATACCCGTCGATCAGCGCCTGATATAACAATCCTCCCACGATTTTCGCCCCCGCCGGCATGGGGTGAATGAAGTCCGCGCCCACCAGCCGCGGCTCCGCTTCATACCATCTCCCCATCGTGCCCATCCCGCCCATCGCCTCGAAGGTATTGAAAAACGCGCAGCCCGATTCCCTGGCCGCCCGCTCCTGAATCGCCACCAGCCGCGGTATGGCGGGCACCGTCGAGATCTCTCCGTCCGTCATCCGCTGCCCCCGGTCCATGGGGCTCATCACCAGCACGGCTGTGTCGGGCAGCGCCTTCCGGATCCGCCGCACCACCTCGAGCGTCTCCTTCTCCGACACATAGTCCACAAACTTCGGGTACGCGCTCTCGTTCGTCCCATAGTTCACAATCACCAGGTGAGGCCGGTAATGACGCAGTTGCTCTCGCCAGTGCCCTTCATTCATCAGCCTCGCCAGCACGGAGACATAGGCCCCATTCACCCCCAGACTGTAATACATCACCCCCGGAACATCCTTGCTCAGCAGCACGCCGAACAGCCGCACCGTGGCGTTCATCACCTGCAGCGTGATCACCCGCGTCTGTTCGGGTATGCGGAACCGGGCGAATCCCGACCCGCGGACCGCGCCATCTGTGTTCACCACCCCCAGCTCCTTGCCGTCCGCCTCCGCCCTCAACTGCCCTCCGCCGGGCTGGCGCAGATATGCCACCTCAATCGAGCGGTGCCCCCTATCCCGTAAACGGATGCGAGCCGTTGCCCCCGCTCCGCCTCGAAAACTCACTCCTCCCAGCCCGTAGAGCCCATCGCGCACCGTGGATTGGTTCGCCGGATCGATCTCCCAGCCGCTGCCGTCAAGATCCACGCCTCTGTGCGCATACCAGGCCCACGGTTTCGCCACCAGGCAGAATCCGTGGCCCGCGTCGCCGAACTGCTTTTGCAACAGCACCCTCGTATCGCTGGTGATCAGGTCCGCCGTCGTCGGCGAATCTCCGTAGTGTAGAATCCGGACCACTTCTCCCTGCTTCTTTCCCTCCGTCTGCAAAAGCGCCTGGTAAAACGAATCGAGCGTATGCTTCGGGTCGAGAATCGGGTAGCGTATCTGCTTATAGGGATTCGTCTCCGGCCGGAGACGCTGCCGTTCCTCCAACTCCGGATCCACCGACGGCCGCCGGTCGACGAAATCGAGCACGCCCGGAATCGTCCGCCAGTCCATCACCTTGTAGTCGCGCAACGCCGGCACAACGTCGGCGAGCCCCAGGATCGCGCCGAAAGCCACGATTGTCAGCGTTGTCTTTGAGGGCAGCCGGATCATATTCCTAGAACTTGGTGTAGATGAACGGAGCCGCCCCCGTCGCCGCCACGTAATGAATGGCCAGCAACAACAGCGCCATCGCCGCCGCCTGCACGTAAAAGGGCGACCGCACGAAGATGCCGCTCAGGCCTTTGTACCAGCCCGCGGGCGTATAGTGCGCAACCAGCGCGATCCCCATCACCATCGCGATCGGAGCCGAGATGTTGGCAAAGGAGACACTCATCGACCCGATCCGGGCGAGCACCGCCCAGGCGTTTTCCATGCTGGAGGCCCGGAAAAACACCCATGCGAAGCACACAAACTGCGCTGTAAAGAAAATCCTCGAACCTTTGGCCCACCACGCCTGGTTCGGCCGCGGATTGCCTCGCCACACCTGCCACGCCCGTGTAGCTCCCAGCCCCACCCCATGCAGCAGCCCCCACACGACGAACGTCCAGTTCGGCCCATGCCACAACCCTCCGATCACCATCGTAATCACCAGGTTCATGTACGTGAGGATCTTCCACTTCGAGCGCAGCCCGGGAAGCGAAAAATACAGATAGTCCCGCAGCCAGTTCGACAACGTGATGTGCCACCGCCTCCAGAAATCCGGCACGCTCTCCGCCGCGTACGGCATCTTGAAGTTCCCCGGCAGCTTGATTCCCAGCAGCAACGCCGACCCGATCGCGATATCCGTATATCCGGAAAAATCGTAATACAGTTGCAGTGCGTAGGCGTATACCGCGATCAACACCTCCATTCCCGTGTACAGGTTCGGAAAATCGAACACCCGGTTCACCAGGTTCGCCCCCAGATAATCGGCGATCAGCAGCTTTTTCATCAGCCCCAGCCCGATCAGAAACACCGCCCGTCCGCCCTCTTCGCCGCTCAACTCCCTGTCCTTCCGCTCCAACTGCGGCAGCAGCGCCGCCACTCGCGTAATCGGCCCGGCGAGCGTTGTGGGAAAGAAACTCACCGCCGACAGATACGCCAGGTAGCTCGATGTCGCCTTGGCGTCATTCCGGTACAGATCCAGCGTGTATGTCAACGCCTGAAAGCAGTAGAAGGAGATGCCCAGCGGAAAGCTCCAATGCCATTCCGGCTTGGGCTGCCCCGTCCACGCCGACCAGTTCTCGAGGAAAAACGGCATGTACTTGAGCGCCGCCAGCAACCCCACGTTCCACGCGACGCTGGTCCCCACCAGCGCGCGCCGCGCCCACCGCTTCTTCTCTCTCCCCAGCCCCAATCCAATTGCGAAATCCACTGTCGAAGCCGCCGGAATCAGGAAGAGATAGAAAATGTCCCACTTGGCGTAAAAAAAGTAGTTCCCGAACAGAATCGCCGCCAGTGCCAGCGCGCGGCTCCGGGCCACCACCCAATACAGGAAGAAAATAGCGATGAGAAAAATGAAGTATGCCGAAGACGACAACAACATGGGCCAGAATCCAGTCTACCGGACTCGTTCCCCGTCCTACCCGCCTTTCTCCTTAATGCGTCTTAATGCGACCGGCCGGGGAGGGCCTCCGCCGCGGCCCCCGCTGGAACTTCGCGAAGTGTCCCGCATGTTGTAACGCCGTGAACCTCTCGATCACCAGCGCCTGCCGGAATGTGACATGCCGCCGCATCGCCGCGTCCGCCTCGAGCGGATCGCCGCTCGTAAGCGCCTTCACCAGGTCCCGGTGCCACGTTGCGGGCAGCGCCTCGAGGTCGGCCGTCACGTTGAAGAGCCAGTTGTAGATCAACACGCGGCTCCGCTCGATGGCGTCCACCAGCGCCGCGCAGTTGCCGCATTCGGCAATCCGCGTGTGCAGGTGCAGATGCGCCCGCTCGAACTCGAAGCCCGCCGCCGCCTTGTGCGCTTCGTCCACGCGCGCCACCGCCAATGACAGGCGGTCCACCAGTGCGGCCGTGTTCCGCAACTCCGCCTTCTGCTCCCTTGTCGCCAGCGTCACGAACAGCCGCGCCGATTGCGTTTCGAGCGCTTCGCGCACAATGTAGTGTCCGCGTATGTCCTCGACGGTCGGAATCTTCACCCGCGTCCCCGCCCGCGGTTTCGACTCCACCAACCCCTCCGACTCGAGCCGCTGGAGCGCCTCCGAAACCGGAATCAGGCTCATTCCTAATTCCTCGGCCACCCGCCGCCTGGATAGTGGTTCTCCAAGGGCATACTCGCCCACCAGAATCTTGTTGCGTACCCGGTCATACGCCTGCAGGCTCAGCGTCGCCGGCACCCTTCTTCCTGGCATAATGCACGCTCACCCCGTATCCTTGTCCAGGGAACGCCCGTCCATGTTCCCCCGAATCATCGACGCGCGGCCTCCGCGACCGAGTCAATGCCGAACCGCTGCAACTTGAAAGCGAGCCGGCGCCGGTTTTGTCGTGACAAGCATATCTTCGTACTGGTGGGATTGCAACACGGGAATCGGGTTTGTCAAATCTATGGCAGTTGCACCAGGGGAACGACATCCAGGCGGGGCGGAAAATCTCCCGTATTGCTTCCAATTACGGCGTTGGTTCCCGCCAGGCGCCCATAGTAGTTGCTGCCTGCCTCCACGGTGTGTGTCTGCCCGGTCCCCGGATCCACTAACCGCACCACTCCCATCGTCGCATCCTCGCGCTGCCGCGAGAGACGGTCATCGGACTTCCAGGCGTCCCAGAATGTGGACGAGTATGCCTCACTCAGAGCGGCGTTGGTCTCCGTGACTATGGAAGCTACATTCGCCGTCGTCTGCAATTGCGCCGCCGCCCACCGGGGATTCACCGTGAAGGTCTTGTACATGCGCGTGAGGACGCCTCCGGCGGTAACCGCGTCCGCGATCGGAGCAGTGTAGCAGTTGATCTGCTGGACGAGCCAGAATGCCGTTTGCAAAGCCATATGCCGCGTGGTTGCCGCCATGCAGTAGCCGGCGATCGTCTCTCCGCGCCGCTGCGTTTCAAAGACCACTTCGCCCGCCGTTGTGACGCTCTGGAAGCTCGGATTGGCCGAAAGGATCCGGTTCATTCGGTTGAAGGTTTCGGCCAAGTCCGGCCGGTTCCTCCGCAGTTTCACCTGCAGGGTTCCGCCCGCCATCCGCCGCGCATAGGATTCGGCAAACGCCTCGCCCGGCACATAGCGGCTGATTTGCCCATTGAGCCCGTATCCGGGCGAGTACATCTGACCTTCGCGGAACCCCAGCCACATCAACTGCTGATTCATTTCGAAGAAGGGCGGAATCCGCGCATCGCCCATCATGACAAGCGTCCGGCCGTCACCGGAGACGGTTTCGACAGCCGGCCTCACATCCACGGCGTTGCCGCGGAACAGCCCGCCCGAAGTCCGCCAGTCGCGCGGCACGGACAAAGAGAAAGCGCTCTCCCTTGGATCCCGAAATTGCGTAAACTCCAACGGCTCGCTCGCCGCTGCCGCCGGTTTGGCGGTGAACCGGAACGACCCGAGAATCCGCCCCAGCACGGACCGGTAACTTTCGAATTCCGATTGCCGGGCCGCCATGATCATCAGCGTGCCGGCGCCGCCGCTGATGGCGCACAGTGCATTGCCCCGCGTTCCGCCGGCCGTGAACGGCGCAACCACGATATCCCATTGGGGGCTCACGCGCCGTATTTCGCCGATTCTTGCCCCCTCGATCGCGGTTCTGATCCTCTCCGCCGCGGTGCGTCCGCGCTCCACAAACCCGCTTATCCGCACATAAGCGGACTGATCCGCGCTCCGCACCACGATCGAAGAGGCCCCCCGCGCCTCCACTATCCAGCCTCGTGGGTGTTCCAGCTGGAAGCCGGCGGGATCCTCATAGTTCACAAATGTCAGGCCGCGGCCGCCGGCGGCGCAACCGGCCGCCCCAACCACCGCAAGAACCAGCGCCGTCAGTCTCATGCTCTTCCTTTCTGACCCACATCGCGAGAAACGGCCGCTCGCCCCCGCATCGAAGGACGATTTTTGCTAAAACAGCCAAAGGTGTGCCGGACGCGACTACACTTCTGCAACGTTGGAGCAGCGGCGATCGCCGGGCCCTGGACGACCTGATGGCCATCGTCAACGATGAGCTGCGGCGCTTGGCTCAATCGGCTCTCATGCGGGAGAACCCGAGGCATACGCTGCAGGCGACGGCCCTGGTGAACGAACTCTATTTGCGTCTCGTTGACCAGCGGCAGGTGGGCGTGTCCGGGAAACGGCAGTTTTTTGGTGTCGCCGCCGTAGTCATGCGGCGCATCCTGGTGGATCACGCCAAAGCGAGGAAGGCAGGCAAGCGAGGCGGAGACCTGGTGCGTGCCGATCTGCCGGACCTGCCCGCCCGCGCGGCGCCGGCCGAGGATCTGCTGGCCATCGACGAGGCGCTCACCGCACTCCAGGCGTTGGATGACCGCAAGGCCCGGGTTGTCGAACTGAAGTTCTTCGCCGGACTCCACAATGAGGAGATCGCCGGCCTCCTGGATATTTCCCTGGCCACCGTCGAGCGGGATTGGGCCATGGCCAAGAGTTGGCTCTACGACCGGATGGCAAAATGACCGGCTCGCGGTGGCGGCAGATCGAGGACCTGTTTCAGCGGGCCATGGATCTGCCCCCCGGCGCGCGACGCGAATTTCTCGACTCTCAGGACGGCGTCGAGGCCTCGGTGATCGAAGAAGCCGCCAGGTTGATTGCCGCTTCCTCTTCCGCCGACCGGATTTTCGAGGATCGTGCCTGGATGGGCGCGCTGCTCGATAAGACACAGGATCCTCGCGTGGGGACGATCCTTGGCGCATGGCGATTGCGGAAACCTCTGGGCGGCGGCGGAATGGGGACCGTCTACCTCGCCGAACGCGCCGATGAGCAGTTTCACAAACAGGCCGCGCTCAAGATTGTGCGGCTCGGTCTCGATTCGGAAGCGATGTTGCGCCGTTTCCGCCGGGAAAGGCAGATCCTGGCATCGCTCGAGCATCCGAATATCGCGCGCCTGCTGGATGGTGGTGTCACCGGCGACGGATATCCCTACCTGGTCATGGAGTACATTGAAGGCGAGAGGCTCGATCAATACTGCCAGTCGCGCCGTCTCTCCGCTCGTGAAACAGTGTGTCTGTTCCGCAGGATCTGCGCCTCCGTGCGCTATCTGCATCGCAATCTCATCCTGCATTGCGACCTCAAACCGTCCAATGTCATTGTGACTCCCGAAGGCGAACCGGTCCTGCTCGACTTCGGAATCGCCCGCTGGGCGGATGAAGCCGGCGCGGGCAACCAGACCTCGACCGCGTTTATCTTCACGCCACGCTTCGCCAGCCCGGAGCAGGTGGCGGGCCTGCCGCTCACAACTCAGTGCGACGTTTATTCGCTCGGTGTGATCCTGTTCGAAATGCTGACCGGCCAGAGCCCCTATGGGGCCACGGAACGCTCGCCCACGGAGTGGATGCGCGCCGTCGAATCGATGGAACCGCCGCTCCCGAGCAGAGTCCCCTCGGCATCCATCGCCGCGGCGGACCTGAAAGGGGACCTGGACCGGATCCTGCTGGCGGCGATGCGCAAGGACCGGACCGAACGCTACGGCAGCGTCGAAGCCTTGGATGAAGATCTGCGCCGGTACCTGGAAGGGTTGCCGGTGCAGGCCGGCCCTCAAACGGTGGCCTACCGGCTCCGTAAGTTCGCCGCCCGGCACCGTGCCGGGGTCGCTGGAAGCGCGGCCGTGTTTCTGGCCCTTGTGGGGGGATTGGCCACCACTCTTTATGAGGCCCGCGTGGCCGCCCGCGAGCGTGACCGGGCCGAACGGCGATTCGATGACGTCCGCGGCCTGGCCCGCCTTATCCTGTTCGAGTTTCACGACGGGGTGATGAATCTCCCGGGCTCCACCGGCCTTCAACGGGAGTTGATCGAAAAGACGCTCGCGCATCTGGAGAGCATCGACGCGGATGCTCGCGAGGATACGAAGTTGATGACGGAACTGGCCGGAAGCTATCTGCGGCTGGGTAATCTGCAAGGCAATCCCTACTATCCAAACCTGGGCGAGGCGCCGCGTTCGCTCGCCACCTACGATCGGGGCTTGCGTCTGCTTGCGGCTGTTCCCGAAGGAACCGGACCGGTCCCCCTGGAACAGTCCCGGGCCTTGCTGTGGCGCGCTCGCAGTGAGGTCGCGGCCATGACGTCGAATGACCAAACCAGCCTCGATGACTTGAAACACGCCCTTCGCCTTCTCGAAGCGCTTGTGCGCCGCGAGCCCGCAAATCCCGGCCTGCTGAGCGAGTTGGGAAGCTCCTATGAGAGTTTCGCGAGTTACTACACGGGGACGCTCACGGGACGCGTCGACCTGGCGCTCGCCAGGAAATATTACGCTCTCGCCGGTGAGCAGTACCGGAAGGCCCTGGCGCTTCAGCCGGACTCCGTTCGCGCCCGCAGGGCTCTTGCCATCAACGGTTGGCGCCGTGGCGAACTGGAGCAGCAGGAGGGCGATGCGCGCGCGGCCCTGGCCTCGCTTTCCCGGGCGAGCTCCGCGCTGGAGGCTTTGCCGGCCGCCGAGAGGGACTCGCTGCCGAACCAGAGACTCGCCGCCGTCATTCTGCGGGCCGAGGGGGAGGCGCTGGCCGCGACTGGCCAGTTCCCGGACGCGCTTGAACGATTCGCGCGGTCCGAGGCGATGCAACAAAGGCTGCTCGATTCCGACCCCGACAACCGGCAATTTCAGATGAGCATGGCTACGTTGTTGCATGCCCGGGGGCTCGTCTACGAGTCAGGCGGCGAGCCGGGACGGGCCTTGGAGGATTTCTCGAAGGCCGGCCGTTACCTGAGAGTGATAGAAACGGCGGATGTGGGAAACAAGACCGTTCGCGATAAACTCGCGGAACTCGATCTGCTGCGGGCGCGCCTGCTCAATGCGGCGAACCAGACCGGGGCGGCGTTCGCCGCGGCTCGATCAGCGCTTCGCGTCCGCCGCGAGATCGCCGCTCGCAAGGATTCCGGCCCCGAGGACTGGGTTCGCTATGCCGACGCGCTGTGGGACGTTCAGCCCGCCGCTCTGCGGGATCGCGCCGCCGCCGTGCGCTATTACCAAAAGGCGCGCGATGCGGGCGCGGCCTTGTCTCCCGTTATTGCCGGAAGAATCGGAGCTGGAACTCGCTGATCCCGCCCCGGGATGCGTCAATGGCACGGAGGTCTTTCAGATCCGTCGCGTCAAAGCCCGGCCATCATAAGGCCGTACCGCCGGGGCGGGAGGCGCCGTATGGCAAGCGGGTTGACGCCAATCACCGCCGCGTTCTCGCCATGGCCCCATGCCGGCGGATGACGGCCAAAATATTGAAGACCTCGTGAGGGTCTTGCTCCCGATTTTTCGCGAAATCGGGCGGAGGAACCCGATCATGCCCCGTTTCATTCACTACGTCGATCTCAGGGAAAGCGACGTTATGCAGTTTCGTGACGCCGAGGCCTATCTTTCCACCTCACCCTACCCGACTGTCTTCGGCGCCATGCGCAACGATGGGCTTCACCCCAATCTCTCGCTCCTCAAACACGTACAGGAAGGGTGCGCGAACGTAGAGAAAGCATTTCGCCTGGCCGTTACCCCGAAGTACCTGGGCCCCGCCCTCAACGCCCTGGTGCCGCCGGATTGGGCCGCCGTTGGGCTTGCGCTGGCGGAGGGAATCGCCGTACAGGTGGGGCTGCTGGGAGCCTCGGTCGCGCTCGGAGCCGCCGGCGGCTTCGTTTCCACCGCCTGGACCGGAGTTGGAGCGCCCGCTGGAGCGGCTGCCGGGGCCGCCGTTGGATTCTTTCTCGGCAACCTGCTCCTGAATGGAATGGGGCTTTACGATACGGCAAGAGCCACGCTGACCGGAGCCGCCTCGGAGGAACATCGCATCCGCGGGGCGATACGCGCGGCCTGGATCGCCAGGGCGGAAGCCGAGTTGAACATCGCGGCCTTCAACCTGGCGCTCTCCATCGCCGTGATTGTCGTCCTTGCCCTCCTTGCCGCGGTTGCCGCCGTTCTCAAGAAGACCAGCGCGGCGTTGCGCAAGTCGCTCGGGCCCAGAATCAGGGAGCTTTCCGGCCGCTGGGCGCACCGCCGCGACTCCGGCCGTCATGACGATTTCCTCCGCAAAGTCACTCGAATGTGGGACGAGTCCGAAGCCCGTTATCACCATGACTGGCGCAGCCGGATTCCCGCGGGGACGACTGTCTCTGACTTTGAGCGAATCGCCGCCCGCGCGGGGATGCGGCCTTTCCATTTGGCCGATTGGTCAAACCTTTCCCGTAACCGGCGCTGGCTGTGTGTGCTTCGATGCGGCAAGCCCGGCGCCCTGGACCCCGCCCACCTGTCGGAGTTCCGGACCGCGAAGAGTGTTCTCGTCAAACTCAAGACCAGTTCGAGGACTGGCCTTGTACACCTGAGCGACCAGGGCGCTTACGGTTTTCGTCCGGGCATGAGCCGCAAAGAAGCCGACGAACTGTTGGAGAAGCTGGTTGCGGAACAACACGCGGCGCATCCGTGGGCGCGGCGGGGAAAATTCCGCTGGGAGAAAAACTCCTCGGGCGAACTCGTCCTCACCGAGGATGGCAAGTTCGTCGTCGCCGACTACGACAAGATGGGCATCTACAGGATGGAGGATTCGGGAGGACTGAGGCCGCATCCGGATTGGGCATCGGATCCGGTGGCTAACGACAGCCCCGAGAACCAGGCGTTCATCAACAGGCAGGTTCGCGGCGGCCAGTCAATGGATCAACATGGCTGCCAGGACTTCTCACGGGGGCCGGATGGCCGCCCCTTGCGGCTTCCCGATCCGGATGAGGATTTTGTTGTTCTCACACCTCCGAACGGCCATGCGCAGATCATCCACGGAGCCGAGGCGCTGCGAACGCTCTACGCACGGTATAACCTGCCGTGGCCATATTGATGCGCCGCGCCCTCAGCGCGCGCTGAAGCGGATCAGCCCCACGCCGTTCTCAGCGGCGAGCATCTCCCAGCCGGCGGGCACCAGAACCGTCGAACCGTAATCAAGCACCAGCGCCGGCCCCTTCACCACCCGCGGCAACTCCGCGCGCCGCCACACCGCGATCTTTCTCCACCGGCCATCCACAAATACCCGCCGCGTATCGGGCTTCCCACTCCTGCGCGCTGTTTGCCGCCGCACGGGCTTCTCCACCTCCTTCACCGCCCGCACGCGGATGGTCACCACCTCGATCGCCCGTCCCGCGTCCGCGTATCCGTACACCTTCGCGTGCTCCTTGTGGAAAGCAGCCGTGGTGCCTTCCCCCCTCCACGGAATCGTCAACTCGTAGCTCTGCCCCGCGTACCGTATGTCCCCGAATCGATCAATCCGCGCCCCGCCGTTTTCCGCCGCCGCTCTTCCCTCCAACTGCCGGAACCGCTCCTCGATGTCCGTCCGTCCCAACACGCCTGCCGCGTAATCGCGCACGCGCGGCGCCAGCAGCATCCCCATCGCCGACAACACTCCCGCGGCTTCCGGAGCCAGCACGGCCCGCATCCCCAACTCCTTCGCAATCCCGCAGGCGTGCAAGCCGCCGCAGCCTCCGAACGCCACCAGCGCGAACTCCCGCGGATCATACCCGCGTTCGATCGACACCGCCCGGATGGCGCGCTCCATGTTCGCGTTCGCCACCCGCAGAATCCCCTCCGCCGCTCTGATTCGGTCCATCCCCAACCGCGCCGCCAACCGGTCCACCGCCGCCTCCGCCCGCGCCGCGTCCAGTCGCATCCGCCCGCCCAGAAACTGATCCGCCGCGATCCGTCCCAGCACCACATGCGCGTCCGTCACCGTCGGCAGGTCCCCCACGCCGTAACATGCCGGTCCCGGATCCGCACCCGCGCTCTCCGGCCCCACGCGCAGCAGTCCGCCTTCATCCACCCGCGCAATCGAGCCGCCGCCCGCTCCCACCGTGTGGATCTCGAGCATCGGCGTCCGGACCGGAGTCCCATCCACCACCGCCTCCACGGTCTCGCGCGGAGTGCCGTCCGTCAAACTCACATCCGTCGAGGTTCCGCCCATGTCGAAGCCCATCGCCTTCCGGAATCCCGCCCGCCGCGCCACTTCGAACGCGCCCACGACGCCGCCCGCCGGACCGGACAGCACCGTCCGCACCGCATGCCGCCGCGCCTCGGCCGCCGTCAGCAGCCCTCCGTTCGATTGCAAAATCGAGATCGGATACGGAGATCCCTTTTCGAGGGCTCCGAGATAGCGGTCCATCAGCGGCCCCACATAGGCGTTCAACATCACCGTGGAGGCGCGCTCGTACTCGCGAAACTCCGGACACACTTCGCTCGACACGCTCACGTACCCCAGGTCTTTCAAAGCCTCAGCGGCTGCCTCTTCATTCTCCGCGCACTGATATGCGTGCAGGAAACAGACCGCCACCGACTCCACCCTTGCCGCTTCCAGCTTCGCTCGCAGTTTCCTCCACTCCCCCGCACCCGGCCGCCGCGCAACGGTGCCATCCGCATACACCCGCTCGCTGACGCCAAAACACAATTCCCTCGGAGCCAATACCCGCTTCTCCCCCGGCGTCAGGTCATACAGCGCCGCCCGGTTCTGCCGGCCGATGTGCAGCAAGTCCTCAAACCCCGCCGTCGTCACAAACGCCGTCCGCGCTCCCTTCCGTTCAAGCAGCGCGTTCGTCGCCACCGTCGACCCGTGAATCACCTCCACCCCCGGCACACCACCCGCCGCCCGCGCGATCCCCTCCAGGATCACCGCCGCCGGGTCCGCCGGGTTCGACCGCAGCTTGAACGTCTCCATACGCCCGTCATCATGAACCACCGCAAAGTCGGTGAACGTCCCGCCCGCGTCAATCCCTATCCGCATTCGGCCTCATTCTCCCATGAGATCAGGCCGCGGTTCCGGCGCACCGCGCCCATCGAGACTTTACAATAAGAAGCAGGATCACCCCGCCACCACGCCCATTGACGATGATCGACCTCCAGAACGTATCCAAGCAATTCGACGGAAAACGTAAAGTCATTGCTCTCGACCAGGTCTCCCTCTCCATCGCCAGGGGCGAGATGGTCTCCATGATCGGCGCGTCCGGTTCCGGCAAGTCCACAATGCTCAATCTCATCGGCGGCCTCGACAGACCCACTTCCGGCGAAATCGTTGTCGATGGCGAGCGCCTCGGGCGCGCCTCCGGCGATCAACTCACCCGCATCCGCCGCGACAAGATCGGCTTCATCTTCCAGTTCTTCCACCTCCTCCCCACGCTCAGTTGCCTCGAAAACGTCGCCCTCCCGCTCCACCTCCGCGGCTGGAGCCGCCGCCGCATCGAGGAACGCGCCCGCGAACTCCTCGATCTTGTCCAACTCGGCCACCGCCTCGACCATCTTCCCGAGGAACTCTCCGGCGGCGAACGCCAGCGCGCCGCCATCGCCCGCGCCCTCTCCGTCTATCCTCCGATCCTGCTCGCCGACGAGCCCACCGGAAACCTCGATTCGCAAACCGGAGCCGGAATCCTCAGCCTCATCCGCGGCCTCCACCAGCGCCTCGAATCCACCATCCTCATCGTCACCCACGACATGGACGTCGCCGAAAGCTGCCCGCGCACCATTCGCCTCAAGGACGGCAAAGTGATCGAGGACATCCGCCGGTGATGCTCCTCCGCCTTCTCACCTGGCCCTACGTCCGCAAACACAAACTCCGCGCCATTCTCACCATCCTCGGCATCGCGCTCGGCGTCATCGTATTCGTCGGCATGCGCACGGCCAATGACTCCGTTCTCTACGGTTTCCAGCAGACCGTCGATCGCCTCGCCGGCAAAACCCAACTGCAGATCTCGAGCGGTGAGACCGGCTTCCCCGAGGAGGTTCTTGAACGGGTGCAAGCGCTCCCCGAGGTGGAAACCGCCGTCCCCGTAATCGAAGCCACCGTCAGGACGGGGCTCCCCGGACAAGGCAACATCCTCATCCTCGCCGTCGATATGACCGGCGACCGCGGTCTGCGCCAATATGAATTCGAAGAAGGCGACGAATCCTTCATCGACGATCCGCTCGTCTTTCTCGCTCAGCCCGATTCGATCATGATCACCAGCGAATTCGCCGCCCGCAATCACCTCGCCACCGGGGGCAGGATCAGCTTCGACACCATGATCGGACCCAAACAGTTCACCATCCGGGGCATCATGAAATCCGGCGGCCTGGCGAGCGCCTTCGGCGGCAACCTCGCCATCATGGACATCTACGCCGCGCAGCAAGTCTTCGGACGCGGACGCAGCTTTGACCGTATCGACCTCAAGCTGAAACCGGATGTTCCTCTCGCCAGGGGCCAGTCCGCCCTCCAGACCCTCCTTGGAAGCGGCTATCAGATCGAGCCCCCATCTTCACGGGGACAACAGTTCGAATCCATCACGCGAATCTTCTCCATCGGGGCCTCCCTCAACAGCGCCTTCGCGCTCCTGATCGGATTGTTCATCATCTACAATACGTTCGCCATCGCGGTCACCCAGCGCCGCTCGGAGATCGGCATCCTGCGCGCCCTCGGAGCCTCCAGCCGCCAGATCAGCGGCCTCTTTCTGCTCGAGAGCGCCATCCTCGGCCTCGCCGGCAGCATCATCGGCATCGCCTTCGGCCTGCTCATGGCGCGCGGCATGGCCAACTATGTCAGCAGCCTGTTCGGCGAAATCTACGGCGTCGCGCAGCGCGTGGAAACCGTCGCCGCCGATCCGAAGATCGTCGCCCTCGCCCTGGTGATCGGCGTCGCCACCAGTATGCTCGCCGCCTCGATACCAGCGCGGGACGCATCCCGGGTGGATCCCGCGGCCGCCCTCCACAAAGGAGCCTACGAAAGCTTCAGCCCCAGGGAAAGCCGTCTCCGCCTCATCGCCGCCGCCGGCTTTCTCGCCATCGCGGCGTTCTCTCTCTTCCTGCGTGGCTCGGAAGGACTTCGTCTCTACGCCGGATATCTCTCCGTCGTGCTCGCCGCCATCCTCCTCACTCCCGCCCTGGTGCGCCGTCTCGTCGTCGCCCTGCGTCCCCTCCTGCGCTCGCTCCTTCCCGTCGAAGGCGCGCTTGCCGCCGACAGCCTCATCCGGTCCCCGCGCCGCACGTCCGCCACCGTCGCCGCCGTCATGCTCTCCATCTCCCTCGTCGCCGGCCTCGGCGGCGTCTCCAACGCAAGTTATGAATCCCTCATGAGCTGGATGAACAACGTCCTCAACCCCGACCTCTTCGTCGGAGCCTCCGAGCAGATCTCCGACCGCAGTTTCCGCTTCCCCGCCTCCATCGGCGGCGAACTGCGCCGCATGGACTTCATCGACGAGCTCCAGATGGTCCGCACCGCCCGTGTCATGTTTCGCGGCGCGCCGGTCATGGTCGTCGCCGTCACCATCGACAGCCTCTCGCGCCGCGTCCATCCCCAGGTCATCGCCGGCGACCCCTCCACCATGTACCGCGAAGTGGCCGCCGGACGCGGCGTCATCTTCGCCGATAATCTCGCCCTCCTCAAAGGCGTCAAACTCGGCGACATCGTCGAGATTCCCTCTCCATCCGGCGTCTTGAAACTCCCCGTCGCCGGCATCACCATCGACTACTCCGATCAGCAGGGAGCCATCCTCATGGACCGCTCCGTATTCGTTCGCAACTGGAAGGACGACACCGTCAACGTCTTCCGCGTCTACCTCAGGAAGGGTGTATCGGCCAGTGAGGGAAAACGCCGCATCCTCGACCGCCTGGGAGCCCAAAGCCGGCTCTTCGTTCTGACTAATGACCAGGTCCGCCGCTTTATCCTCCGCGTCACGGATCAGTGGTTCGCCCTCACCTACATGCAGATCTTCGTCGCCGTCCTCGTCGCCATTCTCGGCATCGTCAACAGCCTCACGGTCTCCATCACTGACCGCCGCCGCGAACTCGGCGTCCTTCAGGCTGTTGGAGGCCTGCGCCGCCAGGTCCGCCAGACCATCTGGATCGAGGCCATGAGCATCGCCCTCGTCAGTGTCCTGCTCGGACTCGCCCTGGGAGCCGTCATTCTTTTCTATTACCTCGGCATCATTCGCGAGCAGATCGCCGGCGTCCGCCTCGAATACGAATACCCCGTCCGCATCGCACTCTCGCTGATTCCCACCATGATCGCCGTCGCCTTCCTCTCCGCCCTCGGCCCCGCCGAATCCGCCGTCCGTTCCTCGCTCGTGGAGGCTCTCGAATATGAATAAGTTTCTCGCCGTTCTCTTCTTCACCGCCGCCCTTCTCCGCGCACAGGACGCCCGCCGGATCATGCAGGAGGTCCAGGACCGCGCCAGGGCCGCTTCCCAGCGCTATGAGGGCACCCTCAAAGTAATCGACAGCAGGAACAAGATCAGCGAAAAACGTTGGACGTACGACCGCATCGGATCGGCCGGCAGCAGCAAAGTCGTCATCCGCTTCTCGGCTCCCGCCGAAGTCAAAGGCGTCGCGCTCCTCGTCGTCAACCATCCCGAGCGCTCCTCGGACCAGTGGATGTGGACCCCGGCCCTCCAGCGAGACCGCCGCATCGCCTTCCAGGACCGCTCCACCCGCTTCTTCGGAACCGACTTCAGCTTCGAGGACCTCGAGGAGCGCGACTCCAATCAGTACGACTACACGATCCTCGGCGAAGAAACCGTAAACGGCGCTCCCTGCTGGAAGCTCGAATCGCGTCCGAAAAAGTCGAAGTCGTCCCAATACACTCACGCTCATATCTGGGTCGACAAGGCACGCTACGTCTTCGAGAAGATCGAAAGTTTCCACGGCGGGAAACTGATCCGCCGCCTCATCTACGGCGACTACCGGCGGATCCAGAACATCTGGACGCCGCTCACCATGGAAATTGAAGAGGTAGGCCGTAAGAGCAAGACCATCCTCCACACCGAAAAACTCCAATACAACGTCCCCATGAAGGAGGAGCAGTTCACTCTGCAAGCCCTGCGCCGCGAATCATGAAGTGGATCATGCTCTTACTCCCGCTGCCGCTGCTCGCCCAAAACTTCTCCCAGCGCGGCTACCTTGAAGTCCGTGGCCTGTTCTTCCCGCAAACCGTCGATGGGGACAGTTCCCACACAATCGGCGATGCCCTCTTCCGCTGGGAGGGCTCTTACAAGTTCGGCGATGACTGGAAGTTCAACGGCTCCATCGATGCCCGCGCCGATACCCACCGCCAGGTCGAGCGCGGAGCCCGTCTCGACTGGCAGGATCGCTCGCTCCTCCGTCCCGCCTTCTCTCTTCGCCGCTTCAGCGCCACCTATCACAAGGGAAAACTCACCGCCGAATTCGGCAAGCAGTTTATCCGCTGGGGCAAGGCGGACATCCTCAACCCCACGGACCGCTTCGCCCCCAAGGATTTTCTCGAAGTCGTCAACTACGACTTCCTCGGCGTCCTCGCCGC
This sequence comes from Bryobacteraceae bacterium, assembly GCA_019187195.1. Taxonomy (GTDB): domain Bacteria; phylum Acidobacteriota; class Terriglobia; order Bryobacterales; family Bryobacteraceae; genus CADEFT01. The sequence continues at coordinate 142,894 of JABAQT010000030.1, forward strand.
CCGCGCCACCTATGAATCCGGTAACCACACCATCGATGTTGTCTTCACCCCCCGCATGACGCCCAGCCGCGCCCCCCTCCCCAATCAACGCTGGTCTCCGCCTCTCGATGCCTCCGGACTCCGGGTAACGGATAACGGCGTCCGCTATCCAGGAGCCGGCCAGTTCGGGGCGCGGTGGAACTTCCTCGGCCCCGGCTTCGAGTTCTCCACCTGCTTCTTCGAAGGCTTCCATTACCTTCCTTCGCTCGATGTCGCTTTCACCGCCCCCGCCCAGGCCGCCGTCACACGGTTCTTCCCCCGCCTCCGCCTCTATGGAACCGATGCCGCCGTCCCTCTGCGCTGGTTCACCGTCAAGGGCGAAGCCGCGTACTTCACCTCAACCGGCGGGAGAACCGACGAGTTCCTCCTCTACGTTCTTCAACTCGAGCGTCAACAGGGCGAGTGGTCCTTCGTCGGAGGCTACGCCGGCGAGTACGTCACCGCCGCCCGCAACCCCTACTTCTTCTCCCCGGACCGCGGCATCGCCCGTACCTTCCTCGGCCGCGTCGGTTACACCATCGACACCAACCGCGCCATATCCATTGAAACCGCCGTCCGCCAGAACGGCCAGGGAGCTTACGTCAAGTCGGAATATTCCCACGCTTTCGGCCAGCACTGGCGCGCCACCGCCGGCTTCATCCTTCTGCGCGGCAACCGCTCCGACTTCCTCGGCCAGTACAGCCGCAACTCTTACGCGACTGTTGCGCTACGCTACAGCTTCTGATGATGAAACTCTTCGCTCTACTTCTCGTCCCGGCCTGTTTTGCCGGCTCGCTGCGGCTTGCCCCGCTCGAACGCGAGTTTCAGGCCCTCGCCGCCGGATTCGACGGCCGCGCCGGCGTCTGCGCCCAGGACGCCGGGGGCCGCGCCTGCATCAACGCCGCCCACCCCTTCTCGCTCCAAAGCGTGATGAAACTTCTCGTCGCCATCGCGGCCATGGACGCGGCCGGCCACCATCAACTCCGGCTCGAGGATTCCGTTCTCGTTCGCCGCCAGGATCTCAGCCTCTTCCATCAGCCGCTCGCGGATCTTGTTACGGACCAGGGCTACCGCACCACCTACGCGGACCTCATCCGGCGCGCCGTCACCGATAGCGACAGCGCGGCCGCCGACATTCTGGTGGCCAGGCTCGGAGGTCCCCGCGCCGTCCAGGCCTGCCTCACGCGCCTCGGCGTCGCCGGCATTCGCATCGACCGCGACGAGCGCCATCTTCAAACGGAAATCGCCGGCCTCGAATGGCGCCCCGAATTCGTCGACGCCGGCGTTCTCAAACGCGCCATCGACGCCGTCCCCGCCGCCCGGCGCGACAAGGCCTACCGCGCCTACCAGGTTGACGTCCGCGACACCTCTACCCCCGCGGCCATGGCCGGCATGCTCTTCCGCCTCGCCACCGGCGGACTCCTCCCCGGCCCGTCAACAAGACACCTCCTCGATGTCATGGAGCAGACCGTCACCGGCGAGGACCGCCTCAAAGCCGGCCTCGCTCCCGGCTGGAAAATCGGTCACAAGACCGGCACCAGCGGATCCTGGAACGGAGTCACGGCCGCCACCAACGACGCCGGCATCCTCACCGCTCCCGACGGCGGCATCGTCTCGATCGCGGTCTTCATCGCCGATACCAAGGCATCTCCCGCCGCCCGTGCCGCCCTGATTGCGAAACTCGCCGCCGCCGCCATCAGGCATTACGCAACGCAATAGGCAGGCACGCGGCGCGCCGGTCGTGGACCCGCTGTATGTGGGCCAAGCGTGATGGCGTCACGTCGAACGTCCGTAGGCGCTGCGCCGGCCTTACGCGCTGCCTCTTCCCTCCGCTGTCACCGGCCGGATGCCAGGCGGCAGAGGGGGTCGCCGAGGACAACGGTCATCCAACTGAGCGAAGGGATGGCGGAGTAGAAGCTTTCGGCGAGGTTGCGGCCATTCAGATAGGCCGGGAAAAGGTAATCGGGCCGCACGCAGTTGCCCAGGAACGGTTCGAAGACGTTGCCCGAGGCGGCGGTGGCCCCGTCGCGGATGTAGTCGGCCGAGAGGGATTGGGGGCTCCCGTGAAACCACTTGGGCTGGTCTTTCGAACTCCAGGTGCTGAGCGTCCACGAGGCGGGGGGAAATTCGAAGGTGCGCGCGTTCGTGGAGACGAAATCGGTGGCAATGGCGCCGGGGAGCCACTGAAAACGAAGGAAGCGTTCCTTACGCTGAAAGTCGTTCGACCCCCAGGAACCGTAGCCGATGACGCCGCGCTGGTGATAGACAACGGCGGAGGTCTCATCGAGGAAGACGCGGTTGGCGGGCAGGCGTATGGCTGCGTCGCGCAGCCACTCATCTCCGGCCTGCCCGCCGGAGGAACGGAGGTCGAGGACGACGCGGCCCCTGTTGACGGCGGCAAGCGAGCGGTCGACCATGGCGCGGACATCGGAAAAATCATAGGCGGCGAGGCGGGTGACCAGGTAGAGGGGGAACTGCTTGCGGTCGAACTTCGCGCCGGGCTTGCCGAACATGGGGTTGGGGATGAGGCCAGGGAGACGGTGAGCGCGGCCGTGCATATCCGCGTATAGGAGGGTGAGTTCGGAATCGACCGAAGCGGCATCGGTTCCTTTCGGCTCGCCCGTTCCCGTGATGGCGAGGGGCACGCCGAGCGTGGTGACAATGTAGAGGATCGAGTCCTGAAGGTGGTTCCGGGCGAGGAAAGCCGCGATGGGGGCGGCAATCTGCTGATTATAGACCTGGCGGGAGATCTGCTCGCCGGGAGTGGTGTCGAGGTACACGACGTTCGATTGTGGGATGTGGCGGGCGCGCGCGTAGTACTCGGCTATGGACTTCGAGACGGGAGATTGCCGGTTGGCGGCGATAAGCACATTTTCCGGCTTCTGCGCCTGGAGGGAGAGCGCGAAAACGCAGGCGAGGAAAACGGAATGGAAACGCACGAGGCCTACTTGAGGGACTTGAGGTATTCGACGATAGCCTCGGCGTCGGCGGGTTTAAGCTTGTAGGCGGGCATCGGCGGATCGGCGGCATGGCCGCGCGGATTGAGCCCGGTGGTCAGGAACTTCTTGAGACCGGCGGCTCCCCATCGCTCGAAGAGACGGCCGGAGGAGGTGATGTCGGGAGAAGTCTTGTGCCAGCCCGGGACGGGGTGGATGGGCTGGAAGTCGAGGACGGCGCCCTTGAGCCACTTGTCCTTATCGAGTTGGCCGTTCTCGAGTCGTGGGGTATGGCAATCCTGGCACTTGCTGACTTCCTCGACAAGGTATTTCCCGTATGCCGCCTGATCCGCGGCGAGAAGGCCCTGGGGGAGCAAACAGGATGAAAACAGCGCAAGAAATAGACGTGGACCCATTTTACCTGATGATATAATTTGGGTCAGTTCAGCCGCAACGAAGGCCCGCCGGGTCGCTGCGCACTGAGAGGTCATGGACCTGGATCAACTTCACACCTTCCTCGAAATTGTGAGGCTGAAGAGCTTCTCGAAGGCGGCGCAGACGTGTTTCCGGACGCAACCGGCCATCAGCGCGCAGGTGCGGCAACTCGAACAGGAGATTCACGCGCCGCTGTTCGAGCGGCTGGGAACCCGGATCAGCCTGACCCCGGCGGGGCGGATCTTTGCCGGTTACGCGGAGCAAATTCTCGACTTGCGGCGGCGCTCGCAGGACGCCATTAACGAACTCGAGCGGGTGCCGCGTGGGGAGCTGTTGATCGCGGCCAACGAAGCGACCTGCATCTACGTGTTGCCGGAGGTATTCTCGGAATATAAGAAAGAATTTCCAAACGTGCAGTTGCATGTCGACCGGAGCTATGGATCGAGGGTTGTCGAAGCGGTGCTCGACAACCAGGCCGATTTCGGCATCACCCAGTTGCCTGTCGAGGAAAAGAAGCTGCAGGCGGTGAAAATCCATTCCGATGAGATCAAACTGATCCTGCCGTGCAGTCACGCGCTGGCGCAGAAAAGGATGGCCTCCTGCCGCGACGTGGCCGCGTATCCGCTGATTCTGCCAAAGAGCGGAACCACACGCAGCCGTCTGAATGCGTGGCTCGAACCCGTGGAGGAAAGCATTCGGATTTCGATGGAGCTGGACTCCACGGAAATGATAAAGAGATTCGTGATGGCTCAATTAGGGGTGTCGTTTCTGGCGGCCTCGAATTGCGCCGAAGAAGTCGAAGCCGGAAGACTATGCACGGTTTCGCTGGCGCCGGAGCCGATGATCAGGCGGTTGGCGCTGATCTACCGCAAGGACAAGGCGCTGTCGAAGGCGGCCTTGGGATTCATCGACGTGATTCTCAAGCACGCCGGAGCGCGGGCGGGAAGGCCCGTGGCAAGCGCGTGAGGGTGGCATGGAAAAAATAGTTCAAAAGTTCTCGATAGTCTACATATCCCGTGGGGAAAAGACGGAAGTATTCCATTCAACGGAAGAAATTCCGGAGGATCTGAAGAAGCGGATCGCGCGGTCGGCGCGCGGTTCTCAGGTCGAGACGCTGCTGATTGCAAACGATAAGGGGCGGGAATTGCTCCGCTCGGAGGGGTGGAGCAAGCAGAAGAAAGAGGAGGGGGACGGCGGAGCGAGGCTGTCGCCGCGAGCGAGGTGGGCGATTCTGGGGCTGTTGGCGAGCGGCGTGGGAGCGCTGCTGGCGTGGGTGGTACGGCTGCACTGACGCTGTTTCCCTCACAGCGGCGAAGTTCCATCCGATGAGTGGAGGAGTGGAGAGACGCGCCGAGGCGAGGCAGGTCTGCAACGAGACCGCGCAGGTCAAAATACTCAACGGCCGCGAGGAAACGATGCTGGCCACGGTGGCGGATATTTCTTCGCGTGGCTTGAAGTTGCTGCTTGCCGCGAGAGTGGAAGTGAATACGCCGGTAAGCGTGCGGCTGGGCGGACGCATCCTGCTGGGGGATGTTTGCTATTGCCGGCAGGCTGAGGCAGGCGCGTGGTGGGCGGGGGTGGCGCTGACACATTCCATCAGCGACGTGGAAGCGATCCGCAACCTGATGAGGCGGCTCCTCGAAGCCGAGGAAGAGGGCGCAAGATCCGGAAACCGCCTTACCGGACAGGCGAATAATCCGTGGCCTTGTAAAGGGCGATCCGGATGACGCTCGATATCTGGCCGCTTCGATCTATGGATTCCTTGCGGACCTTGATCCATTCGGGGTCGGCTCCAAAGGCGGTCCAGGCCTTCTCCCGGGCATCGAGCGAGTCGAATGGAATGAGATAGGTGAGGTTTGGGCGGTCGGATCCGATAATGGTGGAAGTGTACAGGATGGGATGGACTCCCACGCGGTGAAAGATACGGATTTCCGGGCCGGAAAAGCGCTCGTGGAGAGCGGCAAGTTGCCGGATTGTGGGGGAGTGGTAAGTGCGGAGTTCGAAGATGCGCGGAGACTTGGAACTTTCGCCGATGCCGGGTGAGTAAGGCGTGGCCTCGAGCAGGGAGGTCGAGAAGCTTTCGTAGGGAGCCTCGTCGCCCGCCTCCCAGGCGGTGAGGGCGGCGCGGTAATCGGCGTTCTGTTTGCGTTTGGCTTCGCTATCGAGAAACTCTCCAATCGAGGAGTGCCCTTGAATGACGACTACCTGTGGCATGTGTGGGGCGACCAGTCCATCCAGAATGATGCGCGGGCCTGAGAAGAACTTCATCGAGCCTTTGAGAAACTCGTGAATCCGTCCCACCTGGGAGCCGTTCCTGAGGAGATACTGATCGAGCTGGTAGTAAGGAGGCTTTCTCACGGCCCCGGGCAACGCCTTTCCTCCCATGGTGGCAAGACCCGTGGCGCCAATGCCAACAGTGCGAAGCCCCAAGCTTCCAAGAAATGATCTGCGGTCCATCTGCGATACCCTCGGATTAGTCGTCATGCGGCGTGTTGCGCTCTTTCTTTTCGTCTGCCTGCCGGCGGCCGCGGAACATCGCGTACCCGCGGAAAACCGCGCCGCCATCCGCCGGCCGGGAGCGGAAAGCATACTGCCCGGGGGACGAATGATCTCTCCGCGCGGCAAACAATTCTCCACCGGACCCGCGCCTTTCGGACTGGCGGTGAGTCCGGGTGGAAAGATGATCGTATCCATCGGCGGCGCGAATGGCAAGCGCTCGCTGTCGATTCTCAAGCAGGAAAAGAACAACAGGTGGCGCACTTCGACGATCGAGCCGGAAGAGGGCGGCGGGGAGCCGAACCGGACGAGTGTGTTCATGGGGGTGGCATTCGCGGATGAGCGGACGGTCTTTAGCTCGGAAGGCGGTTCGGGCCAGGTGCGGGTGGTGGATGTCAGGAGCGGCCGGACAAAGCGGGCCTACCGGTTGAACCAGGGCGAGTACGCAAACAGCTATACGGGCGATATGGCTTATGACACGTCGCGCGGTCTGCTGTATGTGGCGGATCAGGCGAATCTCCGGCTGGTGGTGGTGGATACCAGGAAGAACCGTGTGTCGAGTTCGGTGAAGTTGGGACGCATGCCCTACGCGGTTGCCGTATCCCCCGATGGAACACGCGCCTATGTCACCACCGCGGGAATGCCCGGACAGCCCGCGCCCGATCCCAATGCGGTGGCTTTTATCAATGTGGAGGACGCGGCCGCTCCGCGCATCGAGACGCTTGTGCGCACGGGAACCGGACCCGAAGGAGTGCTCGCAACAAGAGACCGCGTCTTCGTCTCCAACGCGCGCAACGACTCGGTGACGGTTGTGGACGCGGCGGCAAGGCGTGTAGTGGCGCAGGTCGGGATCCGGATTCCCGGAATGGAGGGGCTGCGGGGCGTCATTCCCATTGGCATGGCCTATCACGAAGCGTCGGGCTGGCTGCTGGTGGCCGAGGCGGGCATCAATGCCGTGGGGGTGATCAGTACGCGGCATAACCGGGTGCTGGGGCATATTCCGGCGGCATGGTTTCCCTCGCGGGTGGCAACGGACAGCGATACGGTGTACGTGGCGAACGCGAAAGGGCATGGAACGGGACCGAACGCGGCACGGCGCGATGCGGGCGCAAGGACGTTCGAGCCGGCCATTCACAAGGGAGCCATCACGATGTTCCCGCTGCCGGATGATTCCGAACTGGACCGGTTCACACGCGCCGTGTATGCGAACAACGGGTTTCTTCCATCGGCCGCGCCGCCCGCCGGGCCAGGCGAGATCCGGTATGTGGTAGTCATCATCAAGGGGAATCGTACGTATGACGAAGTGTTCGGGGACATTGCGGGCGGTTCGAACGGACCCGCCGCCGGCATCTGGGACCTGGCGCGGTTCGGCGAATTCGGCATTGTCTATCCGGACCGCCGCGGGTTGCAACAGCGACTGGCGCTGCGGAGTGTCAACGTGACGCCGAATCATCATGAACTGGCGCGGCGGTTCGCCTTCAGCGACAATTTCTACGCCGGCACGGAGGTGAACGCCGATGGCCGTTACTGGCCGGTGGACTCGTATGCCGAAGATGGGGTGTGGCGTCACCTCGCGAAGCACGGGATCCCGTACCGGAATTTCGGCGGAGACCTCGCTGTACCCGCCTTTCCGGAGACGAATATCCCGGATCAGGTGCGCGCGACCCGATTTATCGAAGAGATGGAGAAGATGTATGGAAAAGGGGATCAGCAATTTCCACGATTCATCCGCATCCATCTGCCGAACGATCGCACGGCAAAGGCCCGGCCTGAGGATGGGTATCCATTCGCGGCGTCGTATGTGGCGGATAACGATTACGCGCTGGGACGCATTGTCGAGTATTTGTCGCGAACCCCTCAATGGAAACGGATGGCGGTCTTCATTACCGAGGAAAGCGCGCGGGGCGGCGTGGATCACATTGATTCGCACCGTACGATATTTCTGCTGGCGAGTCCGTACGCCAGGAAAAACTACGTTTCGCACGTGAACGCAAGTCTCGCGTCGTTATGGAAGACCGTATTCCGGATTCTGCGGCTGCCGCCTCTCAACTTGTATGACGCCGCGGCGGCGGATCTGTCTGATTGTTTCACCGGAACAGCCGATTTCACGCCGTTCCCGCTGCAACAGGAAAACAAGGATTTGTTTGATCCGGCGAAGGCGCGCGGCGGGCGTGCCAGTGTCTTACAATAATATCCTCATGGCAAAAGAATTTTCGATCACTCCGGTTAGCGTTCCACGTGTCGAGACGAAGTACCGCCGCATTCAGACGCCGCTCCCTGCCCCGGAGACCGTGCCTGTCCTCGAGTCGTTGCACAGGTCGGAATTGCGGGCAATGCAGGGCCAGCCTCCCGTGCTGTGGGACCGCGCGGAGGGCTTTCAGGTCTACGACCCGGCGGGAAACCGGTGGATCGACTGGTCCTCGGGCGTACTGATCACCAACGCCGGCCACAGCCATCCGGACGTGGTGGAGGCCATCCTGAACCAGACCCAGAAGCGAATGATCGCCAGCTACATGTTTCCCAACGCGGCCCGGGCGGCGTTCGCCGAGCGGTTCTCTTCCCTATTGCCGGAGGGGCACCGCAAAGTGTTTCTGCTCTCGACGGGATCGGAGGCGGTGGAGTGCGCGATCAAACTCTGCCGCACGCACGGCATCAAGACGGGCGGACGCGCCAAGAACGTGATCGTAAGCTACGAAAAGGCGTTCCACGGGCGCACGCTGGGCGCGCAGCAGGCGGGCGGCATTCCGGCGCTCAAGGAATGGATCGTGAACCTGGATCCGGGGTTCGCGCAGGTCCCGTTTCCGGACGGATTCCGCACAACGGACACGTCGTTCGATTTTTTCCTGAAGTGCCTGGACGAGCAGGGCATCGGTGCGCCGAACGTGGCTGGGGTGATCCTCGAAACCTACCAGGGCGGCAGCGCGGCGTTCGCGCCGAAGGAATACATGCAAAGCCTGAGGGAATGGTGCACGGCCCACAAGATACTGCTGGTCTGCGATGAGGTGCAGGCCGGGTTCGGAAGGACGGGTACGATGTGGGGCTTCGAGCATTACGGCATCGTGCCGGACCTGACATCGTGGGGCAAGGGGATTTCGAGTTCGCTGCCGCTGGCTGCGGTGGCGGGGCGCGAGGATGTGATGGATCTGCATCCTCCCGGCAGCATGAGTTCCACGCACAGCGGCAATCCCGTCTGCTGCGCGGCGGCGCTGGCCTCGCTCGAGGCGATTCTGAAGGAGAACCTGGTCGAGAATTCGCGCCGCATGGGCAACCTGCTGCATGAGCGGTTGAACCGGATGGCTTCAAAGCATCCTCAAATCGGATGCGTGGCGGGCAAAGGACTGGTGGCGGGCGTGTCCTGCGTGAAGCCGGGCAAGGAGCCGGACGGCGAACTGGCATGGGACGTGGTCGAGCGCTGCTATCACAAAGGCTTGTTGATGTTCTCTCCGGTGGGTTTCGGCGGAGGGACCGTGAAGATCTGCCCGCCGCTGATGATCACGGAAGAGGCGCTTGAAGAGAGCCTGGCGGTGTTCGAGGAAGCCTTCGCCGAAGTGGCCGCCGAGCATGAGGCACGGCAGGAGACAGCGGCCAGATGAGCGTTCCCCAGGTGTTGCTGGTGGGGGCGGGAATGATCGCCCACGATCAGATTCTGCCTTCGCTCTATGAATTGCAGCGCAGGGGCGTAATCGGTGAGATCACGGTCTGTTCGCAGCATGGCAGGTCGATTAGCTCGCTCGAGCGGAATGAGGGAATCCGGCGGGCGTTTCCGGACCAAAGCTTCCGGCGCTTCCCGGCGGATGATTCCGGGCCGCACAAGGATCTCTACGCAAAGGTGGCGGGACTGCTGCCCCCGCGACAGATTGTGGTGGCGGCGGTTCCCGATCAGCTTCACTACGAAGTCGTGATGACGGCGCTGCGGAACGATCAGCATGTCTGCTGTGTGAAGCCGCTAGTGCTTAAGACCGCGGAGTCGATCGAGATCGAGCGCGAGGCGAAAGCGCGCGGTCTCATGGTGGCCATCGAATATCACAAGCGGTTTGACGACCGGAGCCTGCTGGCGCGGCGGCGGTATCGCGAAGGCCTCTTCGGCGAATTCAAGCTGGGTACGGCCCGGCTGATGGAGAAGTGGTACTACCGCCACTCGAATTTCCAGAACTGGTGCACGGTCGAGAACTCGGATGCGTTCACCTATATCGGCTGCCATTACGTGGATCTGGTGCACTTCGTGACCGGTTTACTGCCGGTGTCGGTGAGCGTATATGGAATTCGCGACAGGTATCCGAACGGGAACGAGGGCTTCCTGTGGACCGACGCGCGTGTGTTGTGGGAGAACGGCGCGTGTTTGAATGTACAGAATTCGTTGAGCTTTCCGGACGCCGCGCCGGGGACTAACACGCAGGGGATTTCGATGTACTTCGCCGGGGACGGGTGCGGAGCCTGGCTCGAGCATTCCGATCAGTACCGCGGCTTGCGCTATAGCTACACACGGAACCCGGGCGGCGAGGGAGCGACGCAGTTCGCCGAGCCGAGTACCGAGTATTTCCAGTATCTTGACTTGGGCGGCAAGGGATTGACACCCGTGGGGTATGGCTATCGGTCGATCGATTACATCGTGCGGCAATGCATCCGCATCGAGCATGAGGCCTCAACGCTCCGCGAAAGGCAACGGCTACTCGAGGAGATGGATACGGTGGGCGTTGTGGCGACACCTGGAAATTCGCGGTACAACGAACTGGTGACGGAGGCGGGACGGCTGTCCATCCTGAACGGAGGGCGGGAGGTGGCGATTGAGTACGGAGATTCGCCGCGCGTGTATTTCCGGCATTGAGCGGATTGCGGCGCTGCTGCTGGCTCTCGCGCTTTGCGCGGCGGTGGCGGCGGACGGTCCGGGTTTTCGCTCGAAGCGGCAGCTTGACGAGCACTACGCCAAGCACGGGGCGGAGTTCGGGCATATCAGCAAGCAGGAGTACCTCAGGATGGCGCGCGCGCTTCGGGATGCGCCGCCCGGCGGGACGATTCTCGAGGCGGTGCGCGCCGATGGCGTGACGACCCGCTTCGATCGCAAGAAGGGGTGGTTCGGGGCGTTCAACCCCGACCGTACGATCCGGACATTCTTTATCCCGGTGGACGGAGAACGCTATTTCCGGAGACAGGCCAGGCGGCCGGCCAGATGAAGGATCTATGACTGACGCGGAAGTGAAGGCATTTCTCAAGGAGAACGAATATCCGAAGCACCTGATCGAGGGCGGCAGGAAGGGTTTGATCGCGAAGTGGGAACAGGTGGTGAGTCAGGTCGAGCAGGGCTATCCGCTGGGACTCGAGGACTATCGCAATGACCTGGACCTGCGCGCGCTAATCAGCCGCCTTGGTTTACAGGCCGATGTCGAGGAGGCGGACATCCGTTTTCGCGGGATGCTCGTATTCAGCGGGCAATCGGTATGGGATTGCGACGACAATCCGGACGCCTTCTGGCTGTTCGGATATCCGCGGAATGCCGCGGGAGATCTGCTGGCAGACCTGCGCGGAGAGGGTTTCATCGAGTAGCGCCGGCGTTTTGAGACGCCTACCACTCTTCGCATCCCCGGCCGCGCCGGGAGAAAGCCCGGAGCGGCCGGAGAAGCGTGGATCGGCGTATCAGCGGATCGAGATGGTGGAACCGTTTCCGAAGACCAGGTTGCCGCCGCCGGCATCGACAGCCACGGCGAGATTGCGGTTGGCGCCGGGAGTCGTGTCCTGAGGGACATCGAACGTAACTACGTAGACTCCGATGAGATTGAAGGCATACTCGGCGGAGATGACATTGACGCCGGAGTCGTTGACCCCGACGACGACCGGAGCGTTCACCACCATGCCCGTGCCGCCGTAAGCGTTGGTGCTGGCCGGGGCATTGGTCCGCCCAAGTCCGGTGACGTAGACGCGGGCGCGTTCGCCGCGGCCAATGGGGTTGTCAGGCGTGACGAAAGTGCCATCCATACGCGTCACCACGGCGTAACGGCGCCCCTGTGAGTCGGAGTTTTCAAAGATGCCGGGTGCGGCGGCCGCGATCGTGACATTGACCGTGGCCGAGGCCTTGTTCGAGGTCACGGTGACTGGAATGGTGGCGCCCTCGACAGCCTCGAACGGAACCTGAACGGCGACAGTCTCTCTACCGCCCACGTTGGCAACCCAGAAGATGGGCGCGGACACGCCACCGAAGGCGACGGAAACTCCGGCAAGGGTGGTGGGCCGTGGACCGAAGTCGAACTGCGGCAGCACGTAACCGTTGACCCCGGAAGCGATGTTGGTTCCGGTGATGGTGGCGATGCTGCCCGGAGCGATGTCAGTGGATCCGGAAGCCGCGTTACGGATGCCGCCGGCGCTAAAGACAGGCCCCAGCGGACGAACGGTGAGCGTCCAGCTGACAGTGTTGTTTCCAAATGAGGCGGTGATTGTGACCGGGCCGGGAGTGCTTCCCGCAATCACGTTAACGCTCACGTTGCCGGAGGAATCCGAAGTGGCGGAGGTCGTCGAGAGCGTGGCGGAGCCGCTGTTTACGGCGAAGGTTATACCTAAACCGGACACAGGCTTGCCCGAAGCGTCGGTGACCCGGGCCGTGAGCGGTGAGCCGAAGGCCTGGTTCACGGTCGCGATCTGTCCGTCGCCCCCGGTCTTGTTAATCGAGGTGGCGGTGACGTTGACCGTGGCGGTGAAGGTGTACGTGGCGGCGGTGGTCCCGCCCTGCGCGGTAAGGCTGATCTTCACGGCGCCGGGCGTCGGGCCCAAAGTCACGAGAGTCGACACGCGGCCCTGGCCGTCGGACCGGCTGATAGTATTGGCAAGCGTGGCGCTGCCGGAGACGACGCTCCAGGTGACGGGGACGCCGGAAAGAACGTTTCCAAAGCCGTCTTCGACGCGGGCGAGCAGAGCGCTCGGCAGCGTCTGGCCGGGATTGCCCTGCTGGTTGTCGCCCTGAAGAACAATGATCTTGCCGGGGAGTCCGGAGGTGACAACGAGGTTCAAAGTAGCGACGGAAGATCCTCCCGCTCCGATATTGATTTGCGCCGTGCCGATCTTGCTTCCGAGGACGAGGTCGCAGGTCGCCAGGCCGGAGGAATCCGTCAGTCCGGTGGCGGAGGTGCATGTGGCGGATGGAGCGATAGTGGGATCGAGGCCGGTCGAGACACTGACACCGACGTTGGGAATGCCGGCTCCGAAGCCGGGACCGGCCCCCGCTGTCACTCGAACCTGGATGGCGCTGGAGATGGTAGTGCCGGCCTGGCCCGTAATGGTGTCGGTGTTGGCGGGCTGGAGGATTTGCACGGTGGGAAGCGGCGCGACGTTCGTGCCGAACTGGTTCGGGATCACCGTGACATAAAAATTGACGGAGTTGATGCCGGTGGTGGCGGTGATGGTGGACTGCGCGTACGAAGTGAGTTGGTTAGGCCCGAGGAAAGGCGCGGTGAATGTGTTCGACGACTGGCCGGATTGATCGGTGTAGGTTTGCGTCGAGGCAATGTTGCCGCCGCCCGAAGAGATGTTCCAGTTGACGGCGGCGTTCGGGATCGGGTTGCCCTGGGTATCGCGGACGACGATGGTGAGGTTCGATGGGGTAATGGCGGTTTCGCGGATCACCTGGCCGTTGCCGCTCACGATGCTGATCCCGCCGGTCGGCCCCGCGGACCCGCTGCCCACGGTGAGGTTGAAGGTGCTGGCTACGGTGATAACCGCGCCCGCCGTTGCGGTCACGTTAAACGGGCCCAACGCCGACGGCGCAAGCACGGTGGTTTGCGCGTAACCGTCCGCATCCGTGGTCGCGGTTTGTGGATTTACGACGGCTCCCGAGGCGAGCGTATTGAAAGCGACGGGAAGGTTCGCGATCCCGCGCCCGGTCGAATCGACAGCTCTCATCACCAGCGGCAACGAATTGGTGGAAGGATTGACGAACTGGTAGTTGTTGTAAGTGATAATGCGCGAGATGCTGTTGGCGCTCGATGGTCCGGCGAATGAGAGCGGTCCCGGGATATTCGAGAGTGGAAGGGTGCCGGAAACCGTGTTCGTCGAAAGATCGATCCGCGTCACCGTGTTGCTGGTGCTGAAGGTGAGATAGAGGAAACGGGAAGTGGACGCCTCGTTCGAAGCGACCGCGGAGCGGACTCCCGCAGTCGAGGTGAGTCCGCCGAAGCTCGCGGCATTCAAGCTGGAAGGAAGAAAAATATCATAGAGCTGGAGGTTGGATGACGTCGCGATGACGCGAGTGGAGGAAACCGGGATTACCTTGTCGAGGATGATTCCGTTGGCGGACAGATACGTGGCCGAGCGTGCGCCCAGATCAACCGTGATGAGCGTGGAGCCGCCGAATGCCGGGTTGATGTTGGGCATGACGACGCGAATGTTGCCGAAGTCATCGGAGGCGAAGACGGGCTTGCCGGGCTGGGCATTCAGGGAGATGGCCGCGCCGTTGCGGATAGTCAAATCGCGGGGGTCGATTTCATAGAGGGCGTTCTGGGCAGCGGCGTAGACGAGAGCGTTAGGGCCGACTGAAACGCCGTTGAGAGGTCCGAGGTTCGAGAGCACACCGCTGATGGCGAGGCTGTTGAGATCGACGGCGGTGAGGCGGTTGGAGGACTGGCTCGTTACGAAAGCCTTGCTGCTGTCCCTGGCGATGGCGACATCATTGGGCGCGATACCCCCGTCAAGCGAGGTGACAAGGTAGGTGGCAGTGTTGACGATCTGGATGCTGCCCGCGGTGACAACCAGGTAACGGCCGTCCCCTGAAAGAGCAGCCGCCGTGGCCCCCGCGCCGAGATTGAGGCGGGTAATGATGTTGTAGGCGTTATCCGTGACGACCACGGTGTCGGTCGAGGAACGGCCGACAAAGAAGTATTTCGTACCCGCGGCATTGGAAAAAGCCAGAAAGCTATCCTGAGCGGCGGCAAGGCCCGAACCCGCCGGAGCGAACGGATCGGCCGTAAAGGGCACGATGGGACGCAGGACGCCATCGCCCGGAGGCATCACGAACACGTTTTGTGAAAATGCGCTGGGGAGGAAAATCGTGGCGCACAGCGCCAGGATCAGCAAGGAGATCTTTCGGGACATGTCACCTCTTGTCTGCAAGTGTGGGGATGGGGACGCGCAAGGTATAGTCTATCACCGGCAATAGTTAGTGGGAATGGAAGAAATGCGGCGGCCGGAAAAAAAGCGGTGATTAGCTCTTAACGGAAAGTAAAAAGACACAAAAAAAGCGGGTGAAGCCGAAGCCTCACCCGCTTTGAGGGTTGTGAACCGACCCTGCTTAGTTATCCAGCGCTTCGCCGGCGTAGCCGGGACGCGGATTGAGGATCAGGCCGAGATAGCCCTGAGCAAGCTTCTGCGCGCCGACGTCGCTGATGAAGGCGAAGCCGTGGGCGTAGCGGAAGTTGCAGATGGCAATGACGTAGCCCTGGAAGCCCGGGGTCGCGGCGATGCCATTGGTGCCGCCGCTCGAGAGCGTGAAGACGAGAGTCTCGCCGCCCGCGACCGGGGTGCTCGTGGTCTGCTTGCTGGGCGCTGCTCCACCACCGGTGGTGCCACCGTAGTAGTTCAGCTCGCAGTTGCCGGATTGCGGAGAGGTGCCAAACGGATCGGAACTCGTGTTGGCGATGGCAACACCGGTATCAAAGCCGCCCTGGTTCGTCGTGAACGGGAACAGGATGGTGGTGAGGCAGGTGTTGATGCTGAAAGCGTTGACCGGAGTGGACTGATCAGCGAAGTGCGGAACCGCCGCGGTCGCGCTCATCTTGTTGGTGGTGTCGACCGGAGCGAAGCTGCCGTTCACCGTGGCAGTGCCCAGACCCGGGTTGTTGGCCGAATTGAAGGCAACGGCAACCGCGAAGTTGGCGATGTCGATGCTGCTCGGATCCTGGCCAAAGATCTCCCAGGTGAAGGTGCCGGAGCCGCTGACGATCGGTACTTCAACCAGCCCGTTGGCGGTGGCGGCGGCCGGATAGACACCCGTGCTGCGGGTGTTTTCCGCGGTGCTCAGGGGGTTGGCGAGAACGGTTCCCGCGGCAACGTTAAGCCCGGCGCTGTTGGACGCGACACCATAGGCGCCGAGGCCGGCGGACGAGGTGCTGATGGCCTGAGCGGATACGTAGAGACGAACATTAGCCGGAACGTTGTTGAAGACAGCGCGAAGGCGAGTGCCGTGATCGGCGCGGCCGGCGCGGTTCAGACCGTTGGTCGACGGGAACGCGGTGTTGAAGAAGCCCGACTCGACAACCGTCGAGAGCGAGGGATCCGCACCGTTGTTGTTCTGCGGAATGTTCTGCTGGGTGCCGGGCTCGGTGAGCGGCGCATTGACGTCACGCACCTTGAAGCTGGCGGCATAGCCTTCCTGATAGGTCAACACGAGGTTGCGGCCATTGCCGGTGTTGTAACCCTTGGTCGGGTTGCCGGCGAGGTCCTTATTCCAGCCGTCGCACTGGTAGAGGCTCGCGGCGCTGGAGGTCTTGAACACCAGGCCCTGCTGCACGAAGGCAACCGGAACACTGGCCTGGTTGAGCTGGAGGTTGGCAGGCGGATTCTGAATGGACACATACGCGAAGATCTGGCCGTTGGTGGCGGAGATGCCCGCGATGGCCGCGCGAATGTTCTTGCTCCGGTAAACGCGCTGGCCGGTGCTGCCCGGTGCGTTGATCGGAACCGCGAGCCAAACGATAGTATTGTCGTTCTGCTTCACGCCCTGGAAGACGTTCCGCACATTGCCTGTGCTATCGACGGCCGTGCCGCCCGCACCAGCCATCAGGCCGGGGCAAACGGTGCTGCCGGAAGCCGGAGCGCAGGGGCTCTGGGCGCCCGGTTGCGGGTCGTCGATGAACAACAAAGCTTCAGTGATGGGGTCGCTGAGCAAACGGCTGGTGATGTTTGACGTCAACGTGACCGAAATGTTCACCTGCGGCAAAATGGTGCCTAAAGTCGGCGCGGCGCCACCGGTGCACGAAATCACCACGTCGCCGGTCTGCTCGGTCAGGCCTTCGGTGCGAACCGTAAGGGGCTGAGCCGTAGTGCTGCAAACGATCGGCGGCGTCGTCTGAGCGCTCGCAAACCCTGCGAACAGGGTGATTGCAACGAACGCAAGTAACAGCTTGCGAAAATCTGACATTTCCCTCTCCTTGTAGAAGTTGAACTGGAATTGATGGAATTTCTCTTTCAACCTGTGCCTAAAAGGTCTTCTCTTGTTTAGCTTGACAGCAAACGAGGCTCTAGATAAGGTTCCGGTAAGGCTATCCACCCGCCATCTCCTCACTTCCTGCTCCGCCTTCCATCAAGTGCGTCTCTAATCTCTTTGATCCCCTGACCTTTTTGCCGGTCATCTTGTGCTCACGGGATTCATGCTGTGAATGCCGCTTATGATGCAATGACGCAAATACTCTCATTTCATACCACTACTCGCAAGTCCAAGTCAAGGAGCAAACTACGTCCCCTGGGACAACGAGCAGGCGCGCTCCAACAGCAGATCCAGCGGTCAACATGTGATTTAATCATGGCAAGCCCCCGCACGTCAACATTTTTCTTCATAACAGCGCGGGATGGCACTTGACAATTCGTAGTCCGATCTATTGCCCTATGAAAGAATCGGCCCCATCCTGACTCTGCTCTCCCGTGCCGCGGACGTGCCTGCACCCCATTCCGGCTGCTAAGATCGAATCCTATGCCGATTCTTACCACCGTGGTGGGTAGCTATCCCACGCCCAACTGGCTGTTCGGAGCCACCAGCCGTCTCACGTTGCGGGACGCCGTCATGGTTGTCCTGAAGACCCAGGAACTTGCGGGCATCGATGTGGTCGCCGACGGCGAACTGAACCGCTTTGACCCGTCGCACCCGGAAACCAACGGCATGATTGACTATTTCGTCTCGCGGATGGATGGCATACGGTCGCGGTTTTCGGTTACCGACATCGATCAATTCCGTAAGGACGCTGGATTGACCTACCGGAGCGATCCGGCGGGAATTGTTGTGCAACCGATCGGAGAAGGGGTATTGAACCTGCCCCGCGACTACGAGTTCACCAAAGGACTGACGGAAAAGCCCCTCAAATTCACTTGCACCGGTCCGCACATGCTCACCAAGGTGCTGACCGACCGCTATTACGGGAGCCGCCAGAAGGTGGCGATGGCCATTGCAGGGGTGCTGCGGGCGCAGATGGAGCGAATCGGGGCTGAGATCGTCCAGATTGACGAGGCCAATATCAGCGGCCATCCTGAAGACCGGGAATGGGCCTTGGAGGCGATCAACCACGTGCTCGAGGGCATCCGCGGTACGCGCGCGGTGCACATCTGTTTTGGAAACTACGGAGGCCAGACGGTTCAAAAAGGATTCTGGCGGGACCTGATGCCATTCCTGAACGGGCTGAAGGTGAATCACCTGGTGCTGGAATTCGCGCGCCGCGGACAGGATGAGATCCAGGCATTTCAAGACCTCGATCCGAAGATCGGGCTGGGGCTGGGCGTGGTGGACATTAAAGATAACGCCATCGAAACGGCGGATCTGATCGCCGGCCGGATCGAACACGCCGAACGGTCGCTGGGCGCGGGGCGGGTAAAGTACGTCCATCCGGACTGCGGCTTCTGGATGCTGCAACGCAGCGTCGCCGATGGGAAGATGAGGGCGCTGGTGGCCGGGCGGAATCTGTTCGAAGGGCGGAGTTGAGCGTTCAGCGCCGCGCGCCGGCGAGCCTCGTCCGCCCCCTTGCTCACCGCGGATTGGAAGGAACGGGAGACGCATTGGCCGTGCCTCCACTGTGCCTCGCGTAGTTGGACGCCGCCGCGGCCGAGAAGGCCCCGGCGAGGATAACGTTGGTGATTGTGGCGTATTTTTCGGCCTTGGGATGGCGCTTCAAAAGAAAATACTGAGCACCGGCGGCGCCGCCGAACACCAGAGCTTTGAGGGCGATCGCCTGGCCGCCGAACTGCCCGTTACCGCCGCGGAGCAGAGGGTTGGCTTCCTGTCGCCCCCAGGAGGAGGCGGCATCGATCGAGGTAGCCGCGGCAAGCAGCACCGTGCTGATTTTCCACCACTTGCCGCGTCCGTGACGCTCCACGGGACGGTTGACGGCAAGGGTTTCGCCGTAGGCGGGTAAAGAGAGGAGAACAATAAGAGAGAAAACTAAGGTTTTTCGCATGGCTGGCAGAATCATTATCCGCGTAAAGCCAATGGAATGAACCTGTCAAAAGATTTGTCCTGGTACTAGCCAACTCTCCCGTACTTTGTATTTCCGTAATCCCGCCCGTAAGTCCGGGATAGCCACTGTCTCCCGGATACTCCTGAACCGCCGGCCGCCTGTCAATCGATCCTCGTCAGCACCCTTTCCTTATGAGCGGCGATGTGATCGGTCTTGTCGCTCTTGATTTCATACTGGGGCTCGTCCGCGGACGCCCTGTGCCGGTGGCCTTTGTAATCGAAATCAGCGTAATGAATCCGGATAATCCGGCCGGTCACCCGGCCCGCCTCCGAATTCCAACTGACATGATCGCCAATCGAAAACTTAGCCACGGATTATGCTCCTCTCCTAACCACAAGGATACCCCCGGGCTCTCACGATGACGCATGGGGATGCTCGGGCCACTTGTGTTTGGGATAGCGGCGCATCAGTTCCTTACGGATCTGGGGATACCACCGCTGCCAGAAGCCGGCAAGGTCGGAAGTAGTTTGAACGGGCCGCATACTGGGGGCGAGGAGTTGCAGAACCAAGGGGACCTGGCCGCGGGCGACACGCGGGGTGTCTTTCATGCCAAAGAACTCCTGAAGACGGGCGGCCAGGCGGGGCGGTTGGTCCGGAAGATACTCGATGGGAGCAGTGCGCCCGCTGGGGAGCCTGAAGCGCGCGGGTGCGATTTCATCGAGGAGGCGCAAACCGTTGGGCCCGAGGCGCGGTTCGAGTTGACGGAGAAGCCCGCCCGCGGATGCCAGCGCCTCGAGGCCTGCGAAAGAGCGCTCGCCCGCGCACATCGACTCGATGACAGTCAGCGCGTCCTCTTCGGTGAGTACGGGGAGCGGCGAGTAGCCGGAGGCGAATCGGACGCGGCGCAGGAACCTGTCGAGTTCGCCGGTATCGAGAAACCGGGCGAGGCCGGCTTCGCGGGCTTTGACCGCCAGGAGACTGGCTGCCTGCGCTGGGTCGGGATGCCCCGCCCTGCTCTCTTCGATGACGAGCCCCTCGTAAAGGAGCGCGCTGACGGCTTCAACACGCTCCGCGCCGCGGTTCCATTCGACACCGCTGCGTTCAGTGATTCTCTCCGGGTAGAGGTCGATGAGCCAATCAGGCTCGATGGCGCTGGCGAGCCGGACAAGGGGAAGGCCGCGCTCCTTGCGTTCCTCGATGTCGATGGCGGTCAGAAACTCGGCGTCGCGGACGGTGCTCGAGGCGGCGAGAACAGCCGAGCCGCCGCCGGAGAGCAGGAGTTCGTCGCGCTGCCGCTTACGGGCGACGCGATCCGGAAAGGCGGCGAGGATGGCGAACCGAAGGGCGTCCTCGTCGTGCCTGCGCGCGGGTTCGAGATGCATGGCTGAGCGGATGGAGGCCACCAGCCGGCGGGCGGCGGCGGGCGGGTTGTTCTCCATGAGCGCGAAAACATCCGAGGAGGTGCGATGGCGCGCTTCCGCGGGCAAACGAACGCCGAGGCTGAGGAGAGCGGCCGCAAGGGCGCCATCCTCCCCCACGCCCCGGCGCTGCGCCTCGATCACCAGCCGGGCGAGACGCGGAGGCAGCGGACAGCGGGCCATGGACTTGCCGGCCGGGGTGAGAAGGCCGCGCGAATCGGTCGCGCCGAGCCTGGCGAGAAGCGCTTCGGCCGCATCCACGGCCGCGATTGGCGGCGGTTCAAGCCAGGAGATGTCATCGCAGCGCGCAATGCCGAGCGCCTTGAGGGCGAGCACGATTCCCGAGAGATCTTCGCGTTCGATCCCGGGAGTATCGCGCGGCGGGCGGCGGAGGAAGTCCTCTTCCGTGTAGAGGCGGATAACACGTCCCGGAGCGGTGCGGGCGGCGCGCCCCGCGCGCTGGATGGCGGAAGCCTGGCTGATGCGGCCGGTGCGGAGGACGGGAAGTCCGCTCCAGGGGGAGTGCGAAGCGATGCGGGCGAGCCCCGAATCGACCACCGCACTGACGCCCTCGATGGTAATCGAACTTTCGGCGACATTGGTCGAGAGAATCACCTTGCGGCGCGTGGCGGGATGCACGGCGAGATCCTGCTCTTCGGCGGACAGTTCGCCATGGAGCGGGGTGATCAGGAGGTCGCGGCGTGCGGCTGCGGCCTCCAGTGCGCGAGCGGCGCGCTGGATCTCGTGGGAGCCGGGAAGGAACACGAGGATGTCGCCGCCTCCCGGTTCATCGAGGAGCGACTCGACCGCTGCACGGACCTGGTCCTCGAGCGTCTCGGAGGAATGCGGACGGTAGCGGACATCGTTCGGGAAGAGGCGTCCTTCGGAACGAATGATGGGGCACCTGCCGAGGAATTCAGCGATGGGAGCCGCATCGAGCGTCGCCGACATGACCAGAAGTTTCAGGTCCGGCCGGGAGGCGGCTTGGAGGCGGTGGAGGAGAGCGAGGGCGAGATCCGTATCGAGGTGGCGCTCATGAAATTCATCGAGAATCACCACGCCGGCGGCCCGCAGCGTGGGATCGGAGAGTATACGGCGGGTGAGGACGCCTTCCGTCAGATAGCGCAGGCGGGTGCGCGGGCCCCCCGTCTGTTCGAAGCGGACCTGGTAACCAACCGTTTCCCCGAGCGGCTCGTTCCGCTCCGCGGCGGCTCTGCGGGCGGCGAGGCGGGCGGCAAGACGGCGCGGTTCGAGTACCCAGATCTCGCCCTTTATGAATGGGAGCAGCGCGGGCGGGATGCGGGTTGTCTTGCCTGCTCCGGGCGGAGCCTCCACAACTAACGAGGAGGATATGGCGAGAGCATCATGGATACGCGGAAGAATAGCGTCAACGGGAAGCAGGTTCAAGTAGTATTATGGCTCTGCGCCGGATCCGCTACGGAGTGGAGACGAGTCCGCCGCCCCTGATCCGCTTCCCTCGGTTTCATTCACTGGATTTCGAATGACGGACCACAATGGCGCGAAGTGGACAAGATGGGCAGTGAATGTGATTCTTGTGAGTGGAGACCGGCGATGAATTCGCGGGACGCGGAAGTCCCTCTCGTGCGTGTCTTATAAGCGCCGCGGGCATCCGTGGCGCGGAGAACTGGAGCCGATATATGCGTAGAAGAGAATTTGCATTGGGACTGGCGGGCGCGGTGACGGCGGCGGGCGCGCCCGGCTATCGCATCGTCGATTCACACGTTCACGTGTGGAAGAAGGACCCGCGCTTTCCATTCGCGAAAGAGACGAAGCGGCCGCCGGAC
Source organism: Bryobacteraceae bacterium (assembly GCA_019187195.1). Taxonomy (GTDB): domain Bacteria; phylum Acidobacteriota; class Terriglobia; order Bryobacterales; family Bryobacteraceae; genus CADEFT01. The sequence goes on from JABAQT010000030.1 coordinate 165,138, forward strand.
AAGGATGCCTCCGTCGAGATGCTGATGGACCTGATGAAGGCGAACAACGTGGAGCGCACCGTCATCATCCAGGTGATTCACTACCGTTGGGACAACAGCTATCTGGCGGACGTATTGAAGCGGTATCCGAAACTGTTTCACGGGGTGGCGCGCGTGAACCCGGAGGATCCGGCGGCTCCGGATCATCTGTCGAAACTGGTGAAGGAGCAACGGTTCCGCGGAGTCCGGTTGAGCCCCGCCGGGAACGCGGCGGGAGATTGGATCAACGGTCCGCTGATGGACCCGCTGTGGAAGCGCTGTGAGCAGTTGAAGGTTCCCATGACCCTGCTGATGCCCACTTCTCGCTGTCCGGACGCGGCGAGGCTGATCGAGAAGTATCCCGATCTGACCGTGGTGATCGACCACATGACGGACTGCCCCATTGACCAGCCGAAGGAACTCGAGAAACTGATTGCGCTGAAGCGGTATCCGAAGGTGTTTGTGAAGATCTCTCATACCTGGGCCATTTCAAGACAGCCCTATCCGTGGCTGGACGCGCAGGAGTATGTGAAGCGGCTTCATGCCGCCTACGGGCCCCGGCGCCTGATGTGGGGAACGGACTGGCCGGTGTGCGAGGCGCACACCTCGTACGCAAAGACGCTGTCGGTGGTGCGGGATGATATGAAGTTTCTCAACGCGGACGACAAGAGTTGGATGCTGTCGAAGACAATTGAGCGCGTGTGGCCGTTCCCGAAATGACGATGGAAGGCGAAGCGTTTGCGGACGGGCTGGTGCGCGGGTACGTGCACCGGCCCGGAGGCGCGTTCACGGACGCCGTGGCGCTCGCCCATGGTGCCGGATCGAATGCGCGATCCCCGCTGCTCGCGCTCGTCTGCCGGACCTTTGCCCGGGCGGGATGGCTGGCGTTGCGAATTGACCTGCCGTTCCGTCAACAAAAACCTTCGGGGCCGCCTTTTCCGGCAATGCAGGCAAAGGATCGGGAAGGGTTGCGCGCCGCGGCCGGCCTTGCGAGGAGTATGGGCGCGGGGCGGGTGGTCCTGGGCGGGCACTCCTATGGAGGTCGGCAGGCAACGATGCTCGCTTCGGAAGACCCGCAAGTGGCGGAGGCGCTGCTGTTGTTGAGCTATCCATTGCATCCGCCGGATAAGCCGGCACAGTTGCGGACGGAGCATTTCCCCAGCCTGCGCACGCCTGCCCTGTTCGTTCACGGAACAAAGGACCCGTTCGGCAGTATTGCGGAGATGGAGGCGGCGCTGGCGCGGATTCCCGCGGCGCACAAACTGATGGAAGCCGCCGGAGCCGGGCATGACATGAAGAAGGCGCCGCTCGATGGAATAGTAGCGGGCATCGGCGAATTGCTGCGCTAAGCGGAAAGACGCGTCAGTTTCGCCTCGAGCCAGATAACGGCGAGCAGGGTGAAAACGGCGATGGAACCGATCATCGGCAGTCCCATAATAACGCCGATCCCCTGCCACATCGCCAAAAAGCCGAGCGAAGCCGCCGCAAGCAGACCGCCGGTGACGGCGAAGGAGAAGACCCCGTTGAACAAACCCGGGTGGTAATAGGGAAAGCGGCGGCCGATCTTTTCCACCACCAGCGGATAGATGGAGGCAAAGCCGCCGCCGACCATCAGCAACGCGGCTCCCGCGCCGAACGTGTTATCGGTAAAACTGAGAATGACGCAGCCGAACATGGCCGAGATGACGCTGCTCATCAGCAGTTTGCCGTGGCTCACCCTCGAGAGCGCGGCCTGCATGGCAAAGCGGCCTACGATGAGAGCCAGCCAGTAGAGAGCCAGAAACAGCAGCGACGTGGCCGGACTGACGCCCAGCCGTTGGACCAGAAACAGGGGTAGCCACCCGGCAATCGCCCATTCGTTGCCGAACTGAAAAAACAGCAGCAGGGCAAAGAGAACGGCGGCGGGACTTTGAAAGTCGTGGAGGGCCTGCTTGACGGGGACGCGCTGCGGAACGGACTCGCGGGGAAGGCGCGTGCGCGCGTAGTGGCCGGCCATGAAGCCGGGGAAAAGCCCAAGGAAGATCAGCATCGAGCCGGCCGTGTAGATGTAGAAAGTGCCCGAAACAAGAAGGGCGGCCGTCAGCGAGCCAAGGCCGAAAAGAAGTCCGCCGAGGTTTACCGTGGCGGCTGGATCTCTGCGGTAGAGGGGCGAGATAGCCGTGAAGAGGCCCGCGTTGAGCAGGCCGGCGCCAAGACCGCTCACCAACACACCGCCGAGGCGCCACCAGTAGGGGCGGGGCGGACCGGCGGCGGCGAGGTAGAAGAGCGAGCACGCCGAAAGCACGCAGGAAATGGCGAGAACGAACCGGGGACCGCGGCGGGCGAGCAGCCATCTGCCGAGGGGTACGGACAGCAGCGTCCCGGCGTTCAGGGACAGAAAATAGTAGCCGATCAAGGCGTAATCGGAATGGAGGTGGTAGCCCCACGCCAGAAGGATCGCCCCGAGGAAGGACATCATCAGGCCGGAAAGGAAGAAGCCGCCGAGTGCATTCCGGGCCGGCGCTCCCGCGACCGGAAGACCGGCATCGGGGGCGCGGTATGTCACGGTACCGGATGAAGGGCTGGCCACCAATAGGGTATTCTACTCCAGTTAGCGAGAATTGGTACGGAGTGGACGGCCCCGGATTTTCCGATTTTGGTAGCTGGACGGCGGGGGAATACGCGAATCCGGAGCGGGGGGAGGAGGCACGGACGGGGTATCAACCACTTGCAAGCGGTTACGAAATTGCTATCAGGGTGGCAGGGTTGATTAGAGGTATTCTCCGCTTCGGTGGTGGCAGTTGCCTCCGGCTGAACGGTTCTCCTTGCCCGGTACCCGAACGGTACCGGGTTTTTTCTTGCGGGTCTGTTTTGCGCTACACTGACGGTTTCTCACAGTACAAACGATGTTCAGTTACGCCAAATGGATTGACCGCTGGGAATTCGACCTGGCGACGAAAGACAGCAACCGCGTAGTGCGGCCGTTTGACTGGGGCGCGGAGTGGTTTCTGAATCCTCCGCCGAACGGCAACGCTCCCCAGGCGATGCGGGAATTCGTCGAACGCTCGGTGGCCGATTCCGGCAATTTCTTTTCGGCGCCCACGCCGGAAGATTTCCGGCTCGAGGGAAACCATCTCACCTTCACCAGCGCGGTCCGGTCACCGTATCCGGAAAACAATACCGTCCATGGAATCTACTTCCCGGCGCCCAAACACCGCGGGCGGGCGGTGGTTGTGCTGCCGCAATGGAATTCCGACGCGGGAGGTCACCTTGGTCTGTGTAAGCTACTGAACCAGTTCGGTCTATCGGCTTTACGGATGAGCATGGCCTACCATGACCGGCGCATGCCGGCTGAACTCGAGCGGGCCGATTATCACGTCTCATCGAACATCGGACGGACGATCCATGCCTCGCGGCAATCCGTGATCGATGTGCGCGCATGCCTGACATGGCTCGAGCGGCAGGGATACACCAAACTGGCGATACTCGGCACCAGCTTGGGCTCGTGTGTGGCGTTTATCACCACGGCGCATGACGCGCGCGTACGCTGCGGCGTGTTCAACCATGTGTCGATGTACTTTTCAGACGTCGTCTGGACGGGATTGTCTACCCAGCATGTCAGGCGCGGTGTCGAACAGCAATTGACGCAGGATGGCCTGCGGCGGTATTGGTCAGTCATCAGCCCCGCAACCTACCTGGACCGGCTGCACGGGCGCGATCTGAAGAGTCTGCTTGTGTGGGCGAAATACGACACGACCTTCCTGCCCGAATACAGCCTTCAGGTGCTCGAAGCGTTCAAGAAAAAGCGCTTCCCTCATGAAGTTTTCATGTTGCCGTGCGCGCACTACACCACGGGGAAGTTTCCGTTCAACTGGATGGATGGGCTCGCAATGTGCGGCTTCCTGCGCAGGAATCTCTGACACGTCCTGCTGTGGTGTCTCGATCAACACTACAAGATGTTGGGCCAGGAAAACCATTTTGGGGTTGACACACCCCTTCTTTCGGAATTAGTATTGGATATCACTGAGAAAGGAGGTGGTCCAGTCAAATATATGAGTACTGGTAGTAGATATTCCACGCGCGAGGTGGCCGACTGCTGAGTCGACCGTTCCTAACCTAGCTGGTTTCGTTCAGTGGCGAGGCCTATGTTCCCGTGGACCGGCCGCCTCTGCGCGAGGAGATGTGAATCCAGGCCTGTTTAGCCGAGGTTCGACATTTCGTACGGCTATCAAGAACCCCCGTAAAGCGATTGCGCTTTCGGGGGTTCTCGCATTTTACGGCGCCTCCCGCAAGCATGCTCTCCCACAGTGGTAACATGACTCTCCATGAGCGATATCCCCAACTGGGACGACTACTACCTCGAGATCTGCAAGGTGGTGGCGGCACGCAGCAAAGATCCGAACACACAACTGGGATGCGTGATTGCCGGCCCGGCTCACGAGATCCGGACAACCGGCTACAATAGCTTTCCACGCGGCATTCGGGACGACGTGCCGGAACGCATGGCGCGGCCGGCGAAGTACTTGTGGATCGAACACGCCGAGCGCAACGCGATCTGCAACGCGGCGCGCTGCGGAACGCCGCTCGAAGGGTGCACCCTGTACGTCGAGATCATGCCCTGTATGGACTGCGCGCGGGCGATTGTACAGGCCGGCATCAGGGAAGTGATCGTTTCACAAGAGCGGATGGCGCAATACTCGAGCGATTACTACAACGAGCATTTCGGGATGGTGGAAGTGCTGTTCCGCGAGGCGGGAGTCAAGGTGCGGCGGCATCCTTCCCCGTAGCGTTTATTGGCGCACGGGGATCAGGGACTTGAGGTCCATACCGCTTGACCCACTCGCGGGCGCGGGCAACGCAATCGAGACATCGATGTTCTTGCAGATGGATTCGGTGCACGCCTGCCCGCGGATGGCGATGCGGCCCGCGGCGCGCTGCTTCGTCTTGGCGGCGAACAGAGCACGGGTGTCGAATCCCCATGTGTACCAGCGTATGTCCGGTTTGGAAAAATCCTTCGGTTCGCTCTGGAGCCAGCCCCCTTCGGCCTCAAGGCCATCCACGAACCGGATTTCCGTGGGACGCTCGATGCCGAGCGAGGGCTTGCCGGCGAGTTTTTCCGCCTGCCGCTGTTTGTTGTCCATGGCGAAGGTGTGCCAGCCGGGCTCGATGGCGGTTTCGACCACCACATAGTCTCCGCTCCAGCGGGCACGATAGGTCAGGCACCGTTTGCCGTCATGCTGGACTTCGACGGGACCGGTCCACTCGGCGTTTCCAATCGCGGCCTGTGAAAGAAGCGCTACGATAGCCAGAAGTCTGTTCATTTTCGAAAGCTCATGCGGTAGGTTCTGAGGGGCATCTCGAGTCGTTTGCCGTCGCGAAGGACGCTGAGAGTGACGGAATCCCCCGCTGTCTTGCGAAGCTTGATATACAACTCGGCGGTGTTGGCGTCGGGGTCGCGCTGTACTCCATCGACGGCGTAGACGATGTCGCCGGTGCGCAGGTCATGGCTCTTCATCATACGGGCGAAGTTATCGACATGTGTGACCATGCTCGCAAAGCCGTCTTTTTCGAGTCCGCTGTCGCGCTTCTCGTCGCCGGTAAGCGGGCGTGAATCGAAATAGGCCCGAGGATCGACGGTGAGTTGGCGGAAGCGAATATCGGTCCACCACCAGCGAACGGGAAGCGTGACCGTGAGTGGAATGTCTGTGCCATCCCGGCTCACGGTGAAGCGTGCCTGCCTGGCGCGGCGGTCGACCTTGTCATAGGCGTATTGCAGATCGGCGAAGGTCCATACGGCGGCGCCGTCAAGCGCCGCGATCCGGTCGCCGCTTCTCATGCCGGCCGCGGCGGCGGGGCCTTTTGCCTCCTTCACCACCAGTCCCTTCGGTATGTCGATATAGATGCCTATGGTCCGTGGATCGGGGGAGCGGTACATGTGGGTGATCTTATCCAGGGTTCCGTCCTTTTCGCGGTGAACATTCTGGAAATCACCGATCAGGTGACACTCGACGCAGTTGTTCTGCGCGTAGGTGCGCTCGACGAGGAGAGGAAAATCACGCGGAGACATGGGCTTTGGCCGCGGGGTGGCCGGGAGTTTTCCCTCCAGGTGTTGTTGATGCAGTTCGAGGCCCTTCCTGAGCGCCAGCTCGAGACTGTCGAGGCTGAGGAAGGTATCCTGGGAAGCCCCGTCGCGCCCGCCGTAGCGCAGGTAGATCTGCTCATCGGCGTTGAGTATGAAAAAGTAGAGCGTGTTGTAGCGATCGTAATCGAACAGTCCGATATCGACGTCATCCATGCGCGGGATGCGCACGCACACGTACTGGCTCATCAGCTTTCCGCGGGGTGAATCTTTGGGTGACAGCACAACCTGTGCGTCAAAAACGCGTCCGGCGATTCAAGCTTCGCAACGGAACTCGAGGAAGATGGGCTTCTGAGTTCGCTTTGCCTCCCGGAGCGCCGCCTGGTAGTTGTCAAGCCAGGGGATGCCTTCGTCCTGCGCGGTGAGTGCGCTGGTTGCGAAGAGAGCTAGGAAAAACGTGAGGAGCATGCTGTTTCGCGTGGACATCGTCACTACCTGGGATGATACCACGCGCGCCCGAAACCGCTCTTGTGAAGAGACTTCCATCGAATGAGTGCCTCGCGGCAGCTCCGTTCAGAGCTTATCCTGCAACAGAGCGCGGCTCATGTTGTGAAGAGAGATCTGCATGGGAGAGGCGTCGGGCCACTCGGGCGGCGGCGGCAAACTCGGCTTGGCCACGCTCGCGCGGGAGCAGAGTTCTTCGAAAAGCGCCACCAGAGCAGGGTCGCGCCACCCTCTGGTGGACTCTTCCTGAATCATCTGCATGGCTTCGGCATGCGGGAAAGCGCGCTTGTAGGAACGCTCGCTGGTGAGAGCGTCGTAGACATCGGCAATCTGCAAAATACGGGCGAGAAGGGGAATCTGTTCGCCGCGCAGGCAATCGGGGTAGCCGGTGCCATCCCAACGTTCGTGATGGTTGCGGATGATCGGCAGCACAGTCCCGAGGCTTTTCATCGGGCGGCAGATCTCCTCCCCCTTCGTCGTATGGGAGCGCATGACAACCCACTCCTCTTCCGTGAGTTGCCCGCGCTTGAAAAGAATGTGGTCCGGAACCGCGATCTTACCGATGTCATGAAGGTAACCACCGCGATAGAGTGCGACCAGCTCGGGCCGCGAAAGACCGAGAGCCATGCCGAGAGCCACACTGTAAGTTGCGATCCGCTGGCAATGATCTCCAGTGTTCTTATCACGCTGCTCGATAGCCTGGGCGAGCGCGAAGAGGATCGTTTCTGCCTCCTCGAGGGAATCGACCGCCGCCTTGTGGCGCAACAGCGACTGAATGCGTGTCCGCACCAGCGCCGGAGAGAGCGGCTTGAGAAGAAATTCATCGGCGCCCGCCGACAGCCCCATGATTTCGTTCTCCACACCCTGGACGCTGGTAATGATCAGTACGGGAACAAACTGTGTCTTGCGATTCGACTTCAGCCAGCGGCAGAAATCGACACCGTTGGTTTCCGGAAGCATAAGATCGAGAATGATAAGATCCACCGGCTGAGTCTCAATCTCGATAACCGCTTCCGAAGCGCGGCCGGCCTCCACGATGTGATAAGGCTCCGTCCGGAGCATGGCCCTCAGCAGCCTTCGGGATACATCGGAATTGTCGACAACCAGTATCGTGGGCGAACGGCCCGATTCCCACAGCGTGCGGTCAATGGTGAACGCGGCGGGATTGAGGCCCGCGGGGTTGCTCACCGGTGCGGGAATAGCCTCAATGCCGAGTATTCGATAGTCCTGATTCGCTACCGGATTGATGAACTTCATAGGGGAGGCGGCTCCGGTCACACCTACCCTATCGGAGGAAAGAGAAGGAAGGTTTAGAACGGCGTTGCACTTCGGCGCCCATGGGCAATATGACGCAGTGGGGAATAGGTAATATCCCCCGGCAGGTCATAGTGTGCTTTACTCTTGTTTACGGCTGTACGCAATGCCCCCCCTCCCTCGGTTCGCCCTCCTCTTCCCCAGCCTCGTCTTCTTGACAGCGGCCTTCGGACAATCAAGCCGCGGCACGGTCAACGGACGGGCGACGGATCCCTCCACGGCCGTGATCAGCGGAGCCACGGTGGAACTGCTTTCGGTTACAACGGGTGTGAGGCGGCAAACCATCTCCAACGAGTCCGGCTATTACCGCTTCGACGCCGTGGATCTGGGCAACTATGAGGTAATCGTCACGGCCAGCGGATTCCGGCAACTGAAGACCGCTCCATTCGAGGTGGTGGCAAACCAGGTGCGCACCGTCGATACGCAACTCGAAGTGGGCGAGCAGAAGAACGTGGTTCAGGTTGTGGCGGAGGCGGTCCAATTGCAGGTGGAGGCTCCCGTCCGGGGAGCGAACGTGGGACCGGTACAGATCACACGCTTGCCGGTGCCGGCGCGAAACCCGGTGGCATTGGCGCTGACCGCTCCCGGAGTGAGCAGCAACCGGTCCGCTCCCGGGGTGGCGACTTTCGCGGTGAATGGAGCACGCGGCCGGTCGAACAATTTTCTCATCGATGGCACGGAAAACAACGACATTTCGGTGGCCGGCCAGGGGTTCCAGATCACCAACCCCGATGCGGTGGAGGAAGTGTCGGTACAAACTTCGAATTTCGATGCGGAGTACGGGCGCGCGGGAGGAGCCGTGGTGAACGTGATCACCAGAGCAGGCACGAATGCCTATCACGGATCGGCGTCCTTTCTGCTGGATGTGACCAACGATGACGCGACCACTCTACTGCAATCGCTCGACCCATCGGTGACGCAAAGAGGGAAGCCGCTTCCGGGCGCCGACCAGTGGTGGGGTGGAACGCTCGGCGGACCGTTGGTGAGGAATAGGTTGTTTTTCTTCCAGGCCTTCCAGCAGCGGCGGCAGCGTTCGAGCGGATCGAGCGACGTGGCGGCGCCGGACGCGGGCGGAAGGGCCACTCTGAACGCGCTCTTTCCCAAGGGGACCAATCCCCGTGTGGATCTGTTCAACGCGGTGACGGCGGGCTTGAGCGGCGAGGCGAACAGGTTCCCCGTAGCGCTGGGGAACGGCAGGCCCGACATCGGGTTCGGGCTCGCGATTACGAGTTATCCTCAAACCCTCAGGGACCGGCAAACCACGACACGTATTGATTATGCGTTGTCGGAGAGGAATCAGTTGAGCGGCCGGTATCTATACGACGACACCCTCAACCCGGTGTCCGCGATCAACCTTCCGGGTTTCATCACCTCACAGCGGAACCGCTATCAGAATGCGCTCGCCTCCTGGACGCGAGTGATTTCGCCGTCGATGACGAATGAACTGCGGCTGCCCTATAACCGCATCGGGTTGTCCTTTCCCAACGACGCCGCGGATCCGCTCGCGCAATCGCTCCCGCTCTACTCGATTGCCGGACTGACGGCATCCACGGTGGGACGGTCCATCGGCGGATACATGGGCGTCCAGACGAATCTCCCACAAGGGAGAATCGCCAACAACTACGGATTGCAGGATACGTTTTCGTCGATCCGGGGAAGTCATTCCTTCCGCATGGGTGCGGAACTGCTGTTGCAGCGATCGCGCCAGTACGCCCCGATCGCCGAGCGCGGCAGGATCGTCTACGCGGCGAGCGCGGGATACACGGGGTTTGCGAACTTCGTGGACGATTTCGGGGGTTCGGGCGGATCGGTGCAGCGCGATTTCGGCAGTCCCGCCTATTATCCGAATCTGTTCCGGCAGGCCTACTTCGCGCAGGATCGCTGGCGCGTCCGGCCGTCGCTGACGCTGACGCTGGGAATCCGGTACGAATACTTCGGCTTACCGATGAATTCACTACGCACGCCAGCGTACGAAGGTATCTTCAACATAGATCCCGTTGCCTTCACCGGCCCGTACTCCCTGCCAAACCAGGTGCGGGCAGACAAGAACAACTTCTCGCCTGCTTTCGGCCTTGCGTGGAGCCCCACTTCAGAGCGGGCCTTTCTGGAGAGATTGCTGGGGAAGCGCAAGACAGTGATCCGGACAGGCTTTCAGATGGGGTATGACTCGTTCTTTAACAACATCGCCTCGAATGCCGCCACATCGACGCCGAACGTGGTGGTGGCGCAAGCGGTTTCCACGGTAAGCGAGGTGGAACCACGGGGCACACCGAATCTTTCCACCACTCTCCCGATCGTTCCCCGGCCGTTCAGCGCGCTTGACGGACAAAACGTAATTTGGAAAACGCTGGTGAACCCATACTATGAGCGCTGGTCCTTCGGCATCCAGAGAGAACTCACTCCGTCCACGGTGTTGGACGTCTCCTATGTCGGATCGAAGGGCACGAAACTGTTCGCCTCCGAGCAATTCAATCCCGTTGTGCCGGCTTCCATGAGGATCTTCCCCACAACCCCGGCCCCTATCCCGCCGGACCGGGCCGGTACGCGCTATGATCCGCTCTCGGGCTCGCGAGCCATCCGGACCAATAATGGTTCGTCCATCTATCATTCTCTGCAGGTGAACCTGAGCAAGCGCGCGTCAAATGGCTTTTTCGGAAGTTTCGCGTATACGTGGTCGAAACTGCTCGATTATGGAAGTGAGATCTTTTCTTACAGCAACGCGGCTGCTGCTTCGGCCGTGCCGACTATCTTCGGCGGTCTCCCGGCGGAACGGGGCGTCTCGCTGTTCGACCGCACGCACCGTGCGGTGATCGTGTATGGCTATGATCTTCCGTGGATGAGGACGCGCAAGGGTGCGCTCGGACTGGTGGCAAGCGGGTGGAGCGTGTCGGGGATCACTTCGTTTGAGACGGGCGTCCCGGTGACTGTCAATAACGGCGTGGATGCGGACGGCATCGACGGCGCCAACGACCGGCCGGACTTCAACCCTCAGGGCCGGCCCGGAACCCGCGCCGTGCCGTCCCCCGGGAGTTCGACGGGCTATGTCAATCCGGACCTGCCCGGGCAGCCGCCGATTGATCCCGCGGCGGCGCAGTACATTGCTCTGCCCCCGAATGCTTCCCCGGACCGCGTGAGGTCGGGCAACCTTGCCCGGAACACTTTTCGGTCGGCTCCAATGAGCAACTGGGATGTGAACCTGTTCAAGAGGGTGAACATCACAGAACGGCTGCGGGCGGAGTTGCGGACGGAGTTCTATAACATCTGGAATCATCCGCAGCGCGGACTGGGGAGCGTCAGCCCCTTCGCGCCGGCCGGCAGCACCCCCTCGAGCAACGTAACCAGTTCCGCCGCCGGGCAGTTCCTGAACCTGGGGATACTGGACGGCGGCGGACGGGTGATTCGCTATCAGTTGAAGTTTATCTTTTGAATCTCGCGGGCTAGGCGAGCGCAGCCTTGAGAATTTCGCGCAACCGCCTGGCGACGACTTCCGCTTCCCCGGGCTGGGTCATCCAGGGATTGATGATGAGCTCCTCGCGAGACCCTGGCACCACCTCGATCGAGGGGTCGCCTTCCCGCAGTTTCTTCACCACATCCAACACCGTGATCTTGCTCTGATCCCAATTGACGTGGAGATGGGGAACATGGTTGGCGATGGGGGGCACCTGAACATCGGAACGGACGGTGGGAATGGCGCGGATCGTGTCGGCGATGTACTTCACCCGGCGATCGCCTTCCCTGCGGTCGGCATCGTGGTCGCGCTTGAAGTAGAGTTCGAGCGCCACCAGCATCCCGAGGATCTCTTCCTTGTTGACCTTGCAGCCCCTGCCTATCGAATCGCTGTAGGGCGAGGTGTTGAGGCGCGCGGCTTCAATGAGATCCTTACGCCCGAACAGCAAACCCGCGCTCTGGGGGCCGCAAATATTCTTGCCCCCGGAAAAGGTCACCAGGTCGAAGCCCATCTTGATGTACTTCGAGAGGTTCTCGACGGGAGGCACGTCCGCCGCCGCATCATTGAAGGTGGGAACGTTGTGCTTCTTGCCGAGGTTGATGAACTCCTGAATCTTGATCTGGCCGCGCGGATCGGCGTCGTTGAAGAAGAGCATCATGGCGGTACGCTCGTTGACGGCGCGATCGAGATCCTCGCTGGTTTCCACTTCCACCATCTTGATGCCATTCGAACGGACGGCATGATCGTAGCCGTAGCGATGACTCTTCTGGATGATGACTTCGTTCTTCATGCCGGTGGTATCCGGAAGCCTGCGGATCTTTTCCTGATCCTTGCCGGCGACACAAGCCGAAGTGCCGCACATGAGAGCCCCCGCGGCGCCGGAGGTCACCATCGCCGCTTCGGCCCCTACCAGTTCGGCGATGCGTTTCCCAACTGCGTCCTGGAGTTCGATCAGCGGGACGAACTGCTTCGAAGCGTATTGCATCGCCGCCATCACCTCCGGCGGCATGAGAGAGGCGGTAAGCGTGGTGTAACTGCCGGCGGCATTTATGAACGGGCGAATCCCCAGTTCCTTGAAATAGTCGCGCTTGGCGATTGTTTTTGCGCTCGCCCCGCTCAGCCCTCCCAGGGCGGGGATGGCGGGGATGGTTTGCAGAAAGCGGCGTCGATTCGGCATGGTGTTGATCCTTCGGCCTCAGTCTACCAGATTAGACAGAAGGCGTTTTTCGAGGATCCTGCCCGGACGGTAGTTTTCGCAGCGGAGAAAGTGGGCGGCGGCCTGGGCCAGTGCTTCGGCGGGCATCAGACCGATGATCTCGCTGCCGGCAATCGCGACTCCGGCGGCCTCGGCTTCGCTACGCACCGCCTCGAAGACAGTGTGCAGCGGAGTCACTTCGAAATCGGTGAGATTCATCGACACCTGGGCCTGGCCTCGCGACTCGAGGAACACGCCCATGGCTTTGACATGAGGCAACCCTCCCGACGAGGCGCGAATCTTACGAGCGATCCTACGGGCCACTCCTATATCGCCCGTGTCGAGATTCACGTTGAAGGCAAGCAGAAACTTTCGGGCTCCGACGGCGCTGGCGCCCGCTGTGGGGTGCAGTTGGGGTCCGCCGGCATCGGGTGCGCGGGATGGGTCGGCGGCGGCAGCCTCGCGCAATGCTTCCCATCCGCCGCGGCGGATGTTCTCGAGGTTGCGGCGCTCGGAACGCAAGGCGGCGGCTTCATAGAAATAGATGGGGACGCCCAGTTCAGTGGCGATTCTCGAGCCCAGGGAATGGGCCAGTTCCGCGCACTCCGCGAGCGTGATGCCCTCGATGGGAACAAGGGGCACGACATCGGCGGCGCCAATGCGCGGGTGCACGCCATGGTGGGAACGGATGTCGATCAGTTCCACGGCTTTGCGCACGCCGCGAAACGCCCCCTCGACCACGGCCGCGGGCGGCCCGGCGAAGGTGACGACGCCGCGGTTATGATCCCTATCGCACTCCCATCCGAGCAGATGCACGCCCGCGGCCGACGTAATGGCCTGGACAATCGCCTCGACCTTGCCCCTGTCCCTGCCTTCGGAAAAATTCGGAACACATTCGATCAGCTTCCCATCCACCACCGGTCTCCTCGCTGGTAGACTATTTTTCCGCGTTTAATGACGGTCCGGACCAGGTTCACTCCGAAATGATACGGGATTTGACGGTAGTCCGGCACCTGGAGCAGAACGGCGTCGGCCTGGCGGTCCGGTTCGAGGGCTCCGGCGATTCTCCCGATGCCGAGCAAATGGGCCGCGTTCGTCGTGGCGGCGGAGATGGCTTCCTCGATCGTGAGATTCATCTGAAGACAGGCCAGGGCGATCGCGGCCTGCATACTGCAGCTTCGAATGGAGGCCGCGTCAAAGCCGGTGGCAAGGGCGAGGGCCCGGCCGCCGTCAATATATTCCCTGGGGCGGATGGCAACTGTACCGGCAAGGAGGTTGGCAAGAGGCTTGACGAGGGCGGCGGGTTGAGAGCTTTCCTGCTCCAGCCTTACCACGTCGACCAGCGCGGCGCGAGCCTTCTTGAAGAGATGGCGGTACTTGCGCACGGCGGTGGCGCATCCGATGGTGGTCGTTCCGTGTTCAAGCAGGAGCGCGGTTCTGCGTTCGATGGCAAGCAATGTCGGCGTGTGCCCCAGCAAGTCCATGCACGGATCAACGAATCCCGGAAGCACGACACAACCCGAGGCGTCGACGACATTGGCGCCGCGAGCCCTGGCCAGATTCACTACACGCCGCGTGGCGCCCGCTTCGACGATGGTTTCACCGGCGATCAGCAGGCTGCCTTCCTCGATGACGCCAAGTTCTCGCATGCGGGACCCGCGGCGGGGTTCCACGGAGCCGCGCAGAGTGAGCAACTGGCGCGCTCCCCTCACCAGGAGGGGCGCCGTCATTGCCTTACTCTACCCCGTGGGGCGCGAAAGCTTCAAGACGCCGGCGTTCAATTGACGCGGTTCAATTCATCCCCGCCGCCCAGCGGCGAAGCGACTGGAGACGCTTTTCGACATCTTCTTTGTCGCGCGCGCCGGGGGCGAGCGTGAGATACTTCCGCAGATCGCGCGCCGCGTCGTGGAAGTTGCGCATCTGGAGGTGGAGATATCCCCGCTGGCGATACTCGAGAGCCTCCCCGGGTGCGGCATCGACCAGCAGATCCTGCACCTCGAGCGCCTTTGCCCACGTACCGCGGCGCAGGTAGGCGGCGCGAAGATTGTTCAACATCCGGAGCGCCATCTGGCGCTTGCTCACCGGGGCAAGCGCGGTCCAGTTGTCCGAGAGATCCATTCCCGTGACCTTGCTCGCCAGAGCGAGACACTCCTCTCCGCCAAGAACTCTGCCCGCATGGAAAGGATCGATGTAGCGCCGTGTCTCGCCGTCGTTGTATTCCACGAGAAAATGCCCCGGCATTCCGATTCCGCAAATAGGCCGGCCGAGCCGGCGGCTGATCTCGATGTACACAAGCGAGAGAGTGATGGGAAGACCGGTCCGCTCCACCAGCACCTGGTTCAGACAACTGTTGAAGGGACTGTAATAATCGTCCTCGTTGCCGCGAAAGCCCAACTCCTCGAACAGAAAATGATTGGCCTTCCCGATATATTCGAGACCGGTGCTTTCCTCGAGAATGCGTTCGGCGAGTTCGCTCGCGTAGGAATCGAGGAGACCGATCCAGGGTTCCGCCTCGAGATCGGGAAACTCGATGCGGGCAATGTCGAGCGCGGCGACATCGAGCGGGATGTCTTCGTCGTGACACACGAGCAAACGCAGCAGGTCCTTCACTCGCCCGGTAGAATAGCATAACGGCCGCGACAAACCCTGTCGAAAACAGCTTCGGCCTGGCTCCGCCGCGGACGGTCATCACCTCGGCCGGGTTGAGAGCAAGGAGGGCACATGTTCTAGGCGCGCAGTTGGGGAGTGGGAAGTTGTTCGGCGTCCTGACTCGACGAGTCGGCCGGCTCAGTGAGCCGCAACTGTTCCCCGTCGATGTCCGGAGCCGTATCCTTCTCGACGTGAGGGGAGTTCGCCACTGGTACCGTACCAGGACATAACGCCCGCCAAATGATGTAGAGCCGGACCAGGTAAGTGAGAACTAAAATTACATTACCGCCGGTGACGAGGCTCCGCGACATCTGCCGCAGCGAGTGCCCGATAGCGTCCCCGGCGAGTTGAATACCGAGGCCGGCGGTGATCAGCAGCCGTTGACGGTCCATGTGGCGGACCAGCACGGTCCACAGCGTGAGATTCACGAACATCGACCCGAAACTGAAGTTGCGGGCCAACTGAGTCATCCATCGATTGAAAGCCGGATCGTAGGCCTGCCAGGTGGCCAGCCCCATGAAAAGTATGCTTCCAAGGATGAGAGAGAACAGGCGTCCGGCGCGGTTTTCTTCGCTGATGGACTGGTAAAGCATGTGGACCTGCGACAGGAACAGCGCGGAAAGCGTTACGCCCTCGCCAATCCAATAGAACACCACCGTACTCGGAGTGTAATGGTGGAAGTCCATGATGGCCGCCAGATTGACGATCGTGCTGAGGAATTCCGAAACCAGCAGGAGGAGAAGAAAAGGATATCGCTTGAAAGTTCCCCGGATCAGGGCAGTGATGATTAAGACCTGAAACAGCAGACTGATCGGAACGGAAATCCAGTAGATTCTTTCCATATGTCAACAGGACGCCTGGTTCACCCAATTTCATTATCGGCGTCGCGGACGGGGATTACGATGAGGGAAATTGATTAGTTCTTGGACGAATCTAGTACTGCACGCACGGTCGAGGTTAACGAACTGAGCGTAAAAGGCTTCTGGAGAAAACCCGCATCCGGGGGTAACATCCCGGATGCAAATGAGGGGTCATCGGTAAACCCCGACATATAAAGAACTCTCATGTCGGGATGAATCTCGCGCAACCGTGCAATCAATTGTGGCCCGGCCAATTGCGGAAGTGAAATTTCCATTACTGTAAGATGGATCCGCCGGGCGGGTTCGGCGGCAATGCGCAGCGCCTCTTCCGGAGTCGTGGCGGTTATTACCTCGTACCCCTGGCGGGTGAGCACCCGGGAAATAAGGGACAGAATGCTCTCTTCGCTGTCCACCACCAGGACGGTTTCCAACTTCTCCGGTGGAGGCGCTTCCTCCCGGCGGCGGTACGCGGTCTCCGGCGGCGGCTCGATCGAGGGTTCGGGACCGGGGGCAAGGGGAAACCGCAGCACAAAATCGGCCGTCTGCCCGCCGCGGGACGGCGAACGCTCGAGACGAACCTGTATCCCCATCGCGCGCAGTTGAGAAGCCACCGGGGCCAGCCCGATCCCCGTGGCTTTTTCGACGTCGCTGAAGTAGGGCTCGGACCAATGCTCGATCCTCCTGTCGGAGACGTTGTCTAACGGCCCGAGACGCAGGGTGACGAACTGCCCCTTCCAATCCTCGAGCCCGAAGTCCGAGATGCGGGTTTCCCGGCCCGTTTCGGCCTCAAGGCGCCAACTCTCGGATCTGCCCTCGGAAGCGTTCTCGATCAGATCCCGCAGCGCGCGCTCGAGTCTGACCGCATCGGCGGAAACGGGAACCGGTTGCGAAGTCAGCCGCAAAGCGGCCTTCGGAGCAACACGGCGCATCAATTGGTTGAGGTCCACGACAGTTGCGGCGCCGGAAGAGGGCCGCCCGAACTGCAGGAGCTGCTGCGTGGCGCCGGCGCCGCGGTCGACGGCCTTACGAATTTCATCCATCGCGGAGAGCGCTTCGGAGTCCGACTGCGGAATGCGGTCCGCCAGCATTTCAGCATAGCCGGTGAGGATCATCCAGAGGTTGTTGAACTCGTGAGCGACATGGCGGGAAAGCCGCATGGCGGAGCCGGCCTCGCGTTCCTGGGTATACCGGCCAAGTTCGATGCGGCGTTCACTTTGCCCTGTGGTTACCACGCGCAGCGAGCGGACGCGCCCGCCGGAAACTTGCGGCTGGATGCGATCGGCGAGCCAGATGATTGCCCCGCCGGCGCGAGCCGCGCGGTACTCGACCGTGGCCTCCGCTCCCGATTCGAGGGCGGCTTCATAGACCCAGGCCACTCGCGCATGATCTTCCGCGTGTACGCGGTTGATCCAGGCGGCAACTCCTTCCCGGCCGAGCAGGCGCTCGGCGCCGCGATTGGCGAACTGGAGGTCGCCCGATTCGACATCGATCACCCAGACCGCCACCTGCAGTTCCTCGAGCAACCGCGCCGCTGGAGGCGCGGCATGGATGGGCTCCTCGACGGCGATCAGCGCTTCCCCATCAGCGCCCGCTTCCATGCCTGGCAAAGGAATCACCGACAGGCGGCAGGGGCGGCCCACGCCCGCCGCATCGAGCGCGGTGAACTCGATGCCGGATTCCGCGACGCCGGACTCGAGAGCGCCCGCCACGTGGGACTTCACCACCGCGGCCGGTATGAATTCGTCCAATCGATGGCGGCCGGCCTCCTCATGCTTCAGTTGAAAACCCCGGCGGAAGGCGCGATTCGCCGAAACAAGGTGCAACTGCCGGGACACGATAGCCAGCGGAACCGGAACCAGCGCAAGGATTTCCTGGTAATAGCGAGTCTCGTTCTCGACGAGGGTGAGAATCCTCGCTACCTCCCTGGCGGTCCAGATGTCGAACTCGGCACGGTCCAAACAGCGCTCCAATCATTGGAAGGGGAAAACCCTACCCAAGTGGCCAGTTTGGACTCGCGCGCGGGATCGAACAAGAGAACAGAGTCCTGGAACGTTGTAGTACCACGGAGGCGGAAGCGGGCACGGCGGCCGTGAAAAATATGGCGGGAGCCGCTCGATGAATCCGCCGAACCCTCACCTCACAACGGCTGGCAGATTCTCAACCAGACAGCGCAGTTCCGCCTCTTCCCTCGGGCCGAAACCACCGTCTTTGACATACGCCGCGACCAGGCGGCTGCTCCCGGGAACAGGTTCCAGAGCCAGCGTCCCCTCCGCGCTGCGGATACGCACCGAACTGGGAGCGTCCATCCGGCGCAGCGAGGCGCACTGCCGGGCCTGGTCATAGAGGCCGCGCAGAAGCGGCCCGTCAAAATAGGGACGCTCGCGTTCGGGCATGCAAATCTCGATCTCCGGATCTCCAGCGGCGATCACCGCGACAGCGGCAAAAACAGACCCGCTAACGGAAATGAAGCCGGTTTCCTTGCGCGGGACTTCCGGAGGCGGTTCGGCCATGCCGGTTTCGAACGTCAGTTCGGCTGGTTCCTCGAGGAAGTCGCCCGCGGCCGGAGAGAAACCGTTCCCGCACTGGGCTTCCGGAAGATCCGCCATGAATTCCGGCATCATCAGGGGCTCTTCGATATCGCCCCCGCGGCCGGGTTCGGGCGCGGCGGAAAGTTCGTCCACGTAGGAGGCGAGGCTCGGAAAATCGAGCGGCTCCTCGATGGCGGCTTCCGTCGAAGGCGCGGGAACAGGCGGTGGCGCGCTCTGATACTGAGTGGGGGCTCCCTGCGCGAGCGCGCTCAGGTTGTCGAGCGGATGGTCCATGTTCTTGCCGAGGAATGCCGGCAACTCCCGGCATTCGAAGCGGCAATCGTTCCAGGACAGGATTCTGGCGGCCGCCCTCGATCCGGACAGACGCTCGACCTCGCTGTAGACGATGCGGCCGGCCCTGACGCAGAGGTCACCGGATTCCTCCCGCTCATTGGTGACACGGAGCCAGGCTTCGTCGGGAAATCCGGCCGCCGATTCGAGCAGTTCAAAGGCGCTGACGGACCTCGGAACGGAATCCTCCTCGAACTGGCCAGCGGCCTCGAGGACGAGGTTTTTGAGCAGGGCGTAGTCCATACCCGCCGCCGCCGTCCGAATGCGGCGGTGGAGAGGGGCCCCCGGGCCGGGTTTGCGCGTAAGGATGAGAAAAATGGGCGGTCTTTGCTTGGCGAGGGATTCAATGATGAATTCGAGGCTGCCAGCTTCGCCCGGATGGCCGTCGAGGACGACAACCGCAATGCTGCCGCGGCGTACCAGGCGCAGGCTGTCCTGGGTGGAATCCATCGACACCACCTCGCATGGAGGCTTGCCCTTGCGGAGCGAGGTGAGCGCATCGAGGTAGCCCGCTGACGAGGGAGCCACGATGAGCACGTTCGAGCGGTCACTGGCGGGGCGCCAGGTGTGAAGCGGGTCGGACGGTGTGCCGGGCGGGTGCATGTTTATCTACGCGGAAAGAGCCGCACTCTGATAAACGGATTTTTGGGCGCGGATCGTTATACCTGATGTGACCTTAAATGGATTGCCCGAGGAGGGGCTCCCCCGTAGGAGGGGAACCGGCGTTAAGGTATCTCACCTATACAAGCAGGCAGTGGATACGCCGTTATTAGGGATGTAAGCGATCAGACCGCGAATCTGCTCGCCGCGGATTCTCATTAAGGGAAGTTATGCCCCAAACCCAGGATGCTCTACTGTTGCGCGAAGCAGTAACAGCCGCAAAAGTTGGCAACAAAGCTGCCGCCCGGCAATTGCTTCGTCAGGCCAGCGTACACAATCCAAATAATGAATTGGTGTGGCTGTGGCGCGCCTCCCTTTCCGAGTCGCCGAAAGAGGCTATTTTCTATCTCGGGGAAGTGTTACGGATCAACCCTCAGAATCAGAAGGCGGCGGCATGGCTGGAGAAATGCAAAGGGGTGACGGGAGCGGCCGCTCAGGCTCCCGAGGGCCCCAAACCCGTGGGACAGAATCTCTCCCAGCCGCCCGCGCCGGGAGCGAACCATACTACGGGCGCCCCTGCGCGGCAGTCCGTTCCAGCCGGCGCGTTCGAGGCGGGGCAGGCGCACACTCATGGAGTGCTTAAGACAGCCGAGAGCGTCGGTACTACCACCATCCGGCCGGCTGAACAGGCGCCCGCTGGAAGCATGGCCTCGGCCCGCGCGGCGGATCCCGTGGTGATCCCTAAACCGGCCGAGGCGGCAACGCGTCCGCGCCCGTCGGTGATTCCCTTCGCCCCGGCAAGCAAAGGTTCCCCCGCGCTCGCCCTTGATCCGGAACCACAGCCGCGCTGGCGCTGCCCCTTCTGCCAGGCATCCTCGGAATCGGCCTTGCGGCGCTGTCCGAACTGCCGCGCCGTAACGGTGCTCGAGGATCTCAAGGAGATCGAAAAAAACGAGGGCGTGCAGGAGAAACTGGTGCGCGATTCGCTGGCGCGGTACGAAGCGACGCCGGCGGACAAGCGCAGCTTCGAACAGAATGTAAGCCTCGCGCTGGGACACCTGAACTTGCGGGAGGCAACCGCCGCCCTGCCCCATCTGAAGGCCGCCTCGGCGCAAAAGCGCAACGATTGGGCGCTCAACGGAGTGCTCGATCAGATCCAGTGGCGCAAGGTCATCCTCGTCGTCGACGACAGCCTGACCATCCGCAAGGCGTTGTCCAGCATTCTCGAGAAGAACGACTACCGCGTGGTGACTGCCGAGGATGGCTCCCACGCCCTGGCGAAGTTGAATGAGGCGGTGCCCGATCTTGTTCTGCTCGACATCACGATGCCGTGGATGGACGGCTACGAGGTGTGCAAGGCGATCAAGCAGAGGGCGCTGACCAGAAAAGTGCCCGTGATCATGCTCTCGGGCAAGGACGGACTTTTCGACAAGGTACGGGGAAGACTGGCGGGTTGCAATGACTACGTGACGAAGCCGTTTGATCCTGATGCCCTGTTGAAGACCATCAAGAAGTATCTTTCCGGAGGCGCGTAGGAAGCGAGGAGAGGAAACCGATGAATGGGAAGTCCATCCTGGTCGTGGAAGACAGTCCGACTGAGTTGCATGTCGTGACCACGGTCCTGCAGAACAACGGCTACCGCTTCATTGTCGCCACGGACGGCGAGGAGGCGCTGACGAAGGCGATATCGCAGAAGCCGGACTTGATGCTGTTGGACGTCGTCCTGCCGAAAAAGAGCGGATTTCAGGTGTGCCGGCAGCTCAAGAGCGCCCCGGAAACAAGCGGCATCAAGATCATTGTGCTGAGCAGTAAGAACCAGGAATCCGACAAGTACTGGGGACTCAAACAGGGCGCGGACCTGTATCTGACCAAACCGTTCAAGACGGATGAGTTGCTGGCGGCAATCTCCAGATTCATCTGAGCCATTGCCTATGGACGCTACACCGGGGAGGGAACAAGGAATGGACGACCACGACAGGCCGGATGAGCTGGAGGATATCAGCTTCGAGGATGCGGGGTGCGCGCCACCCGGGGGTGAACCCGAATCGCAGCGGGGTGAGCGGCAGGCGGCCGCGGAGACTGCCCGGCCCGAATCATCCCCGGAACCACACGCGGAGGATCTCGGGCCGCCGCCGGAGTTGTGGCGGAAACCGGCGGTGAGATCCCTGAACGAGTTGCGGGCGGAGGCGGAAGCGCATACACCCGGCCAGTGGCGCGAACCCATCCTCGAATCGCTGCCCCAACAAACCGCCGAACCGGAAGATTTGACCGCAAAGTTCGAGCCCACGCCCGGCCTGTGGCGCGAGCCCATCCTCGAATCGCTGCCCGAGCAAACCGCCGAACCGGAAGATTTGACCGCAAAGTTCGAGCCCACGCCCGGCCTGTGGCGCGAACCCATCCTCGAATCGCTGCCTGATCAAACCGCCGAGCCGGAAGAATTGACCGCAAAGTTCGAGCCCACGCCCGGCCTGTGGCGCGAGCCCATCCTCGAATCGCTGCCCGAGCAAACCGCCGAACCGCAGGAATTGACCGCGAAGTTCGAGCCCACACCCGGCCTGTGGCGCGAGCCCATC
>JABAQT010000037.1:0-138881 GCA_019187195.1 Bryobacteraceae bacterium
CGGGAGTTCGAGCCTCTCCGGGCGCGCCAGAGTTTTTATGACCTCGAGCAGCGGGACGCCTGCGAAGAAAGCACAGCGGCGGCATGACAGGTCGCCGGTGGATGGGAAAGTTCAGCTTGAATGGACCACACAGGATGGAACTCACTGCTCCGTGATGGGCAAGTGCGTGGATGTCTCCGAAACAGGGATGAAGCTGTCGGTGCGTGATCGCATTGCTCCGCGGACGGTGATCAACTTCCGGGCAGCGGGTCTCGGGTTGCATGGCAGCGGGTCGGTCCGCTACTGCATGTCGCACAAGATGGAATACCGGGTGGGCATCGAATTCACCGGCGGGTTGATACGCAAAACGCAGGGCGATTCCCGGTGAGCCGCGGCGCGCAACCTATAATGGAGGAATGAAGCGCGCTCTCCTGCTGCTTCTTCTGGTTCTTCCGTTGCAGCCGGCCGCGTCGCGCTATGACCGCCTGCCGCCCCAGAAGAAGATTGACCTGATCGAGAAGGGAAAAATTCCGCCTGGGACCCAGGTTGTGTTCCAACAGAAGGAACTGAACGCCTTTCTGGCAGTGAGGGCGAAGGAAGTGGTTCCTGACGGGCTGCGCGATACGCGTCTCGAAATCGGCAACGGGAAAGTCACGGGATACGCCATGGTCGATTTCGTCAAGATGCGCCAGGCGCGAGGTCAGGAGCTGAACTGGCTGATGAGCAAGATGCTCGAAGGCGAACATCCCATAACCGTGACCGGCCGCATCGAATCGAACCGGGGGATTGCCCGCGTCGACATCGAGCGGGTCGATATCGGGGGCAGCGTGATCGAAGGCCGCGCCCTCGATCTGCTGATCAGGACGTTCGTCAATCCGCTCTATCCGCAGGCGAAGGTGGGGAAGGATTTCGAGCTTGGCTACAACATGGACCGGATCGAATTGCATCCCGGCATGGCGCGCGTGGTCATGGCTCCGAAGGAGAGCCTCCAGGCGTCACGCTAGGCGCGCTCACCTGGCGGCGGCCTTCGCGGCAACCGGGTGAGGCGCCACCAGAATCTCCGTGAGCACACGGCCCACGGCTCCGCTCGGCGTTTCCACATCGAGTATCGTCGCCAGTGTGGGAGCGATGTCGTTTGGCGCGATTTTCACGTTGTAGCGGCCGGGCCGGATGCCCTCTCCCATGAAGATAACGGGAACGTGGGCATCGTAGAGGAATGGAGAGCCGTGTGAAGTTCCCTTGCCCTCATTCAGGTAATAAGGGTCCAGAACCACGGCCACATCCGCGCTCCGGCGCTGGTTGAAGCCGTTGAGAATCCTCCGGTCCACCATGTCACCCGGCACGTCGCCGCGCGAGAGCTGGGCGCGCGAGTAGGCGCGAAACACGTGGGGAACTTCGCGGGCCGCCTGAGCCGCCGTTTCGGAGACTTCGTCCATGGTGAGGTTTCTCTCGCGGATAAGGGCGTCATTGAGGAATTGCGAGTCGCCGATCTTCCCGATGATCCACTTGCCCGGTCCGTATTTTTCACTGAGCCGGCTTTGGATCTTGTCCGCGATCATCTTGCCCGACACACGGCCGCCGGGCATGTTGCGGGCCGCGTTCACCTCGGGTACAGGCACCACGCCGTGATCCGCCGTGAACACCACAAGAACATTGCGCATTCCCACCTGTGTGTCGAGGAAGCGGAAGAGGTCGCCGAACAGGCGGTCGGTGCGGATGGAGATGTCGCGCACCTGGGGATCGTCGGGGCCGACGGCGTGGCCGACGTAGTCGTTAGCCGAGAAGCTGATGGCAAGCAAGTCCGTCGTGTTGCGCCTGCCGAGTTGTTCTCCCGTGACGGCTGCTTCGGCGAACTTCTCGATGAGTTCGTTGGCGTAGGGAGTCGCCTCGATGGCGCTATAGAATTTCGTGCCGGCCGTGGCCGCCATTGTCTTGAATGCCGCGCCGCCGTTCACCGGGGTCCAACCCTTGCCGAGGAACCGGTCGGCGGGACGCGCGGCATTGAATTTCTTCACCCATTCGGGCAGATCGGCGAAGTAATAAGTACTCGAGACGAAATTTCCGCTCGAACCATCGAACCAGTAAGCGCCGTCGGCCATATGACCGGATGGGAGAATCGCGCTACGGTCCTTGACGGAGACGCCCACCACCTTCGAGCCGCGCCCGGCCAGCTTGAGTTCGTCGCCGACGGTGCTCACGAGAAGGCGGCGGGGGGATGCGGCTTTGCCACCGCCACGGCCCGCTCCACCGATCATGGCGGCATTGTCGTCGGAGACGCTGGTTACCACTTTGCCTTCGTCGCGGTCGTACCAATCGTTGCCGACGATGCCGCTGATGGACGGCGTGGCTCCCGTCAGGAAGGTGGAATGGCCGATGGCGGTTACGGTCGGGAAGTGGATATAGAAGGCGTTCGTGAACACCGCTCCGCGAGTCAGCAAGCGGGAAAATCCGCTGGTGTACTGATCGCGAAATTTCGTCAGGTAGTCGTAGCGGAACTGGTCGACCGCGATGGCGACAACCAGTTTCGGGCGCCTGATTACCTGGGCGGGGGCGAGCAACGAGAGAGCGAGGAGAAGGAAGGTGGCTAGTTTCATGAGAGGAGCATCCGGCGTATAGCCTGATTGTATCCAACTCCCCGCTGGGCCTGATAATACGGAGGCGCATAGTAAAATCGAACATGGCGCTCCGGATTCTTTGCATTCTGCTCGCTGTTTCGCTTTTGGCCTCTCCGCTTGCCGCGGACCATCCCGAACACGCCCGTCATGCGATGGTGGCAGCCCAGGAACCGCTGGCGACGGACGTGGGCGTTGCGGTGCTCAGAGCCGGCGGCAATGCGGTGGACGCCGCGGTGGCGGTGGCGTTCGCGCTGGCGGTGACGCATCCTTCAGCGGGAAACCTGGGGGGAGGGGGTTTTCTTCTGCTCCGGCTGGCGAACGGGGAATCCACGTTCCTGGATTTTCGGGAGCGCGCTCCCGCCAAGTCGACTCACGACATGTATCTTGGCCCGGGCGGCAAGCCCACCGGCGACAGCATCACCGGATGGCGGGCGGCGGGAGTCCCCGGCACGGTGAGCGGCCTTGAAACGGCACACCGGAAGTTCGGGTCAAAGCCCTGGGCGGAACTGGTGGCTCCGGCGGCGCGGCTGGCCCGAGGGTTCCCGATCTCCTATGCATTTGCCAAGTCACTCGAGAGCCACGCGGAACTGTTGAACCGGTTTCCGGAATCGAAGCGGATCTTCCTGCGGAACGGCAAATATTATGAACCGGGTGAAATCTTCGCCCAACCCGAGTTGCGGCGCACGCTCGAGCGGATCGCGCGCGGCGGCGCGCATGAGTTCTACGAGGGAGAGACGGCAAGGAAACTGGCGGAGGCAATGGAAGCCAACGGAGGGTTGATCACCGCCGGCGACCTGAAGAGCTACCGGACAGTGGAGCGCAAGCCGCTCACCGGCGCCTACCGCGGATACTCGATCATCACCGCGCCGCCGCCGAGTTCCGGCGGAGTGGGCCTCCTCCAGATGATGGGCATGCTCGAGGGAACGAACTACCAGGACAATGGGGCGGAATCGGCCGCCGCCATTCACTTCGTGGCTGAGGTCATGCGGCGCTACTACGCCGACCGGAGCGAGTACCTGGCCGATCCCGATTTTTTTCGCGTGCCCGTGAGCCGGCTGCTCGATAAGAAGTACATTGCCGCGCGTCGCTCGACCATCCAACCAGGCAAGGCTTCCACCTCGGCCGAAATCAGAGCCGGGAATGTGGCTCTGGCGGAAAGCTCCGAGACAACGCATCTCTCGATCGTCGATGAGAAAGGGAACGCAGTGGCGCTCACCTATACGATCAACGGCGGTTATGGCTGCGGGGTGACGGCTCCGGGGTTGGGGTTCCTTCTCAATAACGAGATGGATGACTTTGCCGTCAAGCCGGGCGAGCCGAACATGTTCGGACTAGTGCAGGGGGAGTCTAACGCCATCCAGCCCAACAAGCGCCCGCTCTCGTCGATGACGCCCACTATTCTTCTAAAGGATGGCAAGCTCTTCATGGTGGTGGGCGCGCCAGGGGGATCGCGCATCATTACGGGCGTGCTTCAGGTGATCCTGAATGTCATCGATTTTGGAATGAATGTGCAGGACGCCATCGACGCGCCCCGCTTCCACCATCAGTGGATGCCGGACAGGCTGTATCTCGAAAGAGGGTTCTCACCTGATACAATTGCCCTGCTGAAGGCTCGCGGCCACACGGTGGACAGCGCTTCGTCCGTGGCCAATGTGGAGGCGGTGGTGGTGCAGCCGGACGGGTGGCTTGCCGGCGGCTCGGATCGGCGCGCCCACGGCAAAGCCGCCGGATTCTGAGGACGGGGACCCTATTAAGCGCATGTTACACGCGGTTTCGACGCATTGTTTCGTCAACCACCGGTTGAATACGGTGTGGCTGGACAGGATCTGGAAGTCAGGTGTGCTCGCGGTGGAGATCTTCTGCGCGCGGCAGCACCTGGACTATTACAACAAGGAGCAGGTGAACGAACTCGGCCACTGGTTTCAGGATTCGCCGATGTATCTGCATGCGCTCCACGCGCCGATGTACAGCGACGACTGCTGGGGCCGCACGGGACCGAATGCGGTGATCACCATCACCGAATCCGTCAAGTCGAAACGCGCGGCCATGGTGGACGAGATCAAGCGCGCCCTCGAGGTAGCGGAAGTCATCCCCTGCAAGTACCTCATCCAGCACATCGGAGTGAGCGGCGAGGAGTACGACGAACGGAAGATCGAGGCGGCTTTCACCGCGCTCGACGAACTACGGGTGTTTGCCAAGCAGAGGGGAGTCGAGATTCTGCTCGAGAACATCCCCAACAAGCTCTCGAGCGCCGAACGCCTGGCGCAGTTCCTCGATGTGACTCACCTTGATCTGAACTTCTGTTTCGACACCGGACATGCCAACCTCATGGAGGGCGTGGAGCAGGCCTACCATCTCATGGCCGGCCGCATCCGCTCCACCCACGTGCACGACAACGACGGTGTGAACGACACGCACTTCTTCCCTTATCTCAAGCCGGGAGGCGTCACTGACTGGCGCAAGACGATGAACCTGTTACGTTCACGGGAGAGCAATTATCCGTTGCTGCTCGAGTTGAAGGAAGACCCCGCGATGGGATCGGCCCTGGACGCGATCCCGGAAATCTTTGAGCGGCTCGAAAGCGAACCGGCGGAGGAGCAGGACGATGGATGAAAAGTGCCGCCGGCCCAGGGTTGATCACGCCAGATTCGCATAGTATCCTCGGTTGCAGTCTGGGTACGGTTCGAAACCGAAGGAGGTTCGAATGGGCTATCAACTCGAGGGAAAACTTCTCGAAGTCTGCGACTGTAACGTCCTTTGTCCCTGCTGGATAGGCGAGGACGCCGACAATGGGACTTGCGACGCGGTGCTCGCCTACCACATTGACAAGGGGTCGATTGAGGAAACGGATGTTTCGGGATTGACGGTTGGATTGATGGGGCATATTCCAGGGAACATCCTGAAGGGCGACTGGCGGATCGTGGTGTTCGTCGACGAGAAGGCGAGCGAGCGGCAGCAGGAGGCGATTCTGAATGCATGGACCGGGAAACTGGGCGGTCCGCTGGCGGACATGGCAAAGTTGGTGGGAGAGGTGATCGCGGTGGAGCGGACGGCGATCCGCTTCGAGGTTCAGGAGGGAGCCGGGCGGTTGCGGATCGGGACGGTGGCGGAGGCGGATATGGCTCCGTACCGGAGCCCGGCGGGAAATGTGACGACGCTCAACGAGAGTGTCTTCTCGACGATTCCGGGGTCGCCGGCATATGTGGCGAAAGCGTCGGCATACCGGAGGAATGGCCGCAAGTACGGGCTGCGCGATGTGGATCTCAAGGGCAAGAATGCCACTCAGGGTTCGTTCCGTTTCGTGGCCTGATGCGGTTCTGACGGCTGTTCTCGCTTCTCTCGTAGTACTGGCGTGGTGGGGTTTGCGGGCGCTGACGCGAACGGAAGGGCACCTGCTGCTGCACGGTTCCGCGCATCCGGGGATGGCGGTGGAGAACCCCTGGCGGTTCGGCTTGTTCTTTGCCGCCGGATGGACGCTGATGACGGTGGCGATGATGCTGCCAACGAGCGTTCCGCTGCTGGTGTTGTTTCAGAGGATGACGCGGGGAGGCGCGAGGGCGGCGTGGCTGCTGGGAGTGGTGATCTGCGGCTACGTTGGCGTGTGGGTGCTGGTGGGGGCGGCGCTCGAGGCAGTGAACCGTGCCTTGCGGGCGGGGATCGCGCGGATTGCGTGGCCGGCTGACGCGGAGTGGATCGCGGCGGGGGTGATTCTGGCTATCGCGGGCTTGTATCAATTTTCCCCGCTCAAGTACGCCTGTCTGGAAAAATGCCGGTCGCCGCTGTCGTTCCTGATCGGGCGCTGGCGGGGCGGGAGTCCCACGTATCAAGCGCTGAGGTTGGGGGCGGAGCACGGGTTGTATTGCGTGGGCTGCTGCTGGTCGCTGATGTTGCTGATGTTCGTGGTGGGAGCGGGGAACCTTGGGGGGATGCTGTTGCTGGGGGTGTTGATGGCGGTGGAGAAGAATTACCGGTGGGGGCGCCGGCTGAGCGCGCCACTGGGGGTTGTGCTGACGGCGGGGGGAATCGGCGTGTTGGTGGCGGGATGGGCGCGCTGAATTTTTCACGACGGAGCGAGCGGGAGAGGGTTGGATGAATCCGGCGTAGGTTGGGCGGGACAGGCGGATTGATAGTGGGCGCAGCGGAGGCAATGATCTCCTTCGCGCATTGGGAATTTGACGGCGGACTGGGCCTCGCGAAGTTGGCGGACGAGGCCGCGGGCTTCGGCGATGGCTTGCGGGTGGAGGGAGACGGGGACCGGTGTTTCGGTACGGAGATACCAGAGGAAGGCGTGATCCGGCAGCCTGCCGGTGAGGCGTTCGAGGGCCAGGGCATAGAGGCGGATCTGGGCTCCGTAGCGGTAGGCGTGGCGGCGTTCGCCGCCCGGGGCGACGAGGTCCGACTTATAGTCGACGAGGATGAGTTCTCCCGACTCCTCGAACCACAAGTCGATCTGTCCGCGGAGGATCATGTCTTCGAGTTCGATGAGGAAGTCGTACTCGCGGCCGAGGCGGGAGGCGTTTTCGAGGCGGCGGCCGAGAGGCGAGGCGTGGAACCGGGCGGCAAGCGTGATTGCCTCGGGGGGTGGGTTTTCGATGGATTTTCCGGCGAGGATCTCGTGAACGGCGACGCCGAATTCGCTGGCGGTCCACTCTCCGGCATCGGCTTCGGGATCGGGGTTCGCATTGATTGGAGCGGGGGTTTGGGTGGGCAAGCCGAGGTAACGTGAGAGGTAATACTGGCGCGGGCAGAAGGCGAACCGGGCGACGGAGGTGACGGGGACGACGGAGTCGTGTCCGCCGGGAATGGAGGGAGGGGAGACGATGGCGGCGGGTGTTTGTTCCTCGAGATCGCCGGATTGCGGGGAAGGCGGAGGCGGCGCTTCCCGGATGGCGGAGTAGATGGATTCGGAGTGCTCTGCCTTGGGGATGGATGTGGGCAGGAGCAGTCCTTCGGCGACTTTGCGAGCCCAATCCGAACGGCCAGGGTGCGAGGAAGCGGTGAAGACGAGGCGCTCCCCGGCGCGGGTCATGGCGACGTAGAGAAGGCGGTCCTCCTCGGCGTCTTCCTGGCGTTTCCGGCGGGCGCAGACCTGGAGGTGAGTGGGATCGGAGATTCCCTTGCGAAGTTCGGGATGGCGCCAGGTTGCGCCGAGCAGGCCGGATGCATCGAAACAGAAGACAGGCTCTCTGTTTTGGGCTCCGTTGCGCATGGCGGCGAGGAAGACGACGGGAAATTCGAGGCCCTTGGCGGAGTGGACGCTCATGAGATGAACGCAGTTGGCGAGTTCGGCGGCGGAGGCCTCGGGTTCGGCGGCGGTTTCGCGCCAGCGGGCGATATCCGCGGCGAGTTCGCCGGGAGTGGCGGGGTTCTTATGGAAGCGGTCGCGAAGGATGGCGAGGAACTTGGCGATGTTGGCGCGGGGACGGGAGGGGAGTCCATCCTGATAGCCCGACTCGTCGAGGACCTGGGCGAGGAGAGCGTCGGGGCTGGATGCCCCGGCTTGCGCGCGTTGTTTGGACACGAGGGCATGGAACCATTCGAGGCGCGGATCGCCGGCCGTTGCGAGGGCGGCGAAGAGGTCATCGGGCGCGGAATGTTTGAGGCGGAAGAGAAGCTCATCGCTGATGCCGCAGAGCGGGGAGCGGAGGACCGTGACGAGGCTGATTTCGTCGCGCGGATTGGCGAGGACGTTGAGCCAGGCGGTGAGGTCGCGGATCTCGCGAGATTCGTAGAAAGAGCGGCCGCCGCTGATGACGCTGGGGATGCCGTACTCATCGAGGGCCTGCTGGATGGGGGCGAGGGCTCCGATGACACGGGCGAGGATGGCGAACCGGGAGTAGTCGGGAGGGGAGTTGAGTTCCTGGATGCGCCGGGCAATCCAGCGGGCTTCGGTGCGCACGGGGTCGTCTTCGGGGACGGCGGCGAAGGTGTGGACGTATTCGATGCAGGAGTTGGAAAGCGAGGGGAATTCGCGGCAGGCGAGGAGACGGTGGGGCTCGACGCCATCGGAAAGATAGGGGGTGATGCGATTGACGGCGTCGATGATTTCCGGGCGGGCGCGGTAGTTTTCGCGGAGCTCGTCGATGGGGAGGCCGCGCGAAGAGAGGGAGTCGCGGTAGTCGCGGAAGACGCCGGGGTCGGCGTGGCGGAAGTAGTAGATGGACTGGTTGATGTCGCCGACGGCGAACAGGGTATCGGGACGGCGGACGAGATCGATGAGGCGCCACTGAAGGCGGTTGGTGTCCTGAAGCTCATCCATCAGAACCTGGTCGAAAGAGTGGCGGACGCGGGCGCGGAGGGGTTCGTTCGATTCGAGCAGGTGGATGGCGAACTCCTCGAGGTCGTCGAAGTCGAGAACGCCGCGAAGGCGTTTGGCCCCGGAGTATGCGTCACGAATGCGGCGGAGGGCTTCGAGGATGAGGGGATAGACGGGAAGACGGGCGTCGAGGATCAGCTCGGCCTGCGCCAGCGGGAGAAGGGTTTCCTCGAGTTCAAGCGCGGCGGAGCGGGCGCGGGAAGTGGACTTGAGAGAAGTGGCGGAGGGCATGCCGGCGAAGAGGCGGATCTTTTCCCGGAAGGAAGAAGAGGGATCGAGAGCGAGGACGGCGGCGGCCCATTGATGAAAACGCTGGTGGCTTTGACGCTGATTGAATGTGCCGACCGGGGGATCGGCGAGGATGGAGTGGGCGGCGCCGGAGATTCGAGGCCAGGCGGAGGCCGCCTGCTTCGAGGGCGGACGGAGGTTTTCCAGAGGCATGCCGGCCGTGCGGGCTTCCTCGAAGAACTCGAGCAGAGATTCGGCAAGGCCGGAGGCGCCGGTGTTGAGTTCGCGAAGGAGAACACGCATCAGCTCGGGGCGTTCGCCGAGGAGGTCATCGAGAACGGCTTCCGCGGTGTGGAGCTGGAGGATCCGGGATTGGGCTTCGTCGAGGAGGGAGAAATCGGGGTCGACGGCGGCGGCGATGGCGTTTTCCTTGAGGAGGCGCGTGCAGAAGCCATGGATGGTGGAGACCCAGGCGCGCTCGATCTGTTCGCGGAGTTCGTCGGAAGTGAAGGACTGGATGAGACGTTTCTTGATCTCGGTGGCGGCTTTTTCGGTGAAGGTAACGGCGAGGATGCGGTTGGGAGGGATGCCTTTGGAGGCGACGAGCCAGCGAAAGCGTTCGATGAGGACGCGCGTCTTGCCGGAACCGGGTCCGGCGACAACGCAGACATCCTGTCCCCAGCGTTCGACGGCGGCCTGCTGGGCGGGGTTGAGGGAGATGGCGGGAGCGGGATTCATAGAGGTTACGAAGCGCCTCCGGCCACCTGGACGAGCGGACTGGCGGCGCCGGCGCGGCAGGCGTCGCGGTATTCACACCAGGCGCATTTTTTCCTGTCGGCGGGCGCGGGGTGGATCTCACCCGCTTCGATGCGAAGGGCGGCGGATGTGGTGGAGTCGACGGCGCGCCGCATCATCTCGCGGAGTTGGGAGGGATCACAGGATTCGCCGATGCCGTCCCATCCGGGGTAGGCGAGGCGCCAGCCCATCCAACTGACTTCGCCGCGGAGACCGCAATAGAGCATGCCGGCCGGGGGCGACTGGTAGAGTTGCCCGGCGGCCCATAAATAAAGCCCACCCTGGACGAGTTCGCCGCGCTCGTGGGAGCGGATGCGGCCGCGGATTCTGTCCGGGGTGGAGTACTTGTAGTCGATGACGATGAGTCCGCGGCCGGGGAGTTCGACGACACGGTCGATCTTGCCGCGGATGCGGAGTCCGGCGGTGAGAGGCAGGTGGAAATCGCGTTCGATGCCGCGGGTTGCGGCTCCATCGAGTGGAGGGCTATCGAGGAAGCGCCGGAGGTTGGCTTGCAGTTCGAGGCGCACGGTCTCGGTGCGGGCGTTGAGAGGAATGGATTTTTCGCGGCAGGCGCCGGAAAAGAGGCGGTTGAAGATCTCTTCGACAAGAAGCGGAGCTCCCTCGGCGGCGGCGAGAGTCTGATGAAGAATGTTGCCCTGCAGCAGGAAATCAAGACGTTCGCCGGGAGGCGCCGGGGGTGGGTTGAGCTTGAGGATGTGGCGGGCGAAGAACTGGAAGGGGCACTGGAGGAAGGTTTCGACGCTGGTGGGCGAGAGCGAGGCACGGGCCTTACGGAGAGCGGCGAGGAGTTCGGGGCCGGTGATGCGGGAGGGGGGAGGAGAGGATTTCGCCCACAGCGGGCGCGGGCGGGCGGGTACGGCCGATTCGGCGCGCGTGTGGGGATGGCCGCGTTCGAAACGGGCGAGGAAAAAGGAGGGAAGCGTCTCTTCACCCCTGGAGTTGGCGCGGGGGAAGGAGAGATAGAGGCGGTCTTGCGCGGCGGAGGCCGCCACATCGAAGAGGAAGGCTTCTTCCCGCTGGCGTTCGGTGCTGGTGCGGAGAAGAATGCCCTGACGGCGGAGCAGCTCGCGATCGGGATCGGCGAGGATGGGGTGGGCGGAATGATATTGGGGGAAGACGCGTTCCAGCAGGCCGCAGATGAAGACCACGGGGAGGCTCCACTGGCGGGCTTCATAGACATCGAGAACATGGACGACGTTGCGGCGCTGATCACGGCCGGCGAGGGAGACGTGCTCGATGATCTCGCGGAGATGGGAGCGGAATTCCGAGAGAGTGACGGGCTGATCGGGGAGGATGGCGGCGGTGAGTTCGACGGACTCCCGCCAGGCATCCTGGGCGGAGAGCAGGCTGCGCCAGGCGAGAACCTGGGTGTGCGGGACATCGGCTGTGTAGACGGGTGTGGGGATGAGACCGGGAAGGCGCTGAAACTCGACAGCCCATTGGGCGGGAGTATGGATGGCGGAGGCCCAGGGCTCGAAGGATCGCCAATTGGGGAGGAGTGCATCGAGTTCGGGAGGGAAGCCCCGGGCGGGGATCCGCGCGAGCAGAGTGTGGAGGAGCTGGTCCGTTGCGGGAGTGGCGGCGACGCCGGAGAGCGGCATCTCGAGGAGGGGAAGAAGGCGTTCGTAATCCCAGTGAGATTCGATGGCATCGAGGAAGCCGAGGAGAAACCGCGCGAGAGGGTGAGTGTGAAGCGGCTCCTGAAAATAGAAGCGGGCAGGAATGCCGTAGCGTTGCAGCGTGGTGCGGAGAAGAGGTACGTAGGGATGGGCGGCGCGGACGAGGATGCCGATATCGCCTGGAGCGTAACCTTCACCGAGAAGGGCGGCGATACGGCGGGCAATGTCGTCTGCCTCGTCCTGTTCGGTGGAAGAACCGACGATGGAGGCAACGGGGTTTGAAGGAGGCTGGTGGTGGCGCGATTCGAGGAAGCCCATGGCGCGGAGGGAGGCGGCGCTTTCGTTGGCTCCGTCCCATTGAGGCAACGAGAGGTGAATTTGAGCGGGGTGAAGAGCGCCGAGAATTTCGAGTTCGGCGGGAGTGAAGGCGTAAAAACCGGTGAGGAAGATGCGGTTCCATGGCGGCGGGGCGGCGCGAAGCCTTTGGGCGGCGAGTTTGAGGCGTTGTGGGCGGAGGAGGAAACCGGCCTGACGGAGTCGGGCTTCGAGAAGGACAATCAATTGGTGGAAGGCGCGGGCGGCGGGGGAGTAACGGGAGTCCGGGGTCCAGGCGGATTGGCCGACCTCCTGGACGAGGTTGACGAGCATGCGGAGAAGGCCTTTGGAGTGGGCGAGCGGAGCAAAGAGGGCGGGAGGGTTGGAGTGTAGTTCAGCATGAAGGAAGCGGTTGATGACGGCTGGCGAGGCGGGGGGGATGTCGCGGATGTAGGGCTCGATGAAACGGGAGAGGGTGACGATGGAATCCGGGCGAACAAAGGCTCCTTCGCGGGCCATGGAATGGCGCAGATGCTCGGCCAGGGTGGAGGTGGGAACGAGCAGACAGGCGGATTCGGCTCCCCGGGAGAGGGCATCGCGAAAGAGGGTGAGGGGATGGCCGGGTAGGCTGCCGGCGGTGTGGAAGAGTAGCACCTGACGCTACCAGTATGGCATCAGGCACGGATGTCCTGGAGCATGCTGGTGACTTGAAAACCGGCTTGAAAGGGGCGGCCGCGCAGGAGGTCGCGAATCGGATCGACCTGGTGGCGCCAGAGGGGAAAATCCACGTGAACGGCGGGCAGGCGGCGGCCGTCGCGCTCGATTTCGGCGTGATGGTGGATCTCAGGATTGATGGGAAAGGGAGCTTCAGCGAGGGTATCGAGCAGGCACTCGAGGAGGAACGCCTCGACGGTGACACGAACAGAAAGCAAGTCTCCGGCAAAGCCATTGGGTTGCCAAGCGCTCATCGAACAACCTCCTTCGCGCGTGGCGGGGTTGGTCAGCGGCAAGAAAAAGACCCTGCCGCGGCAGGGTCTGATATAAGAACCGATGACTGACCCGCCTTTAGCACTTTTTTTAGCGTGGTTGCAAGTAGCCCGGTCGCTTGCGGAAAGGGACCTAAATCATTCCACGTTCAATAACAGGATATCACCGGTTGGATTGCGGCACAATAGAAAACTTGCCCGCCGGGCACTCCACCCTCAACGAATCTGCTTTGTTTGCAGATCGCTGATCATGCGGAGAAACTTCTGGCGTTGTTCCTCGTTGAGGATGTGCATGATGCGGGCTTTGCCGGAGGAGCGTACATCGTTCATCTGCTCCTGGAGGGTCTGATAGTACATGACAAAGTCATTGAGGACGACTTCCATCTGGCGGGCCTGATCGGGAGTGAGGTCAAGCTCGCGGCGGAAGCGTTCGAGGGAGATCTCCCTGCCGCCTTCCTTCCAATAGCTGAGGTCGCGACGAAAAACCTGGCTGAAGCCGAAACGCATGGTGAGAGCGCCGGCGGTTGCGCCGCACAAAAAAACCAGCAGAAGTGTACACAGAATGCGTGGATTCTGCCACGTCATCCGGTGATCGTGCATGAGAGGTGGTTACTCCTGAAAAGTAGTCAACTGAACGAACACGGTATTGCGATCCTGCTCGCTATCGACGAATTGGGGAGCCGGTTGAGGCTCGGCCGCGAGGATCTGTTCGGGCATGGAGGCGGCGGCGGAATAATCGTCCTTGGGACTGGTGAATAGAAAGAGGCCGAGAAGAAGAGTAAGGACGGCGGAGGCGTACATCAGGCGCCGCGCGAAGAGCGGTTCGAGAAAGACGCTCCAGATGGAGGACTCCTTTTGAGCCTGGATACGGTCCATGACGCGGGCATAGAAGCCCGGGTCGGGTTCCGTCGAGGCGGGAGCTTTCAAGGCGCGGATGAGGCGAGCCTGGTGTTCGAATTGGGAAACAGTGTCAGTACACTCGGGACAAGCCGCGAGATGTTCGAGGAAGCCGGCGTCAGGTTTGCCGGCGAGATAGCCTTCAATCCCTTCCCTGGCGGATGGGTGCATCATAATCTTCCCTCACAAATCCACTGCATTCGCGGATCTTCTACTCTTACGGTCCGGTGTTCCGGATCCTGGTGTCCGCTTACGATCCTGACTAACAGCCGCTGAAGCGACATGATATCGCACTTCCATCAAACCGCGGCGGACTTCCCGCCGCGGAAGAGTTTGTGCGCGGCCTTGAGCAGCTTCTGGCGCGCGCGAAACAGTTTCACCTTAATAGTATTCTCATTCATTCCCGTCATCTCCGCCAATTCCTCGACGGAGTGGCCTTCCACTTCCTTGAGGAGGATGAGGCGGCGGTCTTCCTCGGAGATCTTGTCCAGCAGCTTCACGATGAGATCGTGGCGGGCGAGGGCGGAATCAACAGCCGGGCGGTTGTCGGTGACGGAGTCGGAGTTCTCCATCTTGCGGCTGTCCTCCTCGGAGAAATCGCTTTCGTAGACGAGTTTGCGTACGCGCTTCTTGCGCAGGTAATCGTAGCACTCGTTGACGGTAATCTTATAGATCCAGGTGAGGAGCGAACTGCGGGAGTCGAAGTTGCCAATCGAGAAATAGACTTTGGCGAAGACCTGCTGCGCGATGTCCTCGGCGTCATTTCGATTGCGCAGGATTCCATAGATGATGGAATACACCTTGGCCTGGTAACGCTCGACAATCTCCCGGAAAGCCAATTCGTCGCGCGCTTGCACGCGTTTGACGAGGAGGGCTTCATCTGAATAGCGGTTATCCACTTTAGCCCTGGGGCGTGGTCTTTCGGCTGTAGCCGGAATCGGAAGAACGCTTGCTAGCCCGCTCATGACCAATCCGACGCGCGGTTCCGGCTTTAGGTTTCAACCGGATATACGGACAATAGCATACCTCACGGAAGCGCGGAACCGGGGCAATGGGGGCTGTTTCATTCCTTCCATTTTGATATAGTTTAAGAAGCAGGAGTTCTATTCCAAATGATCCAACTGACTGAACGTGCCGTGGACAAGGTGCAGGAGATCCTGGGATCCCAGGATCCAAAGCCCGCCGGATTGCGGATAGCGGTGGTGGGTGGCGGCTGCTCCGGGTTCAGCTATTCGATGGCGTTTGAAAATACGCCTCAGATGCTGGACAAGACATACAGCTACAAAGACTTGAGAGTATTCGTCGATCAGGCGAGTCTGCTCTACCTGGACAACGTAGAAATAGACTACGTGGAGACGCTAGAGGGATCAGGGTTCAAGTTCAACAACCCGAATGTGAAGTCCACCTGCGGGTGTGGCAGCTCCTTCAGCGCCTGAGGTTCTTCCTTCTCCAATTTCCGGCCCCTGCTCTCCCCGCGAGGGAGGGTAGGGGTTTTTGTTTCTTGCCGCCGATCGTAGAGCCAGGGACGGAGCCATGATTGATAATCTGTTGACCGAAAAGGAAAATCCGGCGTCCGCAAACATCGACAGGCTGAGCACCGAGGAGATGCTGAAGGTGATCAACGCCGAGGATGGGAAGGTGGCTGGAATGGTGGCGGCCGAGATACCGCGCATCGGGGAAGCGGTGGACACGATTGTGAAGGCGATGGGGTTGGGGGGGCGCCTGTTCTATGTAGGCGCGGGAACAAGCGGGAGGCTTGGGGTGCTGGACGCCTCGGAGTGTCCTCCAACCTACAATGTGGCTCCGGATCTGGTGCAGGGCATCATAGCGGGAGGAGAGGCGGCGCTTTCGCGCTCGACCGAAGCGAGCGAGGATGACGCCGGGAGCGGGGCGCGTGACGTCGTGGCGCACGGATTCACGAGTGCGGATGTACTTTGTGGAATCGCGGCCAGCGGGCGGACGCCCTACGTATTGGGTGCGGTCGCAAAGGCGCGGTCGATGGGGGCGGTGACGATTGGGGTGAGTTGCGTACCCGAGTCGGAACTGTCACGGGCGGTGGACATCGCCATTACTCCGGTGACGGGCCCGGAGGTGATTACGGGCTCGACGAGAATGAAGGCCGGGACGGCGACGAAACTGGTGTTGAACATGCTGACCACCGGGGTGATGATCCGGTTGGGCATGACCTATGGAAACCTGATGGTGAACGTGCAGCCGAAGAACGGGAAACTCGAGGCGCGGGCGCGGCGGATCATCAGCAGGGCCACGGGATGCGGCGGCGAGGAGGCGGCGCGGTTGCTCTCCGCATCCGGGCGCAGCGTGCGGACGGCGATCGTGATGGGACGTTTGCGAGTGGACCGCGAGGAAGCGGAAAGACAGTTGGCGGCGGCGGGGAATGTGGTGGCGCGCGCGTTGGGAGAAAATTGAAGCAGAATGGATAAGTTTGTCATAACGGGCGGAGTGCCGCTGAAGGGCACGATTGCGGTGAGCGGCGCGAAGAACTCGGCGCTGCCGGCGCTGGCGGCATCACTGCTGACCGAAGAGCCGGTCGTGCTGCACGGGATTCCACGGGTGCGGGACATCGCGACGATGGTGAGCCTGCTCGGCTCGACGGGAGCGCGGACGGAGGTGGAAGGCGGCACGGTACGCGTCGAGGCGGCGCGGATCACGGAGCCCGAGGCTCCCTATGAACTGGTGAAGACGATGCGCGCCTCGAGCCTGGTGCTGGGCCCGTTGGTGGCGCGCCATGGGAGGGCGCGGGTATCCATGCCGGGCGGATGCGCCATTGGAGCGCGGCCGATCAATTTGCATGTTCACGGGCTGGAACAACTGGGCGCGGAGGTGACGCAATCGCACGGCTACATTGAAGCGGCGGCTCCGAAGGGCTTGCGGGGCGCGGTGGTGCATTTTGACCGGATCACGGTGACGGGGACGGAAGATCTGCTGATGGCGGCGACGCTGGCCAAGGGGGAGACCGTGCTGGTGAACGCGGCGCGGGAACCGGAGGTGACGGACCTGGCGGATCTGCTGACACGGATGGGGGCGCGCATCGAGGGAGCGGGATCATCGACGATCCGGGTGACGGGGGTGGAGAAGCTGCACGGGGCCGAACACCGCATTATTCCGGACCGCATCGAGGCAGGGACGTTTCTGATGGCGGGAGCCATCACGGGAGGGGACCTGCTGTTGACGGGGTGCCGTCCCGGGCATCTGACGGCGCTGGCGGTGAAGTTGCGCCAGGCGGGCGTGGAGTTGGAGGAAGAGGGAAGTTCCGGCATGCGCGTGCGAGGCGGAGGCAGGCTGCGCAGCGTGGACATGACCACCGAAGAGCATCCGGGGTTTCCGACGGATCTTCAGGCGCAGTACATGGCGCTGATGACGCAGGCGGACGGAATCAGCCTGATCATGGAGACAATATTTGAGAACCGGTTCATGCACGCCTCCGAGTTGATGCGCATGGGAGCGAACATTCGCATCGAAGGAAGGCAGGCGATTGTAGCGGGCCCAAGGGAGATGAGTGGAGCGCAGGTAATGTCGTCGGACCTGCGCGCGAGCGCATCGCTGGTGCTTGCCGCGATGGTAGCCAAGGGCGAAACTATCATTGACCGCGTGTATCATATCGACCGCGGGTATGAGCGGATCGAGGAAAAACTGGCGGGCGTGGGAGCGCAAATTCGCAGAGTACGGGAGGGACGGGAATGACGGGCAAGACGCACAGCGCGGGGTTTCTGGCGCTGGTGGAGAACGCCAAGGCGCGGGTCCGGCGTGTGGACATAGCCGGTTACGTGGAACTGGCCGGTGGCGGAACGGAGGTTGTGCTGGTGGATGTGCGCGAGGAAAGCGAATGGGCGGCGGGCCACGCGCAAGGAGCGATTCACTTGAGCAAGGGAATCATCGAACGAGACATCGAGCACCTGTTTCCGGACAAGGATACGACACTCGTCTTGTATTGCGGTGGGGGATATCGTTCAGCGCTCGCGGCGGACAATCTGCGGACTATGGGTTATCGGGCCGCGATTTCACTCGATGGGGGGTGGCGGGCATGGAACGAAGCGGGGATGCCGGTGACGCTGCCATAAGATGCGCCCTGGTGATCAGCCGGAGCCGAAAAGCACCTGGACGCAACGCAGAATGACGTAGCCTAGACAGGCGGTTTCGATGTACATGACGGCTTTCAGGACCCAGCCGCTCATAAACTCGAAGCGCAACAGGAGCGCGCCGACGACAGCGACGAAGACGAAGCCGGGGTCGATAATATCCTCGAATTTCTTGGTGTAGGCGACGAGCGCAATGTAGTAGAACAGCGGCCAGTTGTTATCGGGCCGGGTGCGGTAGCGGATCACCAGAACCCAAATGGTAATGGCGAGGACGAGCAGCGTCGTGATGTTGAAGGTAGTTGGGGCGATCATGTGCGCCGGATCCGGCGCCTCGTTGCCAGCAGGATCCGGAAAACCTTATCAGAATGACCATAACAGAATCGCGCGCGCCGTGCGTCCCGTGTAGTTCCGTCTGTCTGTTGGCGAGACCGCCCGTGACAGACATAGCGCGGGTGGCCGGAATTTTCGCGGCGATCGTGAATGGTGAAGGTTCGTGTTGTGCGAACGCCATGGAAAGGTTCGCGGCTTGGAGGCTGGCTCGGCAACATTGCGGAATCTCCCCGCCTAGAAGATGTAGGTGATGCCGATCATGGGCAGGAAGTTGTTCACCCAGCCGGAGAGCGAGGCGCCGCGGTTCGGCGTGATCACTTTTGACGGGGTGGGGGAAATGTAGTCCCTGATTTCGATGCGAATGTTGGATTTTTCGCTGACACGGAACTTGACGCCGAAACCGACGCTGGCCATGGGCGTGGTGTCGGTGCTCTTGGTGAGCAGGGCGTATTCGGAAAGCGGCTGCGTGACGGTTTCGGCTCCTGTACCGCGGTAGTACTTGATGCCGGCTCCGAAGGAGATGTAGGGACGTGTCTTTTCTCCGGAGGGGCTGAAGTAGTACAGGAAGTCGTAGTGGATGGCGTGAGCCTGCGCGCCGAACGAGGCTTTAGCTCCGTTTCCATCGAGTTGCGCGTCGTTGCGTTCGTAGGTATAGCGGATGTCGCCTCCCCAGTGCCGGCCCATTTCCTGGCTGAGGATGAAGCCCGCGGCGAAACCGGGAGCAAAGGAAGCCTTGACCGAATTGCTGCCCAGGGTCACGTCGTTGGAAGTGTAGAAGGACCCTCCGCCGACGGCGCCGATCTCCCACTTCTGCGCCAAGGCGCAGGTAGGGAGCAAACCGAGGGCGGAGACAAGAATCACCTGTACTGTTTTCATGGATTTTTCCTTTCGAGGCCGGCGCCTTTGGGGTTCACCGGCCTCCGATTCTGTTGTCTACGGGCGAGGTTCGGTTTCGCGTTGGGGCGCCTAGTCCACAACCCTTACGCCAATCGCGGAAGCGCCCGATCCTTGGCTGATGGTTAACGGTTGATCGAGTCCCGGGGGGACATCGCTGGGAACGCGGGCGTTGATCTGGTAGACGCCGATGGAGCCGGGCGTAAGGCCCGCAAACTCGACCGGCAGGGCAACGCCTCCAAGCGTTACGGCGGGCGGCACGATGACGCTGGCCAGAGGATCGCCGGGCGCCGGAACGCCCGCATCGACGGCGGGCGAAGTGCGTCCGAGGCCGGTGAGATAGATGGTGATGGTGTCTCCGCGGTGGATGGGGTTTGTATCCGTGACAAGGAGCCCGTTGGCGGCGCGGAACACCGCCGGCAGGTCATTGCGGGTTCCGGCAACTCCGTTGCGGAAGACGCCGGGCGCGGTGGGGAGAATGGTCAGGTTGAAGGTATCGCTGACGCCTCCCGGAGTGCGCAGGATCAGACTGACGTTGCCGTCCACCTGGAACGGAATCTGGCCGTTAATCTGTCCGGGGGAGACAAAGACCACCGGCAGCGGCAAGCCGTTCACCGTGAGGCAGCTTTCGCCGAGCGCCGTGGGCAGGGGCGTCAACTGAGTGGCCTGATTGATGGGGCTGAGGTTGGCTCCGAAGATGGAAACAAGGCTGCCCGGCGCCACGGCCGCGGTGTTGTCGGCCGCGTTGACGACACGCTCGATGCGCGGCGCCGCGACGGAGGCGTCGAAACTCCAGGGGAGCGCCGTGAATCCCGACGTAGTGAGAGCGATGAGCGCGTTGCGGCTATAGAGCGGCTGGATGGAACGGGTGAACACCTGCACCCAACTCTGAGAGGCGCCTGATTGCGCCTGGCCGCTCTGCGCGGCCTGCGGCAGGATGGGCGCTTCCACAAGGCGCGTGGCGCGCGACAACTGGCCGCTCTGATTGGTGACGCGCGCGATTACGCCGGGACTCGAGGAGTCCGGGGCGGTGGTGCGGAAGCCGCCCTGATCGAGGAAGGCGAACCCCGAACTCTTGCCGGTGCCGGTTTCAAACTGCGCGGTTTGCACGAGCGAAGCGTTCAGCAGCGAATTGCCGACGACGAACTGGTTGAAGTTCGAGGCCGCATACGCTCCGGAAAGAGACGGGAAGTCTTTGCGCGAGATGGTGAAAGTGTCGACGTTGGCGTCGTAGAGATAGACGGTTCCATCCGACTGCGCGCCGAGTATGGTGCTGCCGTTGGGCGAGGCCACGAGAATGGTGCTGGCGTCGATCTTGTTCTCAAAAATGCCGAGCGAAGGCAGCGGGGTCGCGGTTCGCGACGCGAAGTCGACACGGGAGATCTTGTTCTCCGGGCCGGCAACGCGGCTGGCCACGAGGATCGCCTTGGCGCTGGCGGCAATGGACCTGGGGTAGTGGCCGCCCGGCATGTAGATGGGCAGCGATTCCTCGAGGGTATCGAGGTCGAACACCTTGATCAATTGGGCGTTGTCATGCCCCACCATGAGGTAGCGGCGGTCGAATGTGATGGCGAGCTGAGTGGGCGTGTTCGCCGTCTTGAGCACAGCGATGCGCGTTTGCGTGCCGCCATCGTAGACATAGACCTGGTTGGTGTCCTGGCGAAGAACATAGAAGCGGTCGCGGACCGGATCGGCGAGCAGGTCGACCAGTTTGCCGGGGACATTGACGGCCGTGCCGCGCTGGTCGGGCTCACGGTTGTTGATGAGAACGCGAACCGGCTTGGGGATGTTCACGCCGCGGGCGGTTGCAATGTTGATGAGCGCGGTAACGGTACCCTTCGAATTCTGGAACGCGTTCGGATCGACGTTGATGCGCACGGTGGCCGGAGTGACTCCACTCGAGGGAGAAACCGACACGCCGGGGGTGCTCACGCTGAGCGTGAAGTCGGTATTCCCGCCGCCGGGATCAAGGATGGTGACCTCTTGCGAGGTGACGCGGCGGTCGCAGAAGTTGCCGCGGAAGACAACGTCTTCCCTGGTGGCCGCGACACGGGGCATGTTGTCGAGGTTGCCGATGGGGATCATCAGGATTCCGCTGTCCGAGATGCCGAACAGCATCGAGGAGTCGGAGTTGATGATGCTCTTTCCGGCGAAGTTCTCGGGCAGGTTGAACTGATCGAGCACGGCGAGGTTATCGGCATCGAGCACCTGGAGGACGGGCGGAGCGGCGGCCTGCTGTGAAGAAGAGTTCGGCGTGGCGGTGGAGAACTGAGCATAGAGACGGCCGCGCGCGGTGTCGAAGACGTGGGTGCCGATGTTGAAAACGCCGGAAGCGCCCGGGAACTGCGACAGGCCGTTGAGCAACTGGCGGTCGAACATGGCCCAGCCGCTCATATGGACGCTGCCGTCATAGTTCGAACTGACGGCGCGGGGGCCCGGCGGAGGCGACCAAGTCCAGAGCACGGAATTGATGCTTCTGGTGGTGACGTTATAGGTGAATTCGAGGGACTGGCTGCCGGATCCGCCGGAAGAGCCGGAGCCGACGGCGGCCGACCCGAAGATCCACAACCCGTCGCCGCTCACGGCCATGGATGCGCCGACGATATTCGAGGGGAAGTTCGCCACGGGCTGCGGCAGGGACTTGGTGGTGAGGGTCGAGAAAGAGCCAAGGGCGCGCGTATTGCCGGTGATGGGATCGAACAGGATGAATTCACTCGCCGTGGCAACGAGCGCCTGGTTGTCAATGCCGAAGGCGACGCCAAGCGGAGCGCTTCCGAGCACGAAAGTCTGCCGCCCGTTGGTGGCCAGGTCGATAACCGTCAGGCCATTATTGCTCGAGCCGGCGGTGAAACTGCCGAAATGAGCAATGACGAGGTAGCGGCCATCGGGACTGAGCGCCAGCGAAGACGGCTGGGCGGCGACATTAATGGAAGACTGCACGGAGCCATCGCCGAGCGAGACTACTTCGACGCGGTTGGCGGTGAAGTTCGCCACATAAAGCACACCGCGAGCCTCATCGAGCGCCAGATCCGAAGCATTGCCCCCGATAGCCACGACTTTGCCGGCCACACCGCCAAGAAGCGTCTGCGTGGCGGCAAGCAAAACAAAGGCCGCGCCGGCAAGCGCCAGCAAGCGGCGCCCCGCCTCCAACGGCCTCCAACCAAAGATCCTCTTATTCATAAGCTTCACTCCGCTCGTCGATATCCTGTTTTGGCCAACGGTTTCACACATCCTCTTTTGTGAGGTCATTTGTCACTTCTTTTCGCAATCC
Organism: Bryobacteraceae bacterium; assembly: GCA_019187195.1. Lineage (GTDB taxonomy): Bacteria > Acidobacteriota > Terriglobia > Bryobacterales > Bryobacteraceae > CADEFT01. The sequence goes on from JABAQT010000037.1 coordinate 22,364, forward strand.
GCCGCGCCAGGACTGTTTACGGAGAACCTGAATTCTCCGCAAAGCCCGGCCGCGCGGGAGCAACTCAACCAACCATCAGGCTTTGCAGAGGGCGGCGCGCCGCGCGAGCCGCCTCCACAATCGCCTGTTGGCGCAACTTCTCCTGCACCGCCGCAACCAGAGCCGCCGCGAGTCTACTCGTCGACGCTTTTCTTGCGGCGCATCACGATCAGGCCGAGAAACAAAGCGGCCAAAACCGCGCAAACAATGCGAACCATTGAGCTATCCATCGTCGCCATTCTCCTTTCCCACGGGTTTCGGAGGATCCCCTGACGGACGCCCTGGCGGCCGCCGCTCTCCTCCGGAATTTCAATCGAACGCAAATTACATGTTGTTCATCATGGGGAGCAGTTCCCTCACGATTTTCACGACAACCGGTCCCACCGTCACGACAAACAGCGACGGCAGGATGCAGAAAAAGATCGGAAACACGAGTTTCACGCCGAGCTTGGCCGCCTTCTCCTCGGCAATCTGGCGCGCCTGCACGCGCATATAGTCGGCGTGAGCGCGCAGCGATTGGGCCACGCCGGTGCCGAAGCGGTCGGCCTGAATGAGGACGGCCACCAGTTTCTTGAGATCATCGACGGCGGTGCGTTCGGCCATATTGCGCAGAGCTTCGGCGCGGCGCTTGCCCGCCTTCAGTTCGAGGTTGACAAGGGCGAACTCCTCGCTGATTTCGGGGTGGGCGGCTTCGAGTTCCTTGGCCACCTGGAGGATCGCCTGGTCGAGGCCGAGCCCGGATTCGACGCAAACCACCATGAGGTCCAGCGCGTTCGGCAGTCCTCGCTTGATCTGTTTCTGGCGGCGGCGGGCGCGCCAGTTGACGAACTCATTCGGGCCGAAGAAACCGAGGCCGGCCGAAGCCGCCACGGCGAGGAACTTGTTGCTCGCTTCCGCGCTGGAACTGAGGACGAGGATGCTCGTGATGATGGGGAAGACAATGGCGCACAGCAGCTTGGCCCCATACAGCAGCGTGAGCGGATTGCCGCTGCGATAGCCGGCGCGGATGAGCCTGCGCTGCATGATGGTGACGTCTTTTGGAGAAGGCGGCGCCACGCGTCCGAGCTTTTCGACGACCTCGCGCAGGGCGAGGCTGGGGTGCGTGGGGGTGGCGTCTATGCCGGCCGAACCGCCGCCGGCGACCCTTTCCATCGCCTCCCGCGGGCGGACCCAGAGTTTGAGGCCGGCGAAGCTGATCCCGATGGCCAGCAGCAGGAAAATGAGAACACTGAGTGCGAATGCCATGTTGATCAGACCTCGATGGTGACGATTTTCTTAATGACGGCATAGCCGATCAGTTGCAGCCCGATGGCGGCTCCGGCCATGTAGTGCCCCACCTCATCGACAAAAAAGAACTTGGCGTATTCCGGGTTCACATAGAAGAGAATCACGGCGACGGCGATGGGGATGCAGGTGAGAGCGAGGCCCGTCATCTTTCCATGGGCGCTGACGGCGCGAATGCGGCCGCGCAGCTTGAAGCGCTCACGGATGACATAGGCCAGCTTATCGAGGATCTCCGCCAGATTGCCGCCGGTCCGTTTTTGGAGCATCACGGCGGAGACGAAGAAGTGAACGTCCAGCGAGGGGACGCGCTTGGCCAGTTTCTCGAGCGCCATGTCGAGCGGCAGACCGAGGTTGTGCTCTTCAAAGGTGCGGCGGAACTCGCCCGATAGCGGTTCCTGGAACTCGCGGTGAATCATCTCGAGGGAGACCGAGAAGGCGTGGCCGGCGCGCATCGAACGCGCCACGAATTCGAGACTTTCCGGAAACTGCTCTTCGAATTTCTTCATCCGGGCCGCCCGTTTGCGCCACACATAGACGAAGGGCGCGCAGCCGGCGATAAGACCGGCCAGCAAAGCGATGCTGCGGAAATCGGCGAGCGACCAGACAAGGATGTAAGCGCCCAGAAAGCAGCCGAGACAGGCATGGGCGAGGCGCGTGGGATGCCAGCGCAAACCGGCCTGATCGAGAATCTCCTGGAGCTTTTCATGGACCCGGTATTTCTGAAGCAGGCGGACGGTGTACTTGCTGGTGACGTGTTCCTCGGTCTGAATGAGATTCTGCGGAGCGGCGGGCTCTTTTTTCTTCTTCTTGCCGCTCTTTTGCGTGCCCGCGAGCCGCTGCCGGATGCGGTCCACGTCGGCGGTTTTCAGCGCGCCGGAGATGAGCATCCAGATGGCGACCGAGCAAAACCAGACGACGAGGAGAATGATGGCGAAGCTCATGGCGTCAAACCTCCGCGACTTCATCGAACAGGTCGGGCCGGAGACGGATGCCGGCCGCGAGCAGTTTCTCGTAGAACTTGGGGCGGATTCCGGTGGCGGCGAAGCGGCCCACCACGCGGCCCTCGGGCGTCAGCCCGCGCTTTTCAAATACAAAGATGTCCTGAAGCGTGACTACCTCGCCTTCCATGCCGGTTACCTCGGTGATGTTGGTGACGCGGCGCGAGCCGTCGGAAAAGCGCGAGGCCTGCACGAAGACATTGACGGCGCTGGCGATCTGCTGGCGGATGGAGATCAGCTGCATATTGGCATTGGCCATCGAAACCATGACCTCGAGCCGGGAAACGCCGTCGCGCGGGGAGTTGGCGTGAACCGTGGTGAGTGAGCCGTCATGGCCCGTATTCATGGCCTGAAGCATGTCGAGCGCTTCGCCGCCGCGGACTTCGCCAACCACGATGCGATCCGGACGCATACGCAAGCTGTTGACGAGGAGTTCCCGCTGGCGGACGGCGCCCTGGCCCTCGAGGTTCGGGGGACGTGTTTCGAGGCGCGCCACGTGCGGCTGCTTCAACTGGAGTTCAGCGGCGTCTTCGATGGTAACGATGCGCTCCTTGGGGCTGATGAAGAAGCTGAGCGCGTTGAGGAGCGTGGTCTTTCCCGCTCCGGTTCCGCCGGCGATGATGATGTTGAGCCTCGCCTTGACGGCCGCCTCGAGCAGTTCCATCATTCCGGGCGTCATGGCCTTCTTCTCGACGAGGTCGGCGGGCATGAGCTTGTCGGTGGAAAAACGGCGGATAGACATCAGGGGCCCGTCGACGGCGAGGGGCGGAATAATGGCGTTGACGCGCGATCCATCGGCCAGACGGGCGTCGACCATCGGCGTCGATTCGTCGATGCGGCGGCCGACCTGGGAGACAATCTTGTCAATGATGCGAAGCAGGTGCGGATCGTCGCGGAAGCTGACGCTGGTGAGTTCGAGCAAACCCTTGCGTTCGACGTAGACCTGCTTGTGAGTGTTTACGAGAATGTCGCTGACGGTGGGATCCTGAAGGAGCGGCTCGAGAGGGCCAAGGCCGAAGACTTCGTCGAGCACCTCCTCGCAGATCTGCTGCTTTTCCAGCGAGCTCAGCAGCGTGGGCTCGTTGTCGATCAGGGAGAACAGCGCCTGTCGCACCTCGCCGCGGACGCGCTGATTGTCTATGGTGGCGAGCGCCTCGAGGTTGATCTTGTCGAGGAGCTTGCGGTGAAGAGTAAACTTCAGCTCCTGATATTCAGGCTTCAGCGCGGTCTTGGGCCGGCCGGCGTTCTTGAGCAGCCGCTGCTCCCAGGTGAGCTGTGGGGTTCGATTTTCCGTTGTTGGAAGCATGTATCTGTTACCTGTCGTACCGGCTCTCTGTCTTTATGTCTCCGAAAAAGCGGGTTTGGCGTTCACCAGGCTAGTGAGCCGTTTTTTTTCCCCGGACGCCGGCCCGGCGATTCTTTGCGCCAGGCTCTCGATGGACCGCCCGAGTTCGCAATCACTGCTGAGCGGCCTGCCGAGCGTAATGACCCGGTGCAGGGAAAAGTAGTCATTGGGAAAGCTTGCATGCACCGGGCAGTCAAACAGCTTTCCGAGGTCTCCGCCGGCAAGGCCGTCCCGCTTGCTCACGCGGTTGACCACAACCTGGAAACGGTCTTTGCTGAAGCCTAACTGGCTCAACAGGGAAATCGCTTTCCGCGTGAGGTGCAGGCTTGGAAGTTCACTTGTCGAGACCAGAAAAGCCTTTTCCGCTTCCGACAGCGCGAGCAGACTCAGCCGGTGGAAGATGGATGGAAGATCGACGACCACCCAGTCATAGAGCATGCGCACGTACTGAAGTGTTTCCTGGACGCGGGCGGGCTCGATAGGCTGCACATAGGGTGTTTCGGGCGCGGTCAGGATGTCGACGCCGCCACAGGCCACCGTGAAGTTGGACCAGTTCGAGGCATCGAGTGATCCGGCATCGATAACATCCATCAGGGATTGACGCGGTGTCAGTTTCAGAAAGAACCCGATGGTCCCGCCGGTCAGATCGAAGTCGGCCAGCAGAACCCGGCGGCCAGTGGACCGTTTCAGCGCAAAGGCCGTTTGCGTGGCAAGCGTGGAAGCTCCCGAGCCGGGCTTCGAACTGGAGAAGACAATGATCTTGCCCTGATCCGGCTCGGCTCCGGTCTCGGGGCCGCGCATCTTCCGGAGCCTGGCAACAGCCTCCTGCTGGATGGCGGGATCGAAGGGCACGTAAAGGAATTCCGAAGCGCCCATCCGGACCGAGCGCAGGATCGCCTCGGAATCATTATGCGAATGCAGCCCTACGACGTGAATGGGCGGACGCAGCGAAGAGAGATAGCGAATGAGTTGCCCGGCTTGCTCGAAGTCCGAGGTGAGATCGATCAGCGCCACCTCCGGCTGGAGTTGCCGCAGCCGGATTTCGAGAGTTTGCTGGGGCGGATACGTACGCAGATCGCCGAGAATCTGAAAACCCCTCACGCGCGGAACCGTGGCGAGAAACAGATCCGCCAGTTCGCGGTTTGGCGCGACGAGGATCGCATTCAACTCGGTTTCTCGCATGGGATGGCGTGTCATGGTGCGCTTCTCCGGGAATCTTCGCTCCCGCTACCTTTTCTTCCTGGGCGGAGCCGCCTTGCTCATCGCTCCCGGCGTGTTGGGAGTGGTGTTCGGCAGGAACTCGCGCGGGAAGGTGGGCAGCGGCTTGGGATCATTGATGTTGAGGGGAGTGGTGATCTCCGGAGTGACAAGGACGATCAACTCCGTCTTGGTCTTATTCTCATTACGGCTCTTGAAGATGGTTCCGAGAATCGGGATGCTGGAGAGCCCGGGGACCTTCGCCATCGTTTCCGTCACGCGGTCATCGAGCAGGCCGCCGATAACGAAGCTCTGCCCTTCGCCGAGTTCGATGTCGGTTTCCACCTTGCGCGTGGAGAGCGCCGGGATGGTGAAGCCGCTGAAAGTCACCGCGTTTGACAGATCGATGGTGGAGACTTCGGGCCTGACGTGCATCTTGATGGTGCGATTGGGCGTGATGAAGGGATTGAAGGTGAGGCGGATGCCGAACTCACGGAATTGAATGGTCACCGAGCCGGCATTGGCGCCGCCCTGAAGAACAGGGATGGGGAACTCGCCGCCGACGTGGAAGCTCGCTTCCTTGCCGTTGGTGGTGACCAGGTTGGGCTCGGCGAGAATCTGCAGCACCTGCTGCTGTTGGAGAGCCTTGATAAAGGCTCCGAGATTCAGGTCGGGACGGAACATGAAGACGTTCAGCAGGTCGGAGAGGTTGAACTCGGAGGTGTACCCCTGGCTGCGGCCGGGAATGGTGCCCGAGAGCTTGCTGCCGGTGGGACCCGGAAATTGCTGAGTGGATGCGGTTCCGACCGTGTTCAAGGCTCCGGTGGAGAGCAGGTTCACGCCGAAGGCTTGAATGGCCTGGCGGTTCAGCTCGGCGAACTTGACCCTCAGGACGATCTGCTTGTCTATGCCTGGTATGGCGATGCTGAGATTGTTGACCACACTCTTGGCGAGGGGCGCGGCCAGGACCGCGGCGCGATCGGCGATGGATTGGTTGCTTACCTTGCCCGTCAGTGACAACGAGTCGCGCGCGGCCTGAACGTGGATATCCTCATTGGGGAAGGTCTCTTTGAGCAAACGCCGCAGAGGCTCGAGGTTTGGTTCAACGCTCACGTTGTAGAAGGTGCGCTGTCCGGACTTCGACCAGACGATGACGGAGGCGGATCCGAGCGCCTTGCCGTGGAGAAGAATCTCTCGGGTGGTGGCAGGCACGGCGTCGACGACATCGGGGCTCGAGGTGGAGATGCGCGCGATGTCCTCCGGATAGTCGATGACGACGCTCTTGCCGACGGAAACCTTGATGTCATCCGCGGATTGGGCGCGCGCCGGTAGAATGCCGATCGAGAGGCTGAAGCAAGCAGCCGTGAGGGAGACAAACAGACCGCGCCGGAATCGAGTGGTTGCTTTCATTGCAGTATTCCCCGCTGAACTTTGCTAATTTTTCTTGAGGTTGGAAACAGTCTCGACAGTTTTCTGGTTGCCGCGGATGACGACGATCTGATCGACGGGCGGCGCTGGAGGAGGCGGTGGAGGCGCGGCCTGAGCCACGGCGACCGGCCGGGGCCGGGGCCGGGGAGCGGCGGCGGCCGAGGGAAGAGGTTTCGGCGGAGCGCCGTACAACTGCGCGAGGCGGATTCCCGGGGGCTTCACCGGCTGCCCGTCGCCGCCATTGCGCAGGGAGAGCTGGATGCGGCCCTCGTTGCTGGCGAGCGTGAGGATTTCGGCCTGGTCGGGGCTCACCAGGAGAGTAACGTTGGGCGCGTTGATGGCCTGGCCCCGGGCGTCGGGCTGAATGGTTGTGCCGGCGGTGAGGACGAGGATGTTCTCAAGAGCGGTGGTGGTGACGGTGGTGCTGTCGCCTCCCGGAGGACGCAATGTCACGAGGACATCGACCCGCATGCCGGGCATGACGAAGCCCGCGACGCCGACCACGTCGTTGACGCGGACGGTGACGGCCCGCATGCCGACCGGGATGATGGGCGCGATTCCAAGCCCGCTGCCGCGGGCGGCGAGCCGGCCTTCAAGAAGCGGTTCATCAAGAAGGATGTTGCTGATGACGGGCCGGTCGATCACCTCCTCGACCTTTGAAAAGCCCATTTTGGGGAACTGGTCGTTGGCGACCTTGATGACCTTCACGTCGGCGGGTTTCACGGTGATGCCCACCGTGAGGGGCTTCGCCGCGACGACAAGGTCTTTCAATTCGCCCTGCTCCGCCTTCTTACCACCGCCGGCGCGAGCCGTCATCTGATAGAAGAGGCTGGATACGACCAGCGCAAACAGTAGGCTCACTCCTAAAACCGTCAGAAACCTGCGATCCATATCGTCACCTTCCTAGAAACACCTATGCATTGATCGACACCAACTGGAACTTTCTTTAGCGCGGTACCAGAGATAACCAGACTCCAGCGGTAATGGCTGGAGCATATGGGATCGCGGCCGGCGGTCCCTTGTGTTCTTTGTTTGCGAACTTCCGCAGAGCGTGCACGGCGATCACGGCGACAGCGAGCAGGGCTCCGATGATCGCCGTCCAAACCGCCGCCTCCAACAGCCTTCCCACCCCAATGACGGCTCCGAATCCAGCCATCAGCTTCACATCCCCGCCGCCCATACCGCCGAGCAGATAAAAGACAAGAAAGACAGCGAAACCGGCTGCGGCGCCGGCCGCGGCCGAGCCGAGCCCGCTCCAACCGCGCTGGCTGAACTGCCAGGCAAAGCCGGCGGCGAGCGCGCAGGCGGGAATCCAGTTCGAGATATTCCGCCGCCAGAGATCCTCGATGGAGGCGATGAGGCCGAGCAGGACGACGATGAGAACTTGTCCGGACATCAGCACTCCCGGATCGCGGTCTGTACGGAAGCGCGGGAAAAGCGCCGCGAGGCGTCGGCGGAGATGGGTCCTCGGGAGGGAGGAGGCGATGAGGTCTGGCGAATCCCGGCAAACGCGCGGCGTACGGACAGATTCCACTGGCTGGGCATAAGAAACCCGGCCTGGAGCGCATACTCGCCGAGTGGTGTACCCGAAGGCAGGCGCCAGTTCCCGCTTGCGCCCTCGCCGAAGGCGGAGTCGAGGTCCGGCAAGTCCGGAGCCTGCATTTTGGCCGTTTTCATGATTTCCTGATCTCCACTAGTACCTTCGGCCCGATCGGGGATTTTCATTAGATAATGACTGAGCTTTTTTCCGTGAAGAGCTGTCCTGCTGGATGAAACGTACTTGGTACGAACGTACTTTTTCAAACAACACAGCGTCGCCGCCATCATCGACAACGCGCCAGGCGGGACTTTGTTTGAGCAGAGAGGCCAGAGGCCACCCGGCGGGGCTGAGGACCGTGTCGATGCCGTACTTGTCGAGCAGTTTTTCCCAGTCCCACCTGCCCTGCATCATGCGCAGATAGGGATCCCCGAATTCGCTTCCGAAGAAATCGCTGCGGCCATCCACAAACACCTTTTGCCGGGGGTAGCCGCGATAAATGAGATAGTCGGCCCATTGGTCCTCGGTGAGCGTGCGCCCGGCGATGAGCCGGTCCTCATGGAGCGCGGCCAGGCGGACAGGGAACTTTGCTTCCGGGAAATCCCTGGGCCAGCGAAGGATGGATTCGGGAAGGAGGGCGAGAGCAAACGCAACCACGGCGATCCAGACGCTGGTTCGGGCGCACCCGGGGGCCATGTCACGGGCGAGACCGGCGAAGATGCCGCGGAAGGATTTTCCGGAAGCCGGCTCGACCCAGATCCGCCAGAGTTCGGTGAGCGCGGCGGCCACGAAAGGCGCGGCAACGATCATGAACACGGGAACGTGGCGAATGCTCGCCAGTGCCTGGTGAGCCCAGAAGAGAATCCAGAGAGCGGGAACGAAGCAACGCCGCGCAACCAGCCAGAGGGCAGTCATCAAACCGGCAAAGAGCATCGCCTCAAACTGGTGGGAGCTTTCCGAGCGGAATACGGGCGAGAGAAATTCCTGAATATTGTTCCGGATCCAGTCCGAACGCAGGTAGGCGGCCACGTGCTGATGGAGATGCCAGCCATAGGGATTGACCAGGGAAACGGCGGCGCAGGCGGCGGCAAGAAGACCGTAGCGGCGCACGGGCGCATGATTCCAGGGGGAGCCGTCGAGCAGAACGGCGGCGGCGGACTCAAGCAAGGAGCCGGCCGCCAGCAGCCCGAGGCAGGCGATGAGGGCGAGGAACCCGCCATGCAAATTGACCCAGATAAGCGTGATGGGGATGAGAAGCCAGATGCGGGGGGAGGGATGGCGGCGGTCGGAGTCGATCATCCAAAGCGCGATGGTCAGTCCGAGGAGAGTGAAGATATGAGGGCGCGCCAGGTAATGGATGGACGAAGCGCCGAAGACGAGAAGAGAAACCACGAGCGCCGCGAAGGGCGTCGCGCCGCGGGCGATCATGTGGCGGAACAGGATGGTTCCGAAAGCGGCGATAACCAGGGCGGAGAGCAGAACCAGCGCTTTCAGTCCGGCCAGGCCGTGCAAGGAGGCATAGAGAACATCCGTGAGCCACTCCCAGGCGTACCAGGTCTGGCCGGCTTTCGTGAAGGAGAACAGGTCCTGATGCGGCACGGAGCGATGCTGGAGGATCCACTCGCCGGTCCGGATGTGCCATCCGGTATCGCCATCGGCCAGCAGACCCGCCCAGGTGCCGTTTCCCGTCGAGGCAAGCCAGAACAGAACGGCGATAAACAGGCAGTCGGAGTAGGAGGGTAGAAGAAGGCGGGCCCAGGGACGGGCGTAGATGCCGGGAGCGGCGGCGATTGCGGGAGAAGCATCGAGTGAGGTTGCCAAGTCAGTATTCTCCGCGCGGAAGGGTGTCTCGAGCGGCAAGGACCGGGGAAGTGGAGCTCCGTTCTTCCACTTCCACGTCCAACCCAAGAAGCCCGGGACCGCGAACCGCCAGTTCAAACCGGTCCTTGACGCCGGTCTTCTCAAAGATGTGCATCAGGTGGACCTTGACGGTGCCAGGGGTGATGGACAGTTCCCCGGCGATTTCCTTGTTTCGCAGGCCGCGGCAGAGGCAGCGGACAATCTCCCTTTCGCGCGGCGTCAGACGGGGGGTCTGGCCGCGGCTCAGAAAGCCGGCGGCGTGGTTGGACACGTTGTGCTCGATCCAGATGTTGCCCTTGGCGACGGCCCGCAGGCAATCGAGGATGGCGGGAACAGGAAGTGTTTTCCGCAGAATGCCACGCGCTCCCAACTGCAATGCGCGGAAGGACTCCACTTCGGCGAGTTCCGCCGACCAAAGAACAGACAGGACGCCTGGCGAGGCGGCTTTCAAGTCGCCGAGGAAGCGAAAGACGAGCTTAAGACCGGCGCTTTGATCGAGAAGAACAATTTGCGGCCGCAGCCGTGAGATCTGAGGCAGGGCATCGGAAAGTGTGGAAACCGTGCCCAATAGCTCGATATCGGGGTCCTGTTCGAGAATGCGCCGCAGGCCTTCGATGACAATCGGTTGGGATTCGCACGCAAATAGAGTGATCGCAGCCACGGGTGTTTCGCCTGTGACTCCATCGGCCTACCGGAGCGGAAAGATTAGGGCGAGGTAGGACCAGAACCGGCGTGGGATAGGTATAACCAGGGATCAGGCTTTGATGTCTTCCTGCCGGAAGTCCCACTCGACCATGCGGTGCTGCTTTGCGGAACGGTTCACCATGTGGGCACAGGCGGCCGCGCGGTGTCCGGTGAGCGCATCTTCGTAGGGAGGTTTCCTCGAGCGAATGCAATCCACCCAATTTGAGAGGTGAGCCACGGTGGAACCGGTTCCCGTTTCGTGATAGACCTCCAACTGGCCGCGGAGCGCCGGCTTCCAGGTTTGAGGCATTTCGGATTCGCGCACCTTTGGATTCTTGTAGTAGGCCGCTTCGAGACGCGAAGGCCAGCTTTCCACGATCCAGCGATTATCCTCGGCCGCCGTCTCGGCATGGAAGCTCAAACCGTCGCCGAGGACGATGCTTCCCTCCGTCCCGAGGATTTGAAAGCCGCCGCCGGCGGATAGCTGGTTGTTGAAGGTGGAGCTGAGATTGACGGCGAAGCCTTCGGGGTATTCGAGGATGGCGTTGAGAGTGTCGGGGACGTCACGGCTGGTTGTCCAGCGGTAGAGTTCGCCCATCGCCATGACACGGCTGGGCGCCTTGGCGTCCATGAGGTAATGGATGGTGGTGCAGAGGTGGACAAAGAGGTCAGTGGCGATGCCGCCCGAGTAATCCTCATAACAGCGCCAGCGGAAAAAGCGGTCGAGCGAAAACGGGCGTTTAGGGGCCGGACCGAGGAAGGTTTCCCAATCGACGGTCTTCGGAGAGGCGTCGGGAGGTATGGGATAAATCCATGCGCCGGATGCAGTATTACGATTGTAGGCCGCGCGAATCATAGTCACCTTACCGAGTTTTCCAGAGCGAATCCATTCGCGCGCCTTAGCCTGGGTTTGCGAACTCACACCCTGGCTGCCGACCTGGACGATGCGATTGGCTTTCGCGGCCGCGTGGACGATCTCCATGCCTTCGGCGGCAGTATAAGTGAGCGGCTTTTCACAATAGACATCCTTACCGGCTTCAATGGCTTGGATAACAATGGACTTGTGCCAATGGTCGGGCGTGGCCACGATGACGGCGTCAATAGACTTGGCGGAGATGATGTCCTTGAAGGACGGATAGGGTTTGACGCCCGCGCCTACCCTCTCGATGGTGCGCTCAATCCTACCTTTGTAGGCATCCGCGACGCCCACAATTTGCGCGCCGGGCACGGCCAGGAGGGCTTGCATCAACTCATGGGATCGCGCGCCGGCGCCGATGACGCCGACCTGGATTCTATCGTTTGCCGTAGCCGGACCGGGAGCGGCGGCTAGAGCGGAAGTGGTTTGCAGGAAATGGCGTCTGCTGAGGGGCATCGTGTGTTGTGGCTCCGCTGCTCGAATTATAGCCCCGGTGGGGTGGGATTAGGGCCTCCGGCCGCATCCTCGATAGCCGCGCCGATGCGAAGGAGTGTGGCTTCGTCGAAGGCTTTGCCAATGAGTTGCGCACTCACGGGAAGCCCGTCCACGAGACCGCAGGGGAGAGCGAGAGCGGGAAGCCCGAGGATATTGATTGCGCGAACGAAGCGCGTGGACGCGAGGCGGGCATCCTCGGGTTGCCCATCGAGCAGAACCGACGTCTCGCCGATTCGGGGGGCGAGGTTGGGTGTCGTGGGAGTAAGGAGAACGTCGGCAGAATCAAATATCCTGTTGTATTCGAGTTGAAAGACGCGGCGGAGCCTCTGCGCTTGCACGTAGTCGGCCGCCAGAACATAGCGTCCCTGGTCGAGCAGTGAGAGGACATCGGGCCCAATCTCATCCCGCCGGTGGAGGAACGGCTCCATGGCAGCGGTGGCTTCGGCGAATAGGATGATGCGCCCGATGGCGTTCAGGCCCGCAATGTCGGGAACCTGTACGCTTACGAGTTTCGCGCCGAGACGTTCGGCCACGGAGGCGGTCTGGCGGACCGCGGAGACGATGCCGGGTTCGACGCGCTCGAAGTAGAAGTTCTCGGGGATGCCGATGCGCAGGCCGGTGAGACGGCCGCCCGTCGGCGGTGAATATTGCCCGGGCGGCAGCGGACTCGATGTATGGTCCCGCGGATCGTGGCCGGCGAGAGCCTGAAGGACGAGCGCGGCATCGTGCACGCAGCGAGTCAGCGGCCCCATGTGATCCAGGGAGAAATCGAGCGGAAGAACACCGTAACGGCTAACCCGGCCGTAGGTCGGTTTCAGGCCCACCGTCCCACAGAAGGCGGCCGGGATGCGGATGGATCCGCCGGTGTCGGTGCCCATCGCCATGAAGGCCATCGAAGCCGAGACCGCCGCGCCGGAACCGCCGCTTGAACCGCCGGGAACGTGGCCGGGATTCCATGGATTGCGGATCGTTCCAAAGTGGGGGTTGGTGGAGGTGACGCCGTAGGCGAGTTCGTGCATGCCGGTCTTGCCAAGCAGGACGCAGCCGGCGGCTTCAAGGCGCTCGGCCACGGCGGCATCGCGCCGGGGGACGTAATTTTCAAAGAGGCGGGAGCCACAGGTGGTACGAATGCCTTTAGTTTCAAATACATCCTTGAGGGCGATGGGGATGCCGTGGAGAGGTCCGCGATCGGTTCCGGCGGCGAGCTCAGCGTCGCGGCGTGCGGCTTGGGCGAGAGCGGCTTCGGATACTACAGTAATAAAGGCATTGAAACGCGGCTGTAGGAGATGGATGCGGTCCAGGCACTGCCGGGTGAGCGCCACGCTTGTGGTCTTGTTGCCGCGCAGGGCTTCGCCTGCTTCCCGGATGGTGTTCATTTTTCGCCTCCTCCGCTCCATGGGGCCGGTTGAAAGACGGTAGCGGGTTCGGTATCGATGTCCAGCTTCGACTTGAGGCTATCGAGTATGCCCTCCAGTTGGGACATCAACGCAACATGGGAGTCGAGCTGAGTTTGAGACAGGACGAGGCCCTGCGCGGCGGCGATCTGTTTCCAATCCTTCATTGCGGGTGCTCCTTGAATTCGAAGATTCTTGTGGGGTTGTCGTCGGGAGAGATGATCCAGATTTTACGATTCTTATAGTAGTCGAGGAGGATTTTCAACCTGCTTGGATCCTCGACATACCTTGCCCAAACGATGGGGGCCGCATCAATATCCGCTTTGTTATAAACCCATTCCTGGTGGGGGAGGTGGTTTGGACGATAGCGTACCAGGATGAGGTGCTCTCCACCCATGCTGAGCAGCTTGCTTTCCACGTTCGCCCGATGAAAGTTAGCGTGCAGGCCGTAGGAGTACCAGGGAAGCGTGAACTCCTGGTAGACGCTGATGCCCAGGGAAGGCGCGGCGATGCGGAAGAAGAGCATGAAGAATACCGTGGCCAGGGAGGCGCGGCTGAGCAGACGGCCGGGTAGGGCGGCGTGGCGGCGGAAAGCAGCGAGGCGGCGCAAACCTTCTATCAACAATAGATAAATGGGCGCGGTGATGGGGCCGGCATAGTGCGGCAGGATGTTCCAGGGGACCAGCAGGTGAGCGGCGAATAGCGACAGGATGCTGATCCAGGCGAGTTGGAGCCGCCTGGATCTCCACCCTCCAAACGCTCCGATCACGGCAAGCGTCAGGGCGGGGCCAATGAAGAAAAACCACAGCCGCTGGGGTTTCTGCAACTGGATGCGAAGGTAGCCCTCCTTGTCCCGGTAGCCTTCGGATTCGACGTAGAATTTTCGCAGCGCCTCATGATCGTAGTGCTTGCCCGGGTGTTTGTCTTGCCAGACGAAGCTGCCGTACATCTCAAACTTCTGGCGATTGAGGAGGTAGGGGAGAAGGAGCGGATTTCCAGTTATACGCCAATTGTAGTAGCCCATCCAGACGATAGCTACGGCAAGCAGGGCGGCCAGCGGAACGCCGGCTTTAGCAATCCAGAGGGCGATCTCCCGGCGGCGGTTCCGGATGAGCCAGACGAGGAGCCAGATGGCGGCGGCGAGGTTGAGGATCGTTCCCTCGTACAGCCGCGTGTTTTCGAGGATCACCATGCCGGAGCCGAGCGCGAGGGCATAGCTCCAGTGCGGCCGCTTCATCAGCCTGGGAACGGCCCCGAGCAGGAGCGCTCCGCCAAGAGCGGAGAGAATACCGCCCCAGTAGCTGTTTCCCCAGTAGCTGAGCCACGCGACGCGGATGGCGAAAATGAGGCTTGCAAGAAGCGCCCGGGAGGGAGTGACCCAGCCCTGCAGCATCCAGCATAGCGCCGCGGCGGCAAGCGCCGCGCAGAGCCACACGCCGGCCATGGGATTGTTCGCAATCAGCATCCCGGAAGCCAGCATCATGCCGTTGCCTGGAGGATACATGGACATGTAGGTGGGTTCCGTCAGGATGTGGAAGCTTTCGAAAAAGAACCGCATCGGGTGAGGCGGGTTGGTGAGGCGGCCGGAAGCGAAGGTATCGGCGGCGAGCAGGTAGCTGAACTCGTCGTGGACACCCGGAGGAGGGGTGCGATAGCCGGGTTCGGCGGCAAAATGACCCACCAGAGTGAAGAGGAAGACGGCTGCGATAGCCAGCGGGCGGCGGTTGGCGAAACGGCGGAACTTATGGACAGCGGCGGTCAGGAAGGGCCATTCAAATCCCGGAATTGCGTGCAGGAGAAGGAAAAAGACGAGGACGGCAAGCTCATAGGGAAAGAGGACGGTGTGCTGGGTAAGATCCCACCAAAGGTTGTCCAGCCAGTCCGACATTGGCAAAGAAACCCAATTCTCTCACAATGAGGCCCATCCCCGTGTTTTTTTGGCGGTGATCGGGAACCGGCGCTATACACTGGGAGCATGGTGCACGAATCCGGATTGTTGGATGGCCCTGTTCCGCTCACGCAACTGGGAGGGGAAGACAAGCTGTTTCAGACTACGATTCGACAGTTCGCGCGCGAGCAGATCGGACCGCATGTACGCGCGATGGACGAGGCGGGAGTGTTCCGCAAGGATCTCATCCGGAAAATGTTCGAGTTGGGGCTGATGGGGATTGAAATTCCGGAGGAATACGGGGGCCAGGGAGGCAGCTTCTTCCAGGCGGTGCTTGCCGTGGAGGAGTTGGCGGTAGTGGATCCGTCGGCGGCAGTGATTGCCGACGTGCAGAACACGTTGGTCAACAATGCGATGATGCGGTGGGCAAACGCAGAACAGCGGAAGCGCTATCTGCCGCGGCTGGCGTCGGATACGGTTGGTTCCTACGCACTCTCGGAAGCAGGGTCTGGATCGGACGCCTTCGCGCTGGCCACACGGGCCGAGGATAGGGGCGATCATTTCCTGCTGAACGGGCGCAAGCTATGGATTACGAACGCCGCCGAGGCGGGGCTATTCCTGTTGTTTGCGACCGTGAATCCGGAAGCGGGCTACCGGGGAATCACCTGTTTTCTGGTTGAGCGTGGGTTTGCGGGATTTTCAGTGGGGAAGAAGGAAGACAAACTGGGGATCCGGGCATCCTCGACGTGCGAGCTGATTCTCGACAATTGCCGGGTGCCGAAGGAAAATGCCGTGGGCGAGGTGGGCAAAGGATACAAGATCGCGATTGAAACCTTGAACGAGGGACGCATCGCCATCGGGGCGCAGATGGTGGGGCTCGCGCAAGGGGCGTTGAACCATGCGCTTGCCTATGCCAAGGAGCGGAAGCAGTTTGGCAAGGCGATCGCGGATTTTCAGGCCGTGCAGTTCGAACTGGCGGATATGGCGACACAAGTGGAGGCGTCGCGCCTGCTGGTCTATAACGCGGCCAGGTTGCGGCAGGCGGGGCGGCCGTTTCTGACCGAGGCCGCAATGGCGAAGTATTTCGCTTCGCAGGCGGCCGAGACCATCGCTTCGCAAGCCGTGGAAATCCTTGGGGGCGTGGGCTTTACAAAGGATTACCCGGTGGAGAAGCTGTACCGGGATGCAAAGATCGGAAGGATCTACGAGGGAACCAGCAACATGCAGCGGATGACGATCGCCAGGCAGTTGTTGGGGACGCGATAGGAAACCGGCGGCGGGCGAACGCCGTCAGTAGAACGAAAGGAAAAGCGGATGCTACGAGTCGGATTGCTCGCTGCTTTGTTGGGATTTGCGACTGGTCTTCCGGCCGCTGACAGGACCCCGTCGCAGACGGAGATCGATGAGATCATCAGGAAATTTGCCGCCAAGGAGTCCGAATTCGCGCAGGCGCGGGAGAACTACACATATCGTCAGCAGGTAAGGATACTGGAACTGGACGAAAGCGGAAACACACGGGGCCGGCACGAAGTAGTTTCGGACATCATTTTCGGGATGGACGGAAAGCGCAGTGAGCGCGTGGTGCGAGCTCCCGTTTCAACTTTGAAAAATCTGCAGTTAACCCCCGAGGACGAGCAGGATATACGGAGCGTTCAGCCTTTCGTTCTGACCAGTGCGGATATCGATAAGTACTACGTCCGGTATCTCGGCAAGGAGACGCTCGATGAGATCCCGACCTATGTCTTTGCCGTGAAACCGAAGAAGATGGAACAGGGGCAACGTTACTTCGAGGGACTGATCTATGTGGATGACCGCGATTTGCAGATTGTAAAGACTTACGGGCGGGCGACGGGTCTGTTGAAGAAGGGCTCGGATCAACAGTTTCCGAAGTTCGAGACGTATCGCCAGCAGATCGACGGGAAGTACTGGTTTCCGACCTATACCGTGGCAAATGATACGCTTATGTTCGCCAGCGGGCCGCAACCGATTCGCATGACGGTAAAGTACGAAGACTATAAGCAGTTCAAGACGGACGTCAACATCAAGTTCGAAGACACGGAAGCCAAGCCGGAAGCGCAGCAGCCGAAAAAGCCCTAATATCGCCTTTCAGCGGGAGAAATCGGGCATTCGGGGCGTGAGCACTGTTCAGCGTAGTTGCTTTGTGCTTGAATGAGTGTTGCATTCCCATGAATTCAAAGGCCCCCAGAGTCCGGCGGAGATGGAAGGCGGCGTTCCGCCGGATGCGCGAGCTGCGGATGATTGCCAAGGGGTTGATTTCCACCAGCCATCCGGTTCTCGCCCACCTGATTCCCATCCGCCGCTGTAACCTGGACTGCGGCTACTGCAACGAATACGATAACTACTCGAAGCCGGTCCCGATTGCGACCATGCTGCGCCGGGTGGATTTGTTGGCGAATCTCGGAACAACCGCCGTGACGCTGAGCGGCGGCGAGCCACTGCTTCATCCGGAGTTGGACGACATTATCGCGAGGATGCGCCAGCGCGGGATCATCGCGGGCCTGATCACGAACGGCTACCTGTTGAATGTGGAACGGATCGAGAGGCTGAACCAGGCCGGATTGGATCACATGCAGATCAGTATCGACAATGTGAAGCCGGACGAGGTCTCGAAGAAGAGCCTGAAGACGCTGGACCAGCGCCTTCGATGGCTATCGGAGTATGCGGAGTTCCACGTAAATATTAATTCCGTAGTAGGCGGTGGAATTCGTAATCCGGAGGATGCTCTCACCGTCGGCAAACGCGCCCTCGAATTCGGGTTCACATCGACCGTCGGCATCATTCATGACGGAGACGGGCAGTTGCGTCCGCTGCGGGACCGGGAACGCGAAGTATACCGCGCAATGAAGGCGATGGAGAAGAAGGGGTATTCCCGCCTTAACGACTTTCAGGATGCGATCGCCGACGGACGTCCGAACGACTGGAGGTGCCGCGCGGGGGCGCGCTATCTGTACGTTTGCGAAGACGGACTGGTGCATTATTGCTCCCAGCAGCGGGGGTATCCCGGAAAGCCGATCGAGGAGTACACTGTCGAGGATATCCGGCGGGAGTATCTTACCCAGAAGGGTTGCGCCCCGTACTGCACCGTAAGCTGCGCCCATCAAACCGGGTACATGGATTTCTGGCGGGATCCGCAGGTTCTTGCTCCCGCGCAGGAGGCAAAGGGGCCACTGGTGCAGATTCAGCGTTCCACGGTCAGCCAGGGTTAGACAGCGTCAGGTGCGGACCCTCATCAGGAAGTAAGTTCCGGCAAGGGAAAAAAGAACATCCGGACTCCAGGCGGCGAGTTGAGCGGGAAGTTGGCCGACATTGCCCATCTGTTCAAACAGTTGACTCAAGGCTCCATAGCAGATAGCGATGCCGAGACTGATTCCGACGGGCGCCATGGCTCCGCGATTTCCGGAAAAGAAGGCGAAGGGAATGGCGATCAAGGCCATGATGAGAGCGAAGAGCGGGACGGAGAACTTCTTTTCATACTGCACCTGTAGTCGAATGGTATCGAACCCGCTTTGCTGAAGCTCCCGGATGTAGGAGTAAAGCTGATGATAGTTCATCTGCTTGTCCTGCTTTAATTCGCGGAAGAAGTAGTTCGGGGGTTCATCGAGTTCGGGGAAAGTTGCGGTCTTGCCCTGGAAGTTATCGAAACGGGTGACGCGTATTCCGGCGAACTCTCTCATCCAGCCATTCTGGAAAACCCAATGCCTGATCGAAGGCTCCCAGCGGGCGCTTTCGGCAAAGATATGGCGTCTGAGTTGAAACGACGGCTTATCATAGACATACACGCTGACACCCACCATGACATCGGAACCGGGATCGAAGTGCTTGTAGTAGTAGATCCACGGTCCGCGGCCGAGGATCCACTTGCGGTCCGGACGAAGATAGGTCTGAACGGGGCGGCCCTTGATCTCGTTACGGATGGCGTCCTGGATGAGGTTCGCTTCGGGAACGATGTAGTAGTCGAAGGCGAAGAGTGCGCCGCTGAAGACGGCTCCGGCGGCAAGAATGGGAACGGCGAGGCGATAGGCGCTCACGCCGCAGGCTTTCATGGCGGTGATCTCATTGGACTTGGAGAGTAGTCCGAAGGTGACGAGCACGGCCACGAGGATACTCATGGGCGCGAAATCATAGATCAGTTTCGGCGTCAGGAAAAGGTGGTAGGTCGCAACCCTCGACATCGGGATGTGGTGCTTTATGATGTCGCTCAGCAACTCGAAGAAGTTGAAGACGTGCGTCATTGCCACGAAGCTGAAGAGGAGCACGGCGAAGTAGTAGAGGAAGGAAGAGAGAACATAGGTATCTATGAGTTGCGGCAGGAGCGGGAGACGAAAGCCGCGCACCATGCCCTCTTCCTTCGCGGCAAACGGGGTGCGCAGCGATGCCCAGAGGCGCGCCATCCTGTCCCAAACCACACCACCTAAGTCCTTGTCGCCCGGGCGTTCCAATCTGGTGATCATCACCGCGCCGAGCAGGAAAAAGGACATGTTGGGAAGCCAGACGGCGAATCCGGCCGGCAGGGATTTCTGGCGAGCCAACCCGATGATGCTTATCAGACCCATGTAGTAGAGGAACGCCAAGGCAACCGTGAGAACGAAGGCGGCGGACTTGCCGCCCTTGCGGGAAGAGACGCCCAGGGGGAGAGCGACCATGGCAAGGACGATACATCCGGCCGGAAGAGCAAGGCGGCGGTGAAACTCGATCGCGGCTTCCACATTTGTATCTATTTGCTGATAAAGGGGCCGCATGTCCAACTCGCCGAAGTCCATGGCGCGGACTTCCTTGCGCTCAGGGGCGTCCAAGGCCTGTTGGCCTTTCGGAAAGGAAGTGGCGTAGTATTGGGTGATGTCCTTGGCGACTTCGAAACTACTACCGTCGATGAGAGAGAGCTGGATACGGTTGTGGGCAAGGTCGGGAACGGCAATGGCCTGGCGGGCGAGGGTAATCCGGGGGTCATCCCCGCGATCGCCGGCCCCGTCCCTTTCGGCGGGCGGCCGCAGGTCGGCCATAAAGACGTGACGCCAGCGGAATGGGGGCCCCGTGCTCACGTCTTCGACGTAGAGGATGCGGTTGGGAAACTCCTCCTCGAAGATTCGGGGCTGAATCTCCGCGGTCAACTGTCCGGCGGCCATTGTGTTGAGAATATTGATGGTTTCCCTCTTTGCCCAGGGTGTGAGCAGGCAGGAGGTGAAGGCCGCCAGAGTCATTCCAAGGATGGCGAACAGGGATACGGGGATGAGGAGGCGGCGGCTGGGGACGCCGGCGGAACGAATGGCGATAATTTCGCCGTCACTGGACATCCGCCCGATGGCAATGAGGATGCCAACCAGAACTCCTATTGGTATCGTAAATACGAGGGTTTGCGGGAGGATCAGGAGGAACAAGCCCCCGATCTGCTGCGCCGTGGCCGTGCTGGTGACAAGTTGTTCAAACAACCGGCCGAGGCGCTGGAGAAAGAGGATGAAGGTAAACAGGACGGCTCCGAGGAGCGCCCCGGTGGTGATCTCCTTGAAGAGAGTGCGTCCGAGAATTCCCATTCCGATGACTCCCCCGAACCTCAATTGATCAATGGCGGGGCCGGCACGAGCGGAAGCTTGGGAAGTTCGCCGGGGATCTTCTCGAGTTCCACATCCTCGAACAGGAGTTCCGGGGCAACCACCGTTGTCCCGGCGACATAGCCGCCGGCGTCCATGTGCGCAAAGGGAGCGCGGTTTTCCAGGTAGTGAAAGGCGAAGAGTTCATCCGACGCCGCGAGGATGTCCTTGAGAGCGCGGGTATCGAGCCCACGGAAACGGACCCCGCGGACCAGTTCCTCCCGCCCATCCGGAAAGAGTTTGTACACGAGTAATGGAACGCTGATGGTTTGGCCCTGACGCCCGCCTCCGAGTCTTCGCAACTCTTCGATGCTCGCGCTGGACGGGAAGTCCAGCTTGCGGACAACGATGACAAAGGGCTTGTGTCTCTGTTTACCCAGTTCGAGAATTCGGGTTTTGAGTTGGGCGGCGGAACTGGTTTGGGTGGCTTTGACGAAGACGTTGCCGGCGAGGGCGGTGTTGTTGCCGAGAAATCCCGGAAGCCTGGCATGGCCGTTAGAAGTGGGGAAGCCCTCGATTGGCTGGCGGGTCGTGTAGTAGGCTTTCAAAACACCCTTTTCGACCAACTGCACGGGCTTCGGAACAACTCCTTCCATATCCACGAGGTAGGTCCCCTGAAGGGGAATGCCGCGCCACTCCTTTTGGGTCGGGTCGTCGAGGATATCGAACCAATCCGGGAGAATTCGGGAACCGAGGCGGCCTTCGAGCTCGCCGGAGGGGAGGTTGAGGGGGCGGTCGGGGTCGGTCACCGGACGGCGGAAATAGGAGAAGTTGCGTACCAGCAGTTCGGCGAGCAACTGGGCGCCGGCGGTTCCTTCAAACAATATTGGTCCGGAGTAACTTTCGAGAACGGGAGCGGAGACCATGGCGGTGACGTTTTGGGCAACGGCGACGGTGGCCTTCTTCAGATCTTCATCGCGCGGGAGCCTACCGGGATCGATCGAGAAGAACATGGCGTGGTCACGCACGGTGCTCCCATCCGGAGCCAGCGCGGAGGCTTTGATGCGGATGGTTCCCAGGTTGTCGGGCACGCGAATCTCCGAGCCTTCGTTGTTGGCCAGATAGGAGATGGTTTGCGAGATGCCCACCTCGGCTTCGGAAGTCAAAATCGCCGGATAGGAGGCGAAGATGGCGGAGAGATCCTTGACGCGCTTACGCCACAAAGGGGCATCCACGGTTGCGCGGGCGACGGGAAGGACGAGGGTCACCGGGGGGGCGGGGCTGAAGTCGGGAAGCTGGTCCGTTTCCGTGACGTTTTTGAGGGACGCGCGCTTGCGTGCCAGAGCTTCAAGAGCCTGTTTGTAGTTCCGGTCGGTGGCCAGCCAGAAGCCGGTGCGCAGGACGTCATAGTTGTCATCAATGGGAAACTGGCCGGGATCGTAGCGGGAGCCGCGATAGACGTCGCTGTAGATGTGGTTGGAGTTATCGAGCTTCCTATCGCCCACGCGGATACGGACGCGCGGGTTGCGGATGCGGTCTACTCGCTCCTGGACGAGAGCCCCAAGGATGGCGCTGGCCCCGTACATGCTGGCATCGTCCAACGTGTATTCGATGAAGTAGGGTGGGTCTCCGATGACGCGAAGCGAGCGGCCGCGCGCCAGTTCGTCGCGCATGGCCTTGAGCACTATGTCTTTGTCAGCGGGTTGGGCGTGGAGCGGCGGGAGCGCCAGCAAGCAGAGAAGCAGGAATCGCATCAGAACCCGCCTCCGGAAGGTGTAGGCCGGGGAAGGGCGGGCGGAGAATCGAGGCCGGCCGGCTTTCGTTGAATCTCTATTTCCGTGACCAGCAGAGCGGGAGAGACGGCGGAAACAGGAACATTGCCGGATTCGGCTCCGCAAATTCCATTGAAGACTTCGGGTTTGTCCGAAGTGGCAACGATCTTGGAGAAGCTGGCCAGGGGCGTGCCGACAATACTGACGCCGCGGACGAGTTCGTCGGGGCGGCCATCGGGATAGACGCGGTAGACCAGGAGGGGGATGACGGTGAAGGCCTGCAGTCCCTGGCGGGCGGTAGTCGTAAACCCTCCCGTAACCTGCTCAAAATATAGGCCATATGGTTTACCCTGGCTCTTGATTTCGGCAATCAGCATGGTGCGCAGCTTTTCGCTCGAGACAGCCCGGGTGGACTCGACGATGAGGTTGGACTGGCGGGAAACGATCTCGGCTCCCGGCTGGCGGCGGCCATGGCCATTTGACCTGGGAAACCCTCGAATGGGCGACCGGGACATGAGGAAAGTCTTGAGAATGCCGTTCTCGACGGCGCGAACCGGACGGGCCTTGACGCCTTCATCGTCGTAATCGTACCAGCCGTTGAGATCAACGCCACCGGCGGATCGAAGGGTCGGGTCGAAAGTGACGGAGAGGAAGCTGGGGAGGACTGGTTTGCCCAGGCTTTTCGTGAAAGTCTGCCCCTCGTTCTCATCCTTCTGGCGGTGTCCCTCGACGCGATGGCCGAAGATTTCATGGAAGAAGACGCCGGCAGCCGAACCGCTGAGGATGGCCGGGCCGACGAAGGGATCGACGGGCGGAGCCGCCATGAGGCCCGTGAGGTGGTTTGCCACCTTGACGACGGCGGCCGCGATGGTGCTCTCGTTCGGAAGCCGGGCCGGCGTTTCGGCCTCGAAGGTATCGGTTGCCACCAGATCCATGCCATCACCGGCCTTGCCCTGGGCGGTAATGAGGATGCGGGCGAAAGAGCGGCCGTGGCGGAGACGCGTGCCCTCGGAGTTGACCAGATACTTTGTCTGCGCGTCCGCCACCACGGTCACGTTCGAGGCGAGAATGCCGCGGTACTTGTTGAATTCGCCGGACCACTTCCGCACACGGGCCGCCCAGCCGCCGGCGTCGAAAGTGAACCGGACGGCCGGCGACTCGTGAACCTGCGGCTCCTCGATGGAAAAATCGCCCGAATCATCCTCTTCATTAGCCTTGACCTGGGCGTTCGCTTTGAGGCGGATGAGACGCTGGCTGGCGAGGCGATAGATGCGGTCCGTCTCCAGCCATGCGCGGCGGCGGATGGCATTGGCGTTGGTTTCGATGGGGAGTTGAACGCCGGCGGTGAATTGAGCGCGGTCACCGCGCATGCGGTGATAGTTGTCAAATTGCGGCGAACCGAGGCGAAGGGTGACGTCGAGGGAACGGGAACCGGAAGAGGAGGAGCGAACCAGGGCTCCGAATGTTGCCGTAACCGAGGCCGCCTGCTGGTCGACAGCTTCGTAGGCGAGGAAATAGGGAGCGGGGTCGGCCGATTTCAGAGCGGTGAAGTTACGGTTGAGTTCCTGTTGGAGGATATCGAGAAGGGATGGGGACTGGGCGGTGAGAGATGGGGGGACGAGAAGGAGCAGGAAGAGGCGGCAGGGAGGCAACACGCCCCAGCATAACATGGGGCCGGGGCGTGACAGCCGGAACGGACGGCGCTTAAGGAAGAGCCAGCAACCCCTTGTCCTTCATTCCGCTAAGGGCGAGGCCATATCGGCCGCGGACGCCGGTTTTTTCGAAGATATGCTTGAGATGTATCTTCACCGTGCCGGGGCGAATTCCGAGTTGGCGGGCGATTTCCTTGTTCTTGTAGCCCTGTTCGACGAGCTCCATTACCTGGTGTTCGCGGGGGGTAAGGTCGGAGCGGTGGTACTTGTCCTGCCTGGTGGACTCGCGGAAGAGGCTGTCCTCCATCCAGCTTGAACCGCTTGCGGCGGCCTGCAGGCAGGAGATGAGAACGCGCGAAGGGGCTGTCTTGCGAATGATTCCCTTTGCTCCGATTTGGAGAAAGCGGAGCGCCTCGGCCTCGGAGATGGAGAGGCCCCAGACGACAATGGCGGTCCCTTGCCCGCGAGAACGGTGTTCGGCGACCCATTCGAGGACCGCCTGGACTCCAAAGGACTTATCGACAACAAAGACGCGCGGGCGGGTGCGTTCCAGGAAGGCGGCTGCTTCGGAAAGCGAGGAAACGGAGCCGGTGAAGCGGAAACCGGCGTGTTGAAGCAGGATGGACGCGAGGCCTTCGGCGGTGACCGGCTGGGTTTCGCAAACACCCACGGTGATCGGTTCTGACATTACGGTAACTTTGACTCCTCCCTGGCGACACTTATCGGAAGCGGGTCTCTCAATCTTAGTGAGAGTTAAGGGGAACCGCTCTCATGTTTTTGGTGGGAACGTCCGATCGAGGGGATAGGTTTAGAGATTGTAACTCATGGCTCGATCCGACATAGACGCCTTATCGGGAAGCTGGAAAGCACTCCTCATCACTCCAAACAAGACAATCGCAGGCGAACTGTCACCGATTCTGGCCCATCACTTGCCAAAGACGCCGGTGTTTGAAATGCAGTCCTACCCGGCGCGGCAGACGCTCGCCGAACTGGGAGGCTCGCAAGGGCCCAATCTCTGTTTTCTCGACCTGATCTCGGATGCGGAAAGGGCGCTGGCATTGATTGGAGAGCTGCTCGCTGTCCAACCCGTGGTGAAGATCGTCGTTCTGCTCGCCTACAAGAACCCGGACACGATCATGCGGGCGATGCGGCAGGGGGCGGTGGAGTTTCTGGTGCGGCCGTTCGATCCGGAGCAATTCGATCATGCGGTGGAGCGGATCGCGTTGCTGCAGCGAATCGACAGCGGACCGGAAAAACAGGGGAAGGTAATCACCGTATTTCCGGCAAAAGGAGCGTGCGGGGCGACGACGATTGCGGCGAATCTGGCCCAGCATTACAAACGGGTGGGTCACAAGAAGATCCTGCTTGCCGACCTGGATCCGCTGACGGGCACGCTGTCCTTCCTGTTGAAGACGAAGTCGAAGTACAGCTTTCTGGACGCGCTGAACCGTTCGTCGTCGCTGGATGAAGACGTCTGGAAGGGAATCGTGACGCAGCATGTGGGGCTCGACGTCCTGTTGTCGCCGGAACAGGTGGATGAGGGATTGCACGAATTGCGCGACGCTTCAACGATCGTGGAGTTTGCGCGGGGCTACTACGATGTGGTGGTTTTCGACGCCGCCAGCGTATTCGGTGATTGGAACCTGACACTGGCGCGGAGCAGCGATGAGGTATTGCTGGTCACGACAAACGAGCTGCCCTCGCTCCAGGCCGCTCAGCGGGCAATGGACTATCTCGAGGCGAACCGTGTGAACCGGTCAAAGATCCGGCTTGTGGTGAACCGGTACAACAAGGAATTCGGGTTGGGCCGCGAGGTGATCGAGACGGCGCTACACTGCGACGTGTATCATGTGCTGCCGGGCGATAACGAATCCATTCACCGGGCGCTGATCGAAGGCAAGCCGGTGGCCTCGAACAGCAATTTCGGAAAAAGCCTGACGCATCTTGGAGACGCCTTGTGTCCCCGCGCGAAGGGCGCCGGACAGGCGGCCAGAAAAACATCCGCGCTGTCCGGACTCTTCTCCTCTTTCTTCTCGAAAACAGCGAATTAGTGAACAGACCGCGGCAAGCGGCCGGCCATTACGGCCGAACCTGGGCGTCGTGTTTCTGCCGGTAGATCTGATGGCTGAGGGCGTTCCGCTGGCGGTTGATCGAGCGCCGCTCGCGCGGGGACAGGCCGTTGCCGGTGATGCGGTCGTGAGTGATCTCGCGATGCAGGGCACGCTCACGGGCCTGGAGACGGGCGGTTTCAAGCGGGGTGAGTTGACCGGAATGGACGCCTTGCCGGATTCTCTGTTGCTGGTTGACGCCGCGGGTGGCGATGGGGCCGGCGGCGTAGAGAGTGGCTCCGAGAATTGCTGTCAAGCTGACGGTTTTGATTAGGTTCATCATTGTTTTTCAGCCTCCTGATTCTGCAAACTCGGGAACGCACTGAATGTTGCGGCCAGTGTTGCGAAAATGTCATGTCATGGACCACGATTCGGAGGGTAGACGATTGAGGGTAGCGATGAGCCTGTATGGGGTGCTGGGGGTGCTGTCGCTGGCGACGCTGGAGGGGGCCATCCGGATGGTGACTTTGGTAGTGCTGGTCGGGTTCGCGGCGAAGACGTACATTGTGCATCTGAAGCGGAAGCAGGAGGCGGAAGGGGATGGGGATAATCGAAAGGACTAGACGGTAGCGGCCGATTCCACCCCCCAATACGGGGAGGGGGGAATAGGGCAAACGCAAATCTCGAATCAGCCATTTCCGGTCGATTTCCCTCTAGTTCAAGTTCCCTTCCCTCCGATAAGCTTATTCAAGAAACTACAGACGAATAAGCGAGTTTCATTTTGGGACGGAACGTTCCACTCTGAAACGCTGATTCGGCTTTCTGATTTCATTTTGGTTTTTGCGGAGAGAAATCAGCGAGCGGAGACGGCTTGTGCGCGATTTTGAGAACAATCCGGGACGCGGACTAAACACTGGTGCAGCACGGTGTTGGCGTTGGGTGACGCGGCAGGCTGGAGGACTGGAGGATGACTCTGTGAGCGCTTGGCGCACGGATTGCATCCATGGGCGGGCGTAACGGTTGGTTGCACCGAAAAAAACGCCGCCGGTTCGAGGAAGAGATAGCCAGAGCGGAAAGGGAGAGACTCGAGGAAATGGGCACAGCGAAAGCGAAAATTCAAGACATGCGCGGTACGAACACCGTACAGAATCCAGTCACGCGGGCTTCGAAACGAGACCGCGTGGTATTGGAGCACTTGCCATTAGTGAAAGCGATCGCGGTTCGGGTGCACGAAAATCTGCCCGTGCACGTGGACTTGGATGACCTGGTTCATGCGGGAATTCTGGGGCTGTTCGACGCCGCAAGCAAGTACAACCCCGACAAGAAGGTGGTGTTCTCAAGCTACGCCAAGCACCGGATCAAGGGGGCGATACTCGACAGCCTGCGGCAGTTGGACTGGGCGTCGCGCGACCTGAGGCGGCGGCATAAGCAGGTGGAGGCGGCGACACGGGACCTGGCGGCGGCGCTGCAGCGCAATCCGACGGAGTCGGAAGTGGCCGAGAAACTGGGCGTGGAAGTGGAGCGGTGGCGGCAGATGATGCTGGACTTACGCAGCGTGGGGCTGGTATCGGCCAGTTCGCGGGCCAATGACCAGGATGATCTGCCGGCGCCGGATTTCCCGTCCAAGCCGGAGACGCAGCCTGACCGGATGTGCGCCCACCAGCAGTTGCGATCGGTGCTCGCGGACGCGATGAAGTCGCTGCCGGAGCGGTACCAGAAGGTGGTCCTGCTCTACTACACCAACGAACTGACGATGAAGGAGATCGGCGGTTTGCTGGGCATCAATGAGAGCCGGGTCTCGCAAATTCACAAGTCCGCGCTCGAGAAGATGGCGGTGGTGCTGCAATCGAATGGAATTCATTCGGCATACGCCTTTGCCGACTGAGGTCAATTCACGTCGAGTCCGAAAGAAAGCCGTTTCCAGGCCACGGAGTGGAGACGCAGGAGCGGCGTCGAGCGGAGGAACGGCGCAAGCCTCTGTTCGAGGGAATGACGTAAGTCCGGAGGGGGAGGAAGAACGACCAGCCGGATCCGCTCCCGTGCAGGAATCGAGGCACGCTCCCTGGCAAGATCGATGGCGCGTTGAATTCCACCAAGATCATCGACGAGTCCGTTGTCCTTCGCTTCCGAACCGAGCCAGACGCGCCCCTGGGCAATACGGTCGATCTCGTCATACTTCTTTTTTCGCGAAGCGGCCACATGGCGGACAAAGTCCGCGTACATGGCTTCGAGTGATTGGCGGAGCTTACGGCGGCCCTCGGCGCTGAGCGGTTGCGCATCGGAATCAATGGCGGCGAAACGGCCGCGGGTATAAATCTCCTTGCGAATTCCGAGTTTGTCATAGAGGCCGGTGAGCGTGAGCTTGCCAAAGAAGACGCCGATGGAGCCGGTGATGGTCTCCGGGTAAGCGATCACCGTGGGGGCTCCCATGGCGAGAGCATAGCCGCCGCTCGCCGCGACACTGGACATGGAGACTATGACAGGTTTCGCGGCGGCGAGTCTTTGCACTTCCCTCGCCATTTCATCGGAGGCAATCGCGTCGCCTCCGGGGGAGTCGATGCGCAGGATGACGGCTTTAATGGAATCGTCCTCGCGCGCCTGTTTCAGGGTGGCGGCGAAGGATTCGGGATCGAGGACCTGTTCATCGATGAAAGGGATGGGAGAGCGGAGGATATCTCCCTCGGCGGCGATGAAGGCGATCTTCTGCTTTCCGCCGAGTCCGGGCGCCGGGGCGCGAACACGCTGGTAGTCGGCGGCGGAGAGTGTGGTGAGTTCCTGCTGGTGGAGCGCGGCGGCGAGTTCCGACCGGGTTTGATCCTCGTATTGGGCGGTGTCGATGAGGCCGGAAGAAAGGGCGGCGGCGGAAAGGAACGGGCCTTCATCGAGCAGTTGGCGGACTTGCTGAGGGGTGCGGTTGCGGCTTTGCGAGATTGCCGCGATGAGGGACGCGATCCGTGAATCGAGAAGATTGTTGATGACCTGCCGGGTCTCGGACGTGCTCGAAGAGCGGGTAAGAATGTCTGGGCCGTCCTTGTAACGGCCGATGCTTTCAAACTCGGGGAGAATCCCGAGTTTGTCGAGGGCCAGGCGGCCGTAGGTGAGTTCGGCGCGAAGTCCCTTGAGGTCCACCATGCCGCCGGGAGAAGCGGCCAGTTTGCCGGCCGCCGTGGCGAGGTAATAATCGCGTGCCGTGGCGTTGCGCAAGTAGGCAGCCACGGGCTTGCCCGTCTTGCGGAACAGAAGCAGGGAATTGCGGATTTCGGCGAGTTGAGCCCAGCCGGCGGCCGGTCCTTCCGGGAATAGTAGGAGGGCCGCGATGCGCGGGTCGGCGGCGGCCTTTCCAACCGTTTCCCAGAGGCGAAGCGTGGTCCAGGGCCGTTCAGCGAAGGGGTACAGAGCCGGAGGCTCCTGTTCGTGAATGGTTCCGGATAGTCGAAGAACGAGCGTTGTGCCCCTGGCCACGGAAGGAGGGCGTTCCAGCCACCAGGGGATGAGCCAGAGGCTCGAGACGCACACGAGCAGGACGAGAAGCAGTCCCCCGAGGATACCGGCCAGAAAATTCCGCATTGCCGGGCGCAGAGCGGTCAGGCGCCTTCGAGGATAAGGTCGACGCGGCGGCTGACGTCCTTGAGATAGGCGGCATCCCCGGAGGCGAGTTCCACGGTGGCGGATCCCTTGTAGCCGATCCCGGAGAGTGCGTTGTGGACCTCGATCCAGTCAATCTCGCCGTCGCGGAGATTCACGAACTCAGCGACACGTTTGGCGAACTTGAAATCCTTGAAATGGAGCTTGACGATGCGCTTGCCGAGCGTGCGGATCCAATCCTGCGGGTAGCCGTAGAGGACGACGTTGCCGACATCGAAATAAGCGCGCACCCAGGGGCTTTGAAAATCGTCGATGTAGCGGGCGAATTCGAGGGGGCTCAGGAGGAACTTGTTCCATACCTCCTCGACGGCGATAATAACCTTCAACTTTTCGGCCATGGGGATCATGCGGCGGATGCGCTCCTGGGAGCGCTGCCAGGCTTCGCCATAGCGTGTTTGCGGATTGACGACGGCGGGAACCAGAAGGACGGTATCGGCTCCCCAGTCATGCGCGTTGCGCAGGCTGGTCTCCATGCCGGCGACGCACTTGCGGACCACTTCCGGGTCGGCGCTTGAAAGAGGGTAGCGCCAATGATCGCTGTTCATTACCGAATGAATGCGAAGCCCGGTGGTTTCAGAAGCCTTGCGCATCTCCGCCGCGGCGGCGGGGTCCGGTGTGGTGGGAAGTTCGATCTCCTCGAACCCGCAGTCCCTGGCGAGTTGAAACCGGTCCCGGATACTCAGATGAGAGGGCAGCATGCTGAGCAGCACGGCCTTCCGGATGGGAAGACGGCGGGCGGCCGTGGCGGGCAGCGGAAGGAGAGAGGCGGCGGCGAGAAAAGCACGACGGTTCATAAAAAGTACCTTCGTGCGTCATTGTAACGCGCCGTCACTTCACGGCGACGGTGGCGGTAACCGGTGAGGCATGTCCGCCGATGACGACGACGAGCAGATGGTCCTTCCCCGCCCTGAGGGAAGTGGGCACGGAGACATTCAGTTGGGCGAGTCCGCCGAGGGCGCCGGGGACGGCGGTGGCCGAGATGACCGTGGCGGCGTCGCCTCCGATGGTGACCGAGGGGACGCCGTCAAGCGCCGGCAGAGGCGTCAGCGGCGTCAACTGGCCATCGGGGTTGGGAACTGGAGTGATGGCGCCGCCGCCGGTGATGAAGAGGACGAGGACGCCGCCTTTGGGGACCGGATTAGAGGCCGAATTGAGCGAGTAGGTGGCGGTATTGGAGTCGTAGTTCAGGGCGGCGGCCTGGCCGCGGCCGGAGCTGTCGACTGTGAAGATGCCGGGATCGGCGGCGACACCGTCGTAGAGGAAGTTCGAGGAGATGAGGGAATTGTAGGTGACACGCATTCGCAGGTCAGTGCCGGTGGGGATGCTGAATGGAACCTGACAATTGATCTGATTGGCCTGGGCGAAGATGATGGGCGCGGAAACCCAAAGAGAACTTACTTCAAATTCCACGATAGCGGGCGGAGACCCGAGACTGGTGGGGAAGGCGTTGCTTACCGGCGTGGCTACGATAGGGTTGGTGGGGCCGAGCGCGGACCCGAAGATGGAGATGATCTCCCCGGGCGCCAACCGCGGTTTGGGGCTGAGCCCGGCGAAACTGGCCGCATTCACGATGCCCTGGATGCTGGGGCCGGGAGGAGTGACGGTGAATGTGGCGGTGTTGGAGGCGGGGCGGGGCGAATTGAGCACCGTAATCGACAGGGTGCCCTGGGTGGTCAGCATAGCCTTGGGAATGACGGCGAGCATGGCGCCGGTACTGATCCAGGTGGCGGTGAGATCGGCGGCTCCGGCCTTCACCACCGAGCCTTTGAACAGGTGCGACCCGCGAATGGTGATTGTGGTGTCGTTCGATCCGATGGGCGCCGAGGATGGCCAGATGGAGCTGATGACAGCGGTTCCGGGATCAACAGTGAGCGTGACGGGAATGGTGACAGTCTTGTTCGCAGCCGTGAGGGAGGTGAGCGTGATGCGGCTCGAGTAGGTGGCCGGGACGAGGCCGGTGGTGTCCACCGAGACGGTAAGAGTAACCGGGCTCCCCGAGAGGACCACGCCGACGGCGGGCGTTACGTTTAGCCAGGAGGCGGCGGCCGCGGTGGCGGTGAAGGAGAGCGGCTCTCCATTGGTGGAGACGGAGATGGCCTGCGAGACAGGCGGAGTGGCGGAGTCCGTCTGCCATCCGAAGGCGAGCGACGCCGGAGCGGCGGTCATGGTTGGGGGCGGGTTCTTCACAATGAGGGTGATGGAGGCGGTGACGGGGCCGGCCGAGCCGGTGGCATCCACCTGGAGGATGGCGGAGTAGGCGCCGGCGTTCAACGAGGTGGGGTTGACGCGGAGACTGATGGAAGTGCCGGTTTTTCCCGTAACGGGAGTGACGATCAGCCAGGGCGCGACGCCCACGAGGGAGGTGGTGAAATCGAGCGCGGCGCCCGAGCCGCTGCGCTTGACTTGAATGGACTGGGCGGCGGGAAGAGCGGCGGCGCCGGTCTGGTAGGTGAAGCTGAGGGTGGAAGGAGTGAGAGAGAGAGTGGGGAGGGCTTGAGGGAGAGCGGGGAGGGCGGCAAGGAAGAGGAGGGTGGCGGAACGGCACATACAGGTGAGTTATCGGCGGGAGGCGAGAGGGCCTCTATTGCGCCACGGAGTAGGCGCGCCGGATTTTCCTGTAAAACAAATGCCTGCTACTTGCGCGCCGTAAGCACCCGGGACGGATAAAACGTCTGGCGCACCACGCAGTCGTGCAGTATCCGCAGGTTCTGCTCCTCCAGAAAATCCGTCATTTTCTCTTCAATCTGGCGTCCCCAGAACGCGGGAACAAGGCTCCCGGCGAGATCGTACAGGCGGTTGAACACTTCCGTATTCTGGCCGATGAGGACGAGCGTAACGGTGGCGTGCGGGCGCAGCACGCGGCGGACCTCGGAGAGGGTGCGGGAGATATCTTCCTGGCTGAGCAGTTCGAGCAGGTAGCAGCAGATGACGGCGTCGAAGGTTTCGTCGCGAAAGGGGAGGTAGCGGGCGTCGACGGCCTGGCAGCGGGCGAAGGCGTCGGGAAAGCGTTTGCTCGCGCGGTGCTGGGTACGGGCGGCCATGTTGGGGGACAGGTCAAGCCCGAGCGTCGCCCCTTTCGGATTGGCCTTTACCAGGCGGTGAAACATTTCACCGCTTCCGGTGGCCACTTCGAGGACGCGCATTCCGTCGCGGACGCCGGATTGTTCGAGGGCGCACTGGTGAGCCTTCGAGTGAAAGAACATCGTCGAGAAGTGGTAGAAGGAGGCGAGACGGTCGTAGACGCGCCGCGTGTGGGCGGCGATGGTAACGGGCAGTCTGTCCTCGATGGACGAGGTTATGGTTTGCTGCTTCAGCAGGTTCTGCATGAGCGCGTTCACCTAGGATACCGCCCGGAGGGCCGTGGGAAGTTGAGGGATCTCGATCTCGGTTCGAGTGCCCTCGCCCGGGCGGCTGATGATGGAGAGGCGAAAATCGTGGCCATACAGAACCTTAAGCCTTTCGTTGACGTTGCTGACACCAATGCCTTGCTCAAACAGATTAGCGAGTTTCTCCCCGGCAATGCCAACCCCGTCATCCTCGACCGATAGCAGGATGCGTCCGCCGAGGTGCTGGCTCCTGATGCGGATAACCCCGCCATCCACTTTACTGCTAAGGCCGTGCTTGATGCTGTTCTCGACCAGGGGCTGCAGGAGCATGCTGGGGACGAGGTTGTCGAGCGTGAGCGGATCCACATCTTCCTGGACGCGGAGCTTATCGCCGAAGCGGACGATTTCGATGGCGAGGTAGTCCTCGATGAAAGAGAGCTCTTCGCGAAGCGGGGAGAGGTTTTCCTGCTTGCGGAGCAGGCGGCGGAGGATGTTCGAGAGCTTGTGAATCATCTTCCGCGCCTGTTCGGGATTGAGGCGAATGAGCGTGGAAACGGAGTTGAGGGTGTTGAAGAGAAAGTGAGGGTTGATCTGGCGGGTGAGGGCGGCAAGGCGGGCTTCGACGAGCAGCGCCTGCTGAGCCTCGAGTTTGCGTTCATTGCGGGTGTTATTCCAGACCTTGAGGGGGAGCGTAACGGCGAACACGGTGGTGCCGTAGGTGGCAACCACGAGCAGGGGGTGAGGCTCGCTCCAGTTGGGATAGAGCGCAAAGAGGAACTGCGGGCCGAACAATGTGGGCAGATTGAGGCGCAGGAATTCGGCGAACAGGACGGTGCCGAGAAAAGCGAGGTGAAAGAGCGGGCGGTGGTAATCCCCGCGGCGGATGAAAGAGCGCAGGATGCCGATGTCGAAGAGGGGGGAGAAGCGCCAGATCTCCTCCTTGTCGGGGGCGAGGTCGCGGAGGAGGCCGCCAAAGACGCCGATGCCGGCGAAGAGCGGCATGGTGAGCACTTCTCCACGAAGCATTGCGGGAAGGGAGATGAGAATGCCGCCGGTAAGTCCGGTGACGTAGCCGCCGATGATTCCGCACAGGAAACTGCCTTCGAGGCCGAGGTCGACAGCCTGGTAGCTGTTGCGGCTGACGACGCGCGTGGCGACGCTCGCTCCGAACACGGCCGAGAAGGCGAGAGCGAGCAGCAGGCGCTGGCGAAGGGTGCGTTCCTCCTGCAGGAGCATGCGCTGGACAGCGGCGGCGCGAGCGAGGATGCTGGCCAAGGAAGCCGAAACCGCCAATTTCACAAACAGGATAACCAGGTATTGTTCCGGCATGGCCGCCCGTCCGCCCATTATAATGGAAGACAGCAACCCGCTATAGATTGTCGCAGTCCGTTACATGAGTGCAGCATCCCGGCAAGAGATTGGAAGAATCAGGCTGGCAAAGATGGCCGAAGCCGATTTCCCGTCACGTTTTGGACGTTTCCGGATCCATGGCTTCGAGGGCTCCTTCGGGGACCACGTCGAGGAAGCGGCTGTCCTGGTGATGGGGGACGTGGCGCAAGGGGGGCCGCCTCTGGTGCGGATTCACTCGCAGTGTCTGACGGGCGACGTATTCCACAGCCTGCGCTGCGATTGCAGGCTGCAGCTCGAACTGGCTCTCGAGATGATCGCCGAAGAGGGGCGGGGTATCCTGCTTTACGAGATGCAGGAAGGGCGGGGCATCGGACTGATGAACAAACTGCGCGCCTATGCGTTGCAGGACCAGGGCGCGGACACGGTGGAGGCGAACGAGGCGCTGGGTTTTGACGCGGATCTGCGGAATTACGAGT
The DNA here is from genome assembly GCA_019187195.1 of Bryobacteraceae bacterium. Lineage (GTDB taxonomy): Bacteria > Acidobacteriota > Terriglobia > Bryobacterales > Bryobacteraceae > CADEFT01. The sequence continues at coordinate 57,244 of JABAQT010000037.1, forward strand.
TGCCGGGAGCGATTCTGCGCCACCTGGGTCTCGAGAAGGTCCGCCTCCTGTCAAACAATCCGGATAAGATCGAGGCGCTCGAGAGGGCGGGGATCGAGGTGATCGAGCGTGTGCCGTGCATCGTCCCTCCGCAAACCAGCACGGCGGATTATCTGAGAACAAAGAAAGAAAAGCTGGGGCACCTGCTCGAGGGCTTCTGACGCCGCGTGCGGCCGCGCTAGAAACTGATGCCGAATTCGAAGCTCAGATTGGCCCAGTGGTCCGAGGTGTGGAGCGCGGCGACATTGCCGACGGCCTGCCCGTTTGTGGAGGCGCTGATGTATTGGAACGTCGTGCCGAGGCGGAAGGTCTTATTGCTGTCGAGGAAGTAGCTGACGTTGGCGAGGCCGTAGCCGCCCCATCCGCCGCGCGAGGTGCAGTTGTAGCAGTTTACCTGGTAGTAGGGGTTCGAGGGGGCGGTCTCCGAATAGTGAAGGTAGACGCCGCCGCCGCCGGCCGACACCTCGACACGCTCGAGGGAGGTGGGGAAGATTACGCGCCCGCCGAGGGGGAACATGTACTCATGGTCCCCGCCTTGCACGGTTCCGAGGTCGGTGAGCACGGGGTTCTGGTTATTGGCGGCTCCCCAGGCGAGTTGCAGGCCGGCATCAGCTTGCAGGAAACGGTTGAAGCGATAGCCGTATCGAAGGGCGAACATGGGAGCGGCTCCGAGGTAGTTGCTGGAGGAACCACTGGGGATGGCGGGACCGAGTCCCGCGCTAAAGTTGTGGTGATGCACATCTTCCGATTGCGCGACGAGCGGAATGGAGACGGAGAGAAGCGCAACCACGGCCGCATAGGTTATACGCATAGCGACTTCAGGATAGCGGGGTGAGGAGCATTATAGAATCCTGCCCGCACCTGAAAAACGGCCCCACGGAACCGCCGTTTGCGGCTCGGCGGCGGGGGCTACGGACGGCGCTTCAGAGTGGGACGCTCATCCGGGTCAGCGTCCTTGCCGTTCGAATCCGGGCTGGCTCCGCCTTCGCCGGGCGCGCGGCGGAGTCTGGGCCTGTTGTCATCCTTCGTATCGATCCTGTGCCGGTTCAGCAGCATGGCGAGGCGCGCCTTGACGTCGTCGAAGCCGGAGGTGGTGACCACGTACTCGGGGCGCGCGGGGAGATTCTCCTGGATGTTTTTCTGGGCGGCGGCGATGCGGTCGCCGGTCAGCGGATGAGTCGAGAACACCTTGGACATTGTTCCCGGTCTCCTTTTTTCGAGTGACTCGAGTTTTTCGAAGAAGTCGACGAAAGCGGTGGGATCGTAACCCGTCTTATACATGTACTGCAGGCCGAGCATATCGGCTTCGGCTTCGGCTCCGCGGGAGAACTTGAGAAACCCGAGAGGGATGGCGGCGCTGGCGATGCCCTGGATGGCATAGCCGGTCCAGCCGCCCATGAAGATGAGCGGGAGGCTGGCGTAGTTGATAATCTCGCCCTTGGTGGCCTGGCGGGTTCCGTGGCGGGCGGCGACGTGAGCGATTTCATGGGCCATCACGCCGGCCAGTTCCGCCTCGGATTCAGCCTTGAGGATGAGCCCGCTGTTAACGAAGAAGAATCCGCCGGGCAGGGCGAAGGCGTTGACCTCGTCCGAATCGAGAACCTTGATGGTGAAGGGGACTTTGGCGTCCGAGTTTCGTACGAGATTCTGGCCGACGCGGTTGACGTACTCGGAGACGATGGGATCGTCGATTATCTTGGCTTCGTGCTCGACCTCCTGAGCCATCTGTTTGCCGAGAGCGATTTCCTTTTCGATGGAGTAGAAGTTGACGCCTTTCCCGACATCGCGATTCCCGATCTCATCGGGATCCTTCTTTTTGTCCTTGGATTTTGCCGGGAGGGCAGGCAGGGTGGCGAGGCAGAAAAAAACGGCGGCAAAGGCGGTGGCCGTATTGCTCATGACAACACTCCTGATGGAGTGTAGGCCGGGATGAAGCGATAGAAGGATACCGTCGCGGCTGTATATGTTGGTTGGAGAGTGAGGTAGCGCCGGCTGGACGTTAATCGATTAACAGAAAATGCCTTAGGCGATGTCCGGCAGCAGGATCCGCACCGGCGCCCCGAGCCGGCTGGTAATGGCTTCCGCGGCCAGATACCCGCTGCGCACGGCTCCTTCCATGGTTGCGGGCCACCCGGACCGGGTCCAATCGCCCGCGAGGAAGAAGTTGCCGTAGGGGGTGAGGTTGCCGGGACGTTTCGGTTCGAGGCCGGTGGAGGCCGAAAAAGTTGCTTTCATCTCCTTGACTACGTGTGCTTTGACGAGGCGGGCCTCGCGGACAGCGGGCAGAAACTCGGCGGTCTCGCGGACGGCAAGATCGATCACATCCTTGCGCGTCATCTCCGTCAGGGCACGGGAGGCGCTCACCACGAGCATGAGGTAGCGGCCCTGATCCTTGTTGAAGAACCACTGGATGGTGCGGTCGAGAACAGAACCGTAGGGGAGGCTGGTGACGGAGCGATCAAACCAGAGATGGATACCGGTGATGGGTGAGTGGGTGAAGGCATTCCATTCGATCGGGAGTTCCGGCGCGAGGGCGGCGAGCCGGTCGAAGGGGAGAGCCGAAAGATAGGCGTCGGCGGTATGGACTTCGCCGCCGGCCGTCACGCCGGTGACCTGGCCGTTCCCGAAGGCGATACGTTCGACTGGAGCGCGCTCGTGAATGCGGACGGAAGGCAGGCGGCTCCAGGCTTCGTCTCCGTAGAGATGGCCCAGCGGGACGCGCGGGACGCCCATCTCGTAAGTATTCCCGCGGGCAAGGAATCCAAGCCAGAAGACCTGGAAGCCGTGGAAGGCGGCCATGCGATCCAACTCCTCGTTGACGGCGCTGACCAGCACCTGGCGCCAGAAGCGTTCGATGGCGCGGGGCGTCTGGCGTTTCTCATGAAGCCAGTCGAGCATGGTGATGGAGTCGAGGTCGCGCCGCGTGTTGCGCTCCGAACGAATGGCGAGCAGCGCTCTTCCGATGGCGACCTTGTCGGCCGGTGAGAGAAACCGCAGCTTGAGGAAGGATCCGGTGAAGTGAAGCGGGGCGGGCAGCAGGCCGGCTTTGAACGTGGACACACGGCCGCCGGGTTCGATGAAGTAGAAATCGCGGTGGAACCGGATGGAATCTTCGACGCCGAGACGGCGGTAGAAATCGAGCAGGTTGACGCAGCAGCGCAACAGAATGTGCTGGCAATTGTCGATGTGTTCTCCGGAATCGCTAGCGGGAACCGGGTAGGAAGTGGCGCGTCCTCCGAGGAAGGGGCGGCTTTCGTAGAGATCCACTTCATAGCCGGCTCCGCCGAGCGCGGCGGCCGCCGCGAGGCCTGACAATCCTCCCCCGATGATCAGAATCCGGGGCATGAGTGGGATGAGGATGAGCCGGTCAACCGCCGATGGGGAGTTTCGAGCGCTTCCCGCCGTCGAAATCGTCGGAGAGTTTCCAGGCAATCCAGAGGACGATGGTGAGCAGGAGCATGTCGAGGGGATCCATACGAGTACCTCCCAGTATCGCTGGAAACGGCGTAGCCCACAACCTTAATTAGTTCCAGTACCCTGTCCATAGTCCTAAGGTAATCGCTGGAATAAGACCCGCAATGGGGAAGGCGAGGAGGGTTAAGAACAGCCGTTTGGGCCAGAACCAGGCGGCCGGCCAGAAGGACACAACGAGTTGGGGAATGATGATGGACAGCAGGACAAGATGCTGGCCGGTCTGGCTCAGGGCGCACCAGGGACAGTGGCGGCCGGCGGAGTGGATGTTGCAATGATCGGCGGCTCCGGCCCAGAGCCAGGTGCAGCCGCACTGGTAGACGAGGCCGCAGTAGTTGATGAACAGGACGAAGGAGACGGCGGCCGCCGCGATGGCGATGAGAATTTTCGGCCAGACGCGCACGGTTTCAGACTCGGGCGCGGCCATAGAGTTTGACCACGTTCTCGATCAGTTGGAGACCGCAGCCGCCCTCGAGAGAGAGCATGGATTCGGGATGGAACTGAACGGCTTCGATGGGCAGTTCGCGATGGCGGACGCCCATGATGACACCATCTTCGGATTCGGCGGTGATTTCGAGACAGGAGGGCAGCTTGTCCCGGAGGGCGTAGAGCGAATGATAGCGGCCCACGCGGAAAGTTTCAGGAAGGCCTTCGAACACGCCTTTGTGGGTGTGGGTGATGAGGGAAGGCTTGCCGTGCATGGGGTAGTCGAGCACGCCGAGCTCGCCGCCGAAGGCTTCCACAATGCCCTGCAAGCCGAGGCAGACGCCGAAGATGGGAACACCGAGTCGCGCGCCGAAGCGGACAAGGGCGGGAACTCCAAAATCGGAGGGGCGCCCGGGACCGGGCGATATCAGGATGAGGCCCGGCGCGATGCGGTGAATGATGTCGAGCGGGAAGCCGGAGCGGTAGGTGACCACCTCCGCCCCCGTCTGGCGGGCGTAGTTCGAGAGGGTGTGGATGAAGCAATCGTCATTGTCGACGAGGAGCATCTTCACACCCTTGCCTTCCGTGGAAGGGATGGGAACGGGAGCGGCGGGAGGAGCGGCGGGCGGCTCGAGGGCGCGGAAGAAACCGGTGGCTTTGAGGCGCGTTTCGCGCTCTTCGTTCGCGGGGATGGAATCGTAGAGGATGGTGGCTCCGACAGGGTATTCGGCGATGCCGTCGCGGAGGTAGGTGGTGCGGATCAGGATGCCGGTGTTGATGTCGCCGTTCATCGAGATCATGCCGACGGCTCCGCCATACCAGCCGCGGGCGTTCTTTTCGATGTTTTCGACGGCCTGGGCGGCCGCCCGTTTGGGCGCGCCGATGACGGTGACGGCCCACATGTGGGTGAGGAAAGCGTCAAGGGAATCGAATTCCGGGGCGAGCGTGCCCTCGACATGATCCACCGTATGAAAGAGGCCGGCGTAGGATTCGATGAGGCGGCGCCCGATCACGTTGACGGAACCCGGTTCGCAGACGCGCGACTTGTCATTGCGGTCCACGTCGGTGCACATGGTGAGTTCGGACTCTTCCTTGGTGGAATCGAGCAGGGCGCGGATGGCGTCGGCGTCGGCCATGGGGTCTCCGGTGCGGCGGGCGGTGCCGGAGATGGGGCAGGTTTCGACACGCGCGCCTTCGACGCGGACGAACATCTCGGGAGAAGCGCCCACCAGTTGCTCGCCGCCGAACTGGATGCAGAACTCGTAGGGGCTGGGGCTGAGCTGCTGGATGCGCTCGAAGAGCTTCGAGGGGCTGCCGGAATAGTTGGTGCGGAAGGTCTGGCGGAGGACCACTTCGTAGAAGTCGCCCTGTTTCATTCCGGCGCGCACTCTCTCGACATTCGCCATGTACTCTTCCGGGGTATGGTCCGAGGAGATGGCGTTTGGCTCGCGGGGAGTAGGGGGAGGGATGAGTTCGCCATCGCGGGCAAGGCCGAGCGTGGAGATGCTGTCGCGCTCGAACTCGTAGGAATAGCGCTCGATAACTTCCTTCTTGCGGTCCATGAAATAGATGTCGTCGCAGAGGAAGAGATGAAGGATCTTCGTGTCGTGGCGGGGCAGTTTCAGTTGAATGGGGTCGAACTGAAGCAGGAGGTCGTAGCCGAAAGCGCCCGCGAGCGCGAGACGGCTGTCGCCGGGGTGGCCAAACTCTTCCATGAGGGCGCGGATGATGGAGAAGGGAGAAGGCTGACGGCTGCGCTGTTCTTCGGGGAAGAGGCCATCGAGGGGTTTGAGGCGTCCGTGAAGCGCCCCGCCGGAGGCGTGGAAGGTCTCCCAGTGGGGATGGTTCGCAAGGACGGGCAGCAGCATTTCACAGATCATCTGTCCGCGCGGATTGAGGGGGCGGAATTCCATGTCGCGCCCGGCTCCGGTGATCTCGAGGGGAGGACAAAGCGAGGCGATATCCCAACGCGAGTAACGTCCGGGGTATTCGTAACCGGATGAAAAATAGAAGCCGCGGCGGGAGTCCAATTCGCGCATCAGTTTCCCGAGGCCGCGTTTGAAGGGGACCTTGGAGACAGTTCGCGTAACCTGGATGCCGTTGCGGGTCGAATAGCGGAGTTGTCGCATAAGCACCTCGGGGAAGTGGTTCTAGTTAGAATACCAGGGTTCAGCCATCAATTGTGTACATCCAGTTGGAATGGCCAAAGGGTTCCGGCCATACGCAGCTTCTTTCTGCCGGAAGCCAGATCCACATAAAGTTTACCGTCGTTCTCAGTAGCGCCCTGCCCGGTGAACAGTTCGTCCCCGCTCGAAGCCTCGAGCGCGCTGAGTTTCAATACAGGTACGCCGCGAGGAACGGAGAGTTCATAGGCGCCCCCAATGGTGGCAAAGCCGTCCTGCCCGGAGAAGGTCAATTCACGCCCGGTGAACCTGCCCGTGGAAGTCATATTGCGCAGCAGATCGAAGCCGGTGCCGCTGGTCCGCATCCTACCCTCGGCATCGATGACGCCCCCCTTCCAGGGCAGGTTCCTGAACTCGGCCGTAATGCGGTATTCGGGTTCGGCGCGGGAAAGGCGGAGGTGAATGGAGCCGGCTCCGGAGGATTCTTCATTTGACCACCTGGCCTTTGTCAAATCCACCTGGGGGCCATCCCAAACGAGTAAGCCGTGAAGACCGCCGAGCGATTTATCCGCGGAAAGGAGCGAGTCGACAGTCACATCGGCTTCGAGATGGCGGTCGCGCAGCCATTGCGGGACGGCGGCGCGAAAGCTGAGCGAACGAAGAAAGCCGCCGCTTCGCTTCAAGGTGGGGAGGAACAGGGATTCGAGATCGGACGCATCCACTTCCTCGATGTGGACTTTGAAGTGATTCGGCCGGGGGCCGGAAAGGTCCTGGCGGTAAGCCGCCTGGAAAGCGACCTCGCCCGCTGTCGCGGCGATGGAGTCGAGCAGCAGGCGGTTGCGAACAATCGTTCCGGCGGCGGCTTCGACATCGACGGGCGAGGCCAGGCCGGGGATCTCGAGGCGGGCATTGCGGATGGCGAACTGCCCGCTCCAATGCGCCGGATCGTCGCCTGTCTTTTCAAACTGGAGGGTTCCGCGCCAATCACCTTTCTCGAGTTGGTCGAGCAGGGGAACGGTGGCGCCAAGCAACTGTTTGGAGTTGGCCAGCAGTTCCTTGACAGGCATCAGGGTATTGCCCGTGCGCCAGGAAAACGAGTGGGCCGAGGGGCTGTAGCGGCCTTCGACCTGGGCGGATTTCCCGTTGCCGAGATCGAGAATGGCGGGGAGAAGGCGGAACTGCTCTCCATCGACGGCGAAGCGGGCCGCGCGCAGTTGGAAAGCGATGCCGCCGCTGTTGACGGAAGCTTCGGGCAATTCGAGCAGGCCCTGCAAGCCATGGGCGGGCGAATAGCTGAGCACGCCGCTGATGTTTCCCTCGAGCGACACCCTGCTCGGCAAGGTCACGTTCATGAACTGGAAAACGCCCGTGAGGGCGCTGACGGGAAGTTTGTCGAAGCGCAGCAGCGCGCCCCAGGAAGCGTTGTCCTGGAGCGAATGGCCGCGTACGCGCAGGCGGAACGGCGCGTCGGGCGATTCGGAAAGAGTCTCGAGGTCGAGTTCACCGGCCGGAAAATCGAGTTTGCCGCGGTAGCGCAGAGCGGAACTTCCCGCGCCGGAGCGGAAGAGATCCCAGCGCTGGATGTCCTCGAGGCGGATGCTGCCTTCGATCCTGAGATTGGAGAGCGGACCGGTGACCCTGGCGTGGGAGGCGAGAAAGCCGCGCATGCCCGCTCCCCGGCCCTCGAGGAGGGTAACGATTTCGGAGAGCGCGCTGCGCTCGAGGTCGAGTTCGAGATCGGCCTCGCCGGGCTGGGATTCCGACCAGCGGTAGACGCCGCCGCCGAGCAGCGTGCCGATGCTCTGCGCGGGCCGGTCGGTACGGGCGGGATCCATCGAGAAGCGGAGACGGACGGCGGTTTCACTATCAGCGGCAATATCGAGGTCGGCATTGGCGAAGTAGAGGACGGACTTGGTGTCGCCGAACTTGAGGTTGATGCGGCCGCCGCGGACCTGGATGCCGGGAAAGCGGAAATGGGGACCGGGAGCGGCTCCGGTGAGCAGGGGGCGGATATTCCATGAGCCCGTGGTCTGTTTGACGAGATTGACATTGGGCTCATCGAGGAGGATTGCGGATATCTCCCACCTGCCTTGCAGCATGGCCGGCAGGCTGACGGTGGCATCGAGCGAAGCGACATAGGCAAAAGGCTCGATGCCGATGGCCGGGTCTTCGTGAATCACGACGTTCGAGATGGAAAATCCGGGGCCGGGCCAGAGATTGAAATGGATTCCGCCGTTGATCTCCACTTTGCGGTGAAGGGACTGTTCGAGGGCGGTGTGGATGCGGCCGCGGAACCTGTCGGCGCGAAGAAAAGGAACGCCGGCGGCAAGGATGAGCAACAGCGCCGCGGCGATGAAGAGACGGCGCTTCATGGAAGGGAGGCCCGGCTCACCAGGCGGTTGTAGGCTTGCGGGTCGTCGATGTCGGCGAGGACGCCGGGGTCGGTGGTGTCGAGATAGATGGTTTGGTCCGCGTGGCGGTGGACTACTTCGCGCGCCTGTGCGGTGGGGGGAAGGGAGAGGAATTCCGGGGCGAGGGAGGCGCGGCAGGCGGCCGGATGGCCACGCCGGCCCTGAAAGCGGGGGATGGCAAGGAGCGTCTTAGGATGGGCGGCGAGAGCTTCGAGGAGCGACACGACGGTGGACTCGAGAATGGAGGGGCAATCGACCGGAGTAAAGAGAAAAGCATCCGCGGATGACGGGAGGAGAGCCAGCGCGCACTGCAGGGAGCTGAGTTGTCCGCGTGAGGGGTCGGGGTTGATGGCAACGTTGGCGGCGCTTCCGATGCGAGGACGAATAGCGGCGGCATGATGGCCGAGGACGATAATCACTTCCCCGCAGCAGGATTGAAAGACACGGGTGAGGCGGTCCACGAAAGTCTCGCCGCCAATGGGGAGCAGGGCTTTCGGCCGGCCCATGCGGCGGGAGGCGCCGGCGGCCAGGATCACACCTGTGCAGTTCACTTCGACCGGATCCGGTAAGCTTCGTTGATGAAGATAGACTTGGTGACCTTGCGCCAGTCGGAATCGGGATTGCGGCGCACGGCGATCATTTCCGCGACCACGGAGACGGCGATCTCCTCGGGGGTGATGGCTCCGATGTCGAAGCCCATGGGAGCGTGAATCTTTTCGAAAGCGGACCGGGGGATGCCCTCTTTTTCGAGTTCCTTGATGACGTTGATGGTCTTGCGGCGGCTTCCGATCATGGCGATGTAGCGCGCCGGGGTGGAGACGGCCCAGCCGAGCACGCGCATGTCGTCGCGGTGGCCGCGCGTGACGATGACAATGTAGGAGCTTTCGTTGATCTCGAGTTTGGGAAATGCGGATTCGTACTCTTCGGCGAAGATGGAGAAGGCTTCGGGGAAGCGGTCGCGGCTGGCGAACTGCTCACGGTTGTCTACGATGACGGTGGCGAATCCGGCGAGATCGGCGATCTTCGAAAGGCTCTTCGAGATGTGGCCCGCTCCGAAGATATAGGCGAAAGGCTGTGGGAGCACGGGCTCGATGAAGATATTGAGCTGGCCGCCGCAAATGAGTCCGTTGTCATAGGCGGCATCCTGGCCGAGGTTGAACGTCATGTGATGGGAGCGCTCGGTCTCCATGGCCTCGCGGGCCGCGTTCCAGACTTCGGCCTCGACGCAACCGCCGCCGATCGTGCCCACCATGCTGCCGTCCTCGCGAACGAGCAGTTTGGCGCTTTCATAGCTGGGGATGGAGCCGTTAACCTGGACGATGGTAGCGATGGCGCACTTCTGACCGGAGCGGCGCAGGCGCACCAGTTCCTCGTAGACATCCATATACAGATGAATTATACCGTTCCACCCGTTTGACAGGGTATTGCCGCGCGCCGGGTTCGGTCAGACGAAGTCGATGCGGAAGATCCACCCGGAAGTTGGACTGTCGAGGTTCGGCCAGCCGGGGTGGATGCCGGCATCGCAACTGATCAGCTTGCCGTCGTGCATGGCGAGGCCGTGCGGATCGGAGGAGCCGGGGAGGAAATCCACGACCTCGAGCACTCTGCCCGTGGCGGCCTCGTAGCGGACGAGGCCGGGGCGGCCTTCGGAGTAGCGCTTGCTGTCGTTCCCGATAACCTGCCAGACCGTGCCGTTATCCCAGGCGCAGCCGTGGTAGCGCATGCGGTCGGGGGCCTGGTAGAAGGGGATCATGTACTCGGGGATGAAGGTCTTGGGATCGACACGGAGGATGCCTCGAATGCGGAGCGCGACGATCCACAACTTGTTGTCATGCCACATGCCGCCGTGGCTGCCGCCCCCGTTATCCGGAGGTCCGAGTGGAATCTGGCGGTGGCTGACGAGGCGGGAGTTCATGTCCACCTGGAAGACGCCCTCGGGCGGCGCGTTCGCAATCATCCAGACATATCCGCCGCCGACAGCCATCCCGCTGGTGTTCCGTGAGGGCGTCATCACGGTTTTCAGCAGCTTGCCGTTCCAATCGACCAGCCAGGCCGCCTCATCGAGGGACTTCGGCTGAGCCATGTGATAGGCTTCGGCCTGCGCGCCGGAGAGCTTTTGCTCGGCAATCCACAGGCCCTCGGGGGTGGAAGCGATGGCATTGGGGAATCCTGGCGGGCATTTGAACATCTTCGTGGTTTTCGCCTTGCGGGTGGGTAGCCGCTTGCCTCTCGCTTCCGATGCTTTGCGCACGGCGGCCTCCGCCTGTTCCGCAAAAGCGGAGCCTTTTCCCAAGGCCAGACCTCCGGCGATGCCGGCGGAAAGGAACTGTCGTTTCGTCATAAGAATCTCCATAAGCCATTCCGGAGCGGAGATGGGAGCGCGCCGGTGGACTGGGCGGATTATATAACATTTGGGAAGGCCGGATGCTGGATGCTGCTAGATACGGACGGCGAGGCGCTCGCGTAAGTATTTCCGGTTGATCTCGAGGTTCTGTTCGATGGAACCTTCGCCGGGACGCGGCGGATCGAAGTCGAGCGTGATCCAGCCATGGTATCCGTTCTTCTCGAGGAGTCGCATGACGGCGGGAAAATCGACACCGCCCGTACCGAGGTTCTTGTAGAGGTTGACCTTGCGGTGTTCCTCCTGAGTGGGCGTGGGGCCGCGGTAGCCGCGGTAGCTGGCGGCGGTGTCCTTGAAGTGGATGCCCGCGAGGCGCGGATAGTAGTCCGTGAGAACCTTCAGGACATCCATTCCGCCGAGGGTCAGGTGAGCCATATCGGCGACCAGATACACCAATTCGGGATCGGTCGATTCCATCACCGCGCGCAATTCGGGTTCGCGTTCGAGTGGGGACCAGATATGGGGATGAGGAGCGAGTTTCAGGCCGAGCTTCGCGGTCTGCCTGCCCAGCCGGTTCAGTGTCTCCGCCATTGTTTTCAGTTGCGCGGGGCTGGTGGGAACGGGCGGGCGGCGGCCGAGATTGATCTTGAAATGGCGGCAGCCGAAGGGGGCGATAAAATCGCGGGCGAAGCGGACATGATCCTCGATGGTTTGTTCCGTGTGCGCCGGGTCGATGAAATTCACCATCATTCCGCCGCCGTTCGAGCAGGTGACCATCGAAAGGCGCGCGGCGTCCAACTGCTTCTTCAGGTCGAGCGGGCGGTCGAGATACTTGAGGATATGCTGGCGAAAGGGTTCGATCCCCTGAAAACCGAAGCGGGCGGTGGTGCGGATGCCCTCCTCGATCTCGCTCTGCCAGATGTAGCCGCCGGTGGCGAAGCGGATGTTCGAGGCGGCAAGGGCGGGCAGGGCGGCGGAAGCGAGCAGTTGGCGGCGGTTCAGCAGCATGTGGAACTCCCTTCGAGATTCCGGATTCCTTCCACTACCTTATTCGACAGCACTTCCATGAACTCCGCAAGGAGGGACTGCTTGTGGCCGGTTTCGGCGGCGAGGACATGATAGGGACTCATGAGCGTGGCGCGCAGTACGAAGAGGCCCTGGCTGCCGTACTCATCGGCGGGGATGCCGGCGCGCTTCAGAAGCTCCGCCATCGGTCCCAAAGGATAGCTGGTTGGACGGAAGTGTGTATGGGAAAGGAAGAAAGGCTGCGAATAGCTGTACTGCGCATGCCCGTTTTCGGCGTCGATGGTGAAGCGGTCGTAGATCCAGCGGTTGAGCTGATTGGTGCGGGCGAGCGGTTGGGGCGGATTCTCGACGGCTATGAAGCAGACGATGTTCGTATCGGGCGGCATCGCGGTGAGGGGAACGAAGCGGAAGCGGGGCGATTCGCCATTCACGCGGCAGGCAATGTCCCAATGCACCAGCCGCTCGTAGAGTTCGCGCGCCGTGAGCAGAGACGCGCGGAGAATCTCTCCGTGGCCTGAGCGGTCCGGGGGAATCATGCGATGGGAGAGCCAGCAGGCGGCGACGGCCGCTCCGGGCTTCGAGCCTTCGAGGATGTGTGGCCCCAACGAGGTGGGCGGATGGTGATGATGCGCCTGGACGTCTTCGCGCGTCGCGTCCGAGATGTAGGGAACTTCCTCGGACAGGAACTGCCGCACAAGATCGTTCTTGAAGGCCACGACCCCGCAGGGATAGGGGACGTAGCCGAGTTTGTGAGGGTCCACGGTGATGGACTCCGCCTGAGGGAAGGCGAGGAATGAGGACTTCACCTCGAGGCAGCCCCAACGCAGATCGAGGGTCTTCTCATAGCGGCCGCGGGAGATGGTGAGTTTGCGGAAAACAAATTCATTGACACTTGTTTTGGAGGCATCCTCGCCCGTGAAGAGGGCGCGAAGATAGCCTCCCCACGCGGCATCGATATGGAGCCAGAAACTTTGCCTCCTCTCGCGCTCGAAGCGTTCGCGAAGTTCCACGAAGCGGTGGACGGGGTCGACGGCTCCTTCTTCTGTCGTGCCCGCCACGGCGATGACACCGAGAGGGAACATCCCGCCGTCGAGCGCGGCGTGAATTTTTTTCTCGAGATCGCGGCAATCGGCGCGGAACATGGCATCCACGTCGACCAGGATGAGGTTCTCGCGTCCGATACCCAGGAGGTCGGCGATCTTGCCAAGGCTGTAATGGCGGGTTCCGGCGACAAACAGGGCGGGCGGATGGGCGCGATAACAGGCGCGCGTGCCGTGATGGGGAATGCTGTATTCGCTTTCGGCGAGAAGCGCGCCGGCTTTTCCGTAGCCTTCCGAGCGGTTGAGTCCGTAGTGATGCCGCACGGCGTCGATGAAGCGCGAGCAGAGATAGATAGCCTGGTTCGGTTTGATGCCGAGGCAGGCGGATTCATCGAGAGAGTCGATCGCGTGCCTCTCCTCCGTCTCCCCGGGAAGACGCAGCGTGAGCGGAATTCGCTCGCGCTTCACGATATCGCGCACGGCGAGCGGAAAGTAGCGGATATTGCGCGCGAGCCACAATGCTTCGAGATTCGCCACGGTGCCGCCCGAGGTGGTATGCGCCCATCCGAACTCCTCTTTCGTGCCGGATGGGCCCACGTCATGCGGCGGAGGACGGTAGCCGAGCATGCGCAGAATGCCGGCGCCCACCTCGAGTTCCCATTGCGCGGTCACCGGGGCCGCTTCCGGGGTCACGTTGTTAGGGTTGTAGAGCAGGCCCGCGAAGTAGCCGAGGATGCTCGGCAGCGTCTGATCGGCGATCATGTGCGCGATGTAACGCGGGCTATAGAACGGAAAGTGACGCCGGAATCCAGCCAGCATTTCGGTGATCTGCTGGAACAGGCTGTCGTTCCAGACTGTCGATTCACGGCGCAGGTTTTGAGGGATCAGGATTTCGTCGGATGGAAAGTAGTTCCGCCGCCAGTGGAAGTAGTCCTGCAGGATGTAGAGGACCATTTTCTCTTCCCAGTCGGCGTTCTCGGCCTTGGGCCCGAGGAACCAGGCCGCCAGTTGCCTGGTGCGCTCCCGGTCTCCGTGTTGTTGGTCTGACACCTGATCTCAGAATAGCGCCGGGGAAGCGGGAGGGCGTCTTGGCGGGTCCACGGACGGGCCTCGTACGAAGACCCTGTGTGTTCTAAGCGATTCGCCTGAGCGTTGAGGAAATGATCACATGGCATACTGAGGCCAGCGTGATCGATACTGCCCTACGATTCGGAATAGCTCTCGCCGCCGGAGCGGTGGTGCGCATGGCCCAGGTGTTCGGCGTGCCGTGGTTGCTGGCCCTGCCGCTGCTCGGCGTGGCGGGCGGCTTTCTCAGCTACCGGTTGCAGGCCTCGCGGATCTTCGTGGTGCTGGCGGTTTCCGCCGGGCATTTTTGCGCGCACATGGTTACGCGCCATCCGGACGCGGCGGCGGCCCCGGCCGACAATCCGTCGATGTGGGTGCTGCTCGGAAACGCGTTCCAGCTATTCCTGCCGTTTCTGTTTCCGCCCTTAGGTTCGATCATTGCCCTGCAGAAAGAGAAACGGGAGGCGAAGCAAAAGGCCGAGGCGGAGGAGATCACTGAAGAGAGCCTGCTGCGGGAAGCGACGGGGTCCGCCGCTCCGGTGTCCGGGTTCACCTATGACCTGGACAATCTCGACTGGGAAGAACCGCGCGCGGGGAACCGGCAGTAGGCAAGACGCTCAACCCACGATGCCCGAGATATCGATGAGGTAGATCTGGCGCCCTCCCTGATGCGGCGAGTCGATGGTGACCAGGCGGCCGTCAGGGCTGTAGCGCGGGTGATTGTCACACCGCCACTCGCCGGTATATTCCTTCGGCGACAGGAAGTGGCCGAGCGGTGTTTTCCGGCCGGTGGTTGTGTCGAACAGATAGGGATGCTGGAGACGGTTGCGGTCGGGGTAGGTGTCATTCAACACCCAGCGCTTTCCGGGCAGGTAGGTGTTGTGGCCGTTGACTGTCATGACTTCAGGCGCCATCACCTGGACGCGCTCCGTCTTGTCCTCGAAAAGGTAGAACTTCTCGCCGTGCGAAGGATGCCGCGCCCAGGCCATGATGTGCTTCGGGTCGCGCCAGATGAAGTGCGAGGTGTAGCCGTAGGGATCCACCACGTAGAGGTCCGTGCCGTCGGGTCTGGCGGTAAACATGCGCGTGTTGCCGTATTCGGGATGGGAATCGACCGTGCGGCGGTGAAGGAAGATGAAGCGCGAACCATCGGGTGAAACCAGAAGGTGATTGATGCGGTGTTTGTACCCGGTCCAGTCCCCGATCCTGTAAGGGATCGCCGCCACCTGGGCATAGGAGAGGATCAACTTGCGCCTGCCGGTTTCGAGATCCATCCACCAGATGCCCTCCTGCCCGGGCGCAAGAACGTCCTTGTACTTATCAGCGACGCCCGCATAGCCATAGCCTGGCCGCGTATCGGCGAGGCGGCTGAAACTGGTGGCGACCGCCCACCTGGCATCGGGGCTGAGCGCGTAGATGGGGCCGGGGAGGGTGCGGGATTTTCCGGTGTGTACATCGAGGATACGTGAGACGTACTGCCCGTCTTCACGATCGTTGTAGATAACCTTGTCCGCTGACCCGGGAAGCCACTGCAACATGCAGCCCTGCTGCCAGCACCAGGCTTTGGTGCGGGCGATTTCGCGCCACCTGTCGCCATCCCGAAGATCGATGACGCCGAGGCGAATCTCATCGTCGGGCCGCACCGGGCGGTGCTCGAAGTCCACCTCCATGCCGAGCGCGTAGCGCGAGGTGGGATCAAACTGAAGCTTGTCGTAGTAGCCGAACCAGTGAAACTTCGGTCCTTTGGTGATGGCGCGGACCGGAGGGAGTCTCTCCCGTGGAGCGAGCAACGCCGCCAGCAGATTCCGCCGTGTGAGCACCACGGCAGCCATTATATAGGAGCAGGATGCCTCTCCCCGGCGAGAAGTCAATCCGGAGCAATAAATATGGCAGCCCCCATGCTTGCCTCGTTCCCCGCGCGGATCACCACGTCCGCCAACCGGCCGAGCCCCGGGGGAACGCGCACATTGATCTGCGTGACTCCACTGACGAGTCCCGGCGACGGCCCCGCATACAGCACCTCCGCCGCCGACCCCGCGATCATCGCCGAGCAACAGTACGTGTTGCGCGCCTCGCCCGAAATCGCGCCGTCCACGGCGTCAAGGTAGTAGCCGGTCCCCGTCGCCCAGAGCGCCACAATCGTTCCCGGCTGCGCCGGATTCGCACTCGAATTCAGCGTCCCGTCCTGGTTCACGGCGGCCGCGCCGCCGTCCGCATTGCGGAAAATCTGGGGGGCCGTGGGTATCACGATCAGCGGAAATGCCGGCAGCGCCACGCCGTTCGATGTCACATCGAGGCGCGCGCTCCGCTCCCCGTTCAACCCGAATGGAACCGCCGCGAGAATCTGATTCGCGGACGCGGCGAGAACCGGAGCCGGAAGCCCGCCGATGGCCACGGCCGGTTCGCGTCCGATGCCCGGGCCAAGGATGTGGATCAATTCGCCCGGCGCCGCGCGTCCCGTCAAATCAGAGACTGCCGCGTTGCTGATGCCCGCCACGCGCGGCGTGGACGGCTCACCCGGCGTGATCGCCGATACGATCCCGCCCGCTCCCGCCGTATGCACCGTTCCGCCGGCGTCCACGGCGAGCGACTGCGCCACGAGATGACCCGGAAAACGCGCCGAATAGAGGAGCGCCGTTCCATCCGGCTTCAGGCCGGCGAGAAACTCCTCCCCATCGGTCCAGCCACTGGCGTTGGGAAACTCGGGCGACGACGTCGTTCCGCTCACCCACACGTTCCCTTTCGCATCGACAGCCACCGTCCGCGCCTCGTCGGGGCTCTTTCCTCCCAGATACGTCGCCCACACCATGCCGCTTCCCGCCGCATTCAGCTTCGCCACGAAAGCATCCATCTGCGGCCCGGTTCCGTGCGGCGCGGGATACACAGGCCCTGAATAGACAGGCTGCGCCACGCCGGGGGTCGCGGGAAAATTCTCGTCGTTGGTCTTCCCCGCCAGAATCGCCTCGCCGGTTTCGGCCACCGCCAGCGCGTAGAGAATGTTTCCGGGGTTGGCAAGCGGCGACAGCACATCGTTGCGCGCCCCGAGGTAGGTGAGATAGGCGAGCCCACCGCCATCGGCGCGAAACTTCGCGGCGAAGGCTCCGATTCCGTCGCGGCGCATCGCTCCGGAAGTGGCGGGCAAGTCCGTGGTGTTCGTATTGCCCGCGATTATCATGTTGCCCATGGCGTCCACGCCCAGGCCCGCGGCTGCCGTCGAACGCGTGCTAAGGAAGCAACTGCTCCCCGCCCCGCACTGGACGGCGCTTCCGGTGATCACGCCGGCCAGCAGAATCCGGTCCGCCGCCGGAGCCAGTTTCGCCACGAAGGCTCCCGAGCGCGAGGCCAGCCCCATCGAGGGTGTCCCGAACGTCAGCGGCGGCGAGGACGGAAAATCGGAGGCCCGCGTCTCGCCCGCAACATAGATGTTGCCTGCCCCGTCCACCGTTACGGCGTTCACGGAACTGGGGCCCTTCGTTCCTCCGAAATAGGTGGAGGCCATCGTCTGGCTTCCGTCCGGGCTCAACTTCACCAGAAATCCCGTTGTACCGCCGTTCTCCGGCCGTACCGCCTCCGTCTGCAGCGCGCCGCGGAGGGGGAAGTTCGCCGACGAAGTTGTCCCGCCAATGTAGATGTTTCCAGCCGCGTCGAGCGCCAGCGCTCTTGCCTGGTCGTTACCCTTGCCGCCGAAAGTGACGCGAAAGAGAAGATTTCCCCGCTGGTCCAGTTTCACCACAAACACGTCGCCAAGCGGCGTGGCATCCGGCAATTGGGGACCGATCAACCGGCTGCCGGCGACATATGTGCCGCCGTTCTTGTCCACCGCAATGGCCGCCACGCGGTAGCTATTCGAGTCGCCAATATAAGTGGTGTAGTCTCCCGCTCCCCAAACCACGAACGGAACGGCCAGGACCGCCGGCATGCCGCATCGGAAAGTCATCTCGCAACCCTTCGAGGCCGTAACGGCCATCGGGGACTCCCAACGCCCTCAGCATAGCGCGGTTTCCGGCTCCGGGTCCTTTAGAACCGTACGATCAAGCCGACTCGCGCGGCCCGTGGGAATCCGGGTGAGATGTTCGTATTGTTGTCGGCGTTCACGTAGTACTTGCGGTCGAACACGTTCTCGATGTTGGCTTGAAGCCGCACGTTCTCGGTGAGCGTATAGAACACGGCCGCATCGACGCGTGTATAACCCGGTAAAACCACCCTGTCATCGATGGCGGCGAACATGTCGGTGCGATTCAGGATCCCGAGGCCCGCTCCCCACCGCCGGTAAAGCCGCAGATTGTTCCACAGGGAGAAGGTGTTGTGGGGCACCTGCGCCACTTGCGCGCCGGCGAATGCCGAGGCGGTGGCGCTGGTGACGAAGGCGTCCTGATAGGCGTAGCCGCCGGCAACCTGCCAGAACCTTGTGAGGCTCCCGTTCACTCCGATCTCGACACCGTTTGTCCGCTGGCTCCCGGTCTGCACGATGCGCGTGGGGTCATTGGGATCCACTGACCGCGTGTTGGTCCGGTTCAGGCGATACACGGCGGCGGTCAGAGAGAGCTTCCGCGACGCGTCCCACTTCACGCCTGTCTCGTAGTTTGTGAATTTTTCGGGTTTTACCTGCTGCGTGATATCCGTGAGCGAAGCGAATTGATCGCCCGCGCTCGGCAGGTAGGAAACGCTGTAACTCCCGTAGAGGGACACCGATGCCGCGGGCTTCACCACCACGCCGGCGCGCGGCGAAACAAGATTGTCGGCGCGGCGAAGATTGTTCCCGGCCCTGTTGTTGTGATAGCGCAGGTCAAAACGATCGAAACGGAGGCCGGTGATGAACTGCAGGTACCGCGAGACTTCGATCTGATCCTGCACGTAAGTTGCGCCAAGGTTCACCTTCAGATGGTTGTCCGCGTCGGTCGCGCTCTGCCGGAAAACGGCCGGCTCGTTCAGCAGGGGGTTCGAGAAGGGAAGCAGAATCGATGTGGCGGAATTGTTGAAGTAGCCCGTGGTTCGAAAGTTGTCCGTCAACTGCCGCCCCAGTTCCGCTCCCCAAAGCAGCGTATGACGGATAGCCCCCGTATGCGTGATGTAACTCACGTCCGTCTGGTTGAACACGTTCAGACGATTGGTGGCGTTGCTATATGCCGACAGCGACACCTGAGTCATGTCGGCAGTCGCGTCACGAGGCACGAAGTTCTGGTATCCACGATCGTAGCTGGCAAACAGCGTCCGGTTGCGAACGTTCAGACGGCCGGCCTGATGATCCACCAGCGCCGAACCGAGATTGACGTTCGCGTTCACGTGGCTTTGTTTCGGATTGCCGTAGTACGTCGAGATGGGGACGTCGGCGGGCCGTCCCTGAAACGATGTGATGCCGCGATCCGCCGTACGCATGTCGCGGAAGTGCTCGTAACCAAGCGTCACGCGCGTCTCCCTGCCGGCGTTGATGGTAAGGGATGGGCTCAAACCGTAGCGTTCGAGCCCGACAAACCTGCGGAAACTGTCCGAGTTCTCATACATCGCGTTCATCCGGAACGCGACGCGGTTCCCCAACGGTTGATCGAAATCCCCCGTGAACCGCTTGTTGCCGAACGACCCGCCTTGCAGCGTCAACTCGCGCAGCGGAGCAAAGCCGGCCTCCTTGGTCACCCGGTTGATCACCCCGCCGCCGCCGCCCCGTCCGAAGATCATCGCGTTGGGGCCCTTGAGCGCTTCGACTCGATCGAGGTTGTACAGATCGCGATAGTACTGCACATCGTCGCGCACGCCGTTCACGAAGAAATCGGCCGAGGAACTGTTGCCGCGAATCACCAGTTGATCGCGGTTGTTCTCACCCTGATGGGCGGTGATGCCCGGCACGTAGCGCACTACGTCCGCGATGCTCATCATCATCTGGTCCTGAATCTGTTCCCGGCCCACCACGGTGATGGATTGCGGAGTATCGAGGAGCGGCGTCAGCGTCTTCGTCCCGCTGCTGATGGCCGGCGTCAGGTAATCCGGCGATTCCTCGACGGTGACCGACTCGCGAACCGCCGCCACCGGAAGCAGGAACTCCTTCGTTTCCGATGCCGCCGCCCGCACCTCCACCGCCTGCGTTACCTTTTGAAATCCGTGCATCTCGACGGCTACGTTGTAGCTGCCCGGCTCAAGAGACAGGGTGAACTCGCCGTGTTCACCAGACATGGCGGTCCCCGCCACATTGCCATCCTTTGTTGCCGTAATGCGAGCGCGGGCAATCGGCGCCCGGCTCACATCGAGCACCACACCCCGGATCTCACCTGTTTGTTGACCCCACGCGATTCCCGCCCCCGTTGACAACAACCATGCAAGCATCCATCCGAACACACGAGTAGCGGGACTCCCAGCCATGTACTGCTTTTCCTTTCGTTCTGCCTTGAAAGCCGTGGCCGCGGACCCCTAAAATGCTAGAAGAACCGTCGGCCCATGCGCCCGGTTCCGCCGGCCGCGCGGCTCGCTTCGCCAAAAGTTGCCCGCGCGGCTGTTTGAAATCCGGTTGATTTCGTCGGGTCACGCCGCGAAACGCGCGTGACCTAAGATCCATTAGAATCCAACTTGCAACTCAGTGTCAACTAGAAATTGCGCAAAGATTGGAAAAAACGCGCGAATCGCTTTCCTCTTGTTTTCCGGCAACAGACTCGCATCCGCCTTCACGGATGCGGAGCCACTTCTCCGCCCGCCCCGATCCGATAGCCTTGCGCCGTTCCCGTCTCCGTGTCATAGACGGCAAACGTAGAGGCCACTTCCACCCGGTTGGCTTGCGCGTCGAACCGGCAGCCCATGATCGCCCCCGGATTCACCGCCAGCGTGCGGGCTCCGGACTTGCGGATGTCGAACACATGGTTGTGCCCGTAAAACACCGCGTCGTATTCCCCGCCGCGGGCGATCGCCAGCGCGATGTTGTCGAAGTGGTTCACCGCCACCCGCCGTCCGCCGAACTCATCCTCGAAGAACTCGCCCCGCAACCGCACGTGCGGATACTTCGCCGCCTTCGCCGTGATGCGGAAGGTGTCGGCGTCGTTGTTGCCGAAAACGATGTGCACGGGGTTGGAGAAGCCGCGCGCCAGTTGATCGAGAATGAACGGCGAGCACAGATCCCCGCAGCAGATAAGAGCGCCCGCGCCGGCGGCGAACTCGAGCGCCGGGGCGAGTTTCCACACGTTGTCGTGAATATCGGAGAGAACAGCGATCCGCATGTGACCATGGATACCGCGGATGGGGGGCGCGCGGCAATGGTGCGAACCGGGTCCGCGCTACGCTGGAAATCCCGTCTTGCGAAGTCGAGCCCCGATTCCGCGCAGCAACCGCTCCTGCGCCGGGTGAACCGACCCGTCTCCCAGCGGACCGATGTTGAGGAGCAGGTTGGCGTCCCTTCTCCGGGCCTTGGCCAACTCCTCCCAACCCTCGTCCAAAGTCAGGTGCCCAGCATCGGCTTTCCAGCCCCAACTTCCCTTCTGGGTGGTCCAGCAGATCTCCATGGGCCTGCTTCCACGGGTCTTGACCTTATTCAGTTGAGGCGCTTCCGGCGCCACGAAATCTTCCGATCCCTCGATGCCCCACTTATAGGAAATCAGCGCGTGCGGCTGCAGCTTGCGAATCATGGCGTACAACTCCGGCAACTTGAATTTGGACAAATCACCGGAGGCCGGCACGGCGGCCCCATCCAACCAGACACCGGCCACGGGGCCGTACTGAGCCAGCAGTTCGTGAATGCCTCCGCTCACGTAGTCCAGGTAGTTCTGAAAGTTGTAATCCGCGCGGGAGGCATACCAGGGGTCGGGTGGATCATAGGCCGGACGCACCATCCGGATCGGCCAGTCCCAGGGAGCAGGGCCATGCGGGTGCCGCCAGTCGAAGCCATGCTCGTAGAACATGAAGAGGCCCAGCCGCCGGGCGGCGCATGCCTGCGCCATTTCCGCCACCAGATCCCGTCCGGCGGGACTCTTCGTGCTGTTGAAGTCCGTCTGCTTCGTCTTCCACAGGCAGAAGCTGTCACAGTGTTTGGCAACCATCGTGACGTACTTCATGCCGGCGTCAACGGCCAGGTCGCAGATCCTGGCGGCCGAAAAACGGGACGCGGTAAAACGCCGCGCCAGCCGCGCGTAGTCGGCCGGGCGGATCTTCTCGCGATACATCACCCACTCCGAGCGCCCTTCGAGGGAGTAGAGGCCATAGTGGATGAAGAGCCCGAATTTCGCGTCGCGGAACCATGCGAGGGTCGCTTCACGCGGATTGCGCGCCCACGTGCTCCGGTAGTTATCGAGAAACCCGGGCGCCGGCCCGCTTGCGGCGGAGGGAACGGCAAGCGCGGCTCCCGAAGCCAACAGTTCCCTGCGCGTCATGCGCTGAGCGGCGGGAACCTTCTCGCGAAATGATCGAGGGCTCTTCATGGACGATTCCCCATGGCGCTATTGTAGTGCTTCATGCCGGCTTTCGGATGCGCGAACCGCCGCGGCCGTAATGCCGCGCGGTATGCTGATCAGCAGACGAAAACAACAATGAAAATCACGGCAATCAAGACCCTCGTGGTCAACGCGCGCATGCGCAATTGGATCCTCGTGAAGGTGGAAACCGACCAGCCCGGCCTTTACGGGTGGGGCGAAGCGACGCTCGAGTGGAAAACGAAGGGAGTGGTGGGCTCCGTGGAGGATCTCTCGGTGCTGCTCATCGGACAGGACCCGCGCCGCGTCGAGCACATCTGGCAGATGATGCACCGCCAGTATTTCTGGCGCGGCGGCATCGTCACCATGACCGCCATGAGCGGCATCGACCAGGCCCTGTGGGACATCAAGGGCAAGGAGGCGGGCAAGCCCGTCTGCGAGTTGCTCGGCGGGCCCGTGCGCGACAGCCTGCGGCTTTACGACCATCTTGGCGGCGGCCTCATGGAGGATATCTACCTCACCGTGGAACCCGAAGTCTTCGGTGAGCGCCTCTCGGTGAGTCTCGAGAAGGGATTCACGGCGGTGAAGGCCATGCCGATTCCCGTCGCCGAGATGATTGAGAGCCCCGCCGTTCTCCGGCGCGCCGTCCGTTGCGTCGAGGAGATGCGCAAAGCGGCCGGCGACAAGGTGGACATCATGCTCGACCTGCATGCGCGAACGACGGCCGCGGCAGCCATCCAGTTCGGCCGGCTGCTGGCCGATTACAACCTCTACTGGTACGAGGAGCCATGCTGGCCCGAGCATGTGGACGCGCTGGTCGAGGTGTCGCGCGCGCTTCCGTTCCCCATCGCCACCGGTGAACGCCTGGTGGGCCGCTGGCAGTTTCGCGAACTGCTCGAGAAGCGCGCCTGCGCCATCGTGCAGCCCGATGTTTCGCACTGCGGCGGAATCAGCGAAGCCCGCCGCATTGCCGCCATGGCGGAAACCTACTCGATCGCCGTCGCCTGCCACAATCCGCAGGGCCCCGTCAGCACGGCCTCTTCCATTCATGCCGGTTTCGCCATACCGAACTACCTCATCCAGGAAGTGGTGCGGGCGGACGTGCCCTGGCGCAATGACATTCTCATCGACCCGCTCGACGTGGCCCGGGGCAGCGTTCCACCGCCCACCAAACCGGGACTGGGGATCGACATCAACGAAGCCGAAGCGGCGAAACATCCGTTCCAGCCCGAGGTGACGATGGATTGCTTCCACCGCGACGGCTCCGTGGCCGATTGGTAGGGCGCCACGCGGCATTGCGGAATGAACCGCAATTTTCGGAGTGTTCGCCGCCTCGCGCCGCGATAGCCTGGATTCATGAGCATCAACGCGGAAAGATGTTGGGACGCGGTCCTGCGGCGTGATGCCGCTGAAGACGGACGATTTATCGTCGGTGTCATCACAACCGGAATCTACTGCAAGCCATCGTGCCCTTCAAGGCGGCCCTTGCGAAAGAACGTGCGCTTCTACACCTCTCCCCAGGAGGCGGAACGCGACGGCTTGCGGCCCTGCCTGCGCTGCTGCCCCCTTTCGGCGGACGATCCCGCCGTGGCGCGCATCCGGGCGCTGTGCGCCTATATCGAGGAGCACAGCGGGGAAAGCGTCACGCTCGAGGATCTCGGCCACCGCGGCGGCCTCAGCCCCTACCACCTGCAGCGCACTTTCAAATCGGTGGTCGGAGTTACACCCAAGCAGTACCTGAATGCCTGCCGCATGGGCTCCTTCAAGGAACAACTGCGCGCCGGAAAGTCCGTCACCGAAGCCATCTACGAAGCCGGCTATGGCTCATCGAGCAGGCTCTACGAACGCTCCGGCGCAAGCCTTGGCATGAAGCCAAGGGAGTACCGCAACGGCGCGGACCGCCTGGCCATCCGCTACGCCGTTCACCAGACGGGCGCGGGACTCATGCTGGTGGCCGCCACCGGGCGCGGAGTCTGCGCGGTCGAATTTGGCGATAGCCCCGAGGAGCTCGAGAGATCCCTGCGCGAGGAATATCCAGCGGCGGAGATCACCGCCATCCATCCGCCTTATGCGGAGCCCTTCCGGCAATGGCTGGCCGATCTTTCGCGGCAGGTCAACGGCGCCCAGCCCGCGCGTCAGTTGCCGCTCGATGTGCGCGTCTCGGCATTCCGCGCCAAGGTATACGAGCAACTGCGCGCCATCCCCGCCGGAGAGACGCGGTCCTATAGCGAAGTGGCCGCCGCCATCGGGCGTCCCTCCGCCACTCGCGCCGTGGCCCGCGCCTGCGCCACCAATCCCGTTGCCGTCACTGTTCCCTGCCACCGCGTGGTGCGGCGCAACGGCGACATGGGCGGCTACCGCTGGGGCATCGATCGCAAGCGCAAGCTGCTCGACGCCGAAGCCGCTATGCTGAAACGATGAGCGTTTCAGCGGATACCCTGCGTCTCCATCTGCGCTACACCGCCTGGGCTTCGCGCCGCCTGGTGGAAGCCGCCTCCCAACTGAGCGAAGAGGAGTTGACGCGCGACTTCCGGCACGCGGATAAGAGCGTCCTCGGCACGCTCGTGCATGTCTTCGCCGCCGACCGCGTCTGGCTCGGCCGCATTCAGGGCAACGTGCCCGCGCGCTTCATCGACCTCGAGCGGGATATGAAAATGAGCGTCCTCGAGAGCGATTGGCCGGCCCTTCACGAACGCTGGATGAAATGGGCGGACGGCCAGAGTGATGAGTCCGTGCGCGGCTCCTTCCACTACAGGGATCTGAAGGGCAATGCCTACAGCAGCCCCGTGTGGCAGACCATCCTTCACGTGGTGAACCACGGCACCCACCATCGCGGCCAGGTCTCCGCCATGCTTCGCGCCATGGGCCACGCGCCCCCCGCCGTGGATCTGATTGCGTTCTACCGCCAGTTGAACAGCGGGTCCTAGCCACTATCCCCATCCCGCGCCCCCGCTCTTCTCACGATAGAATTCAAGGCAATGAAGAAAACCATCGGGCACCTCGTTTGGGCGGCGCTGGCGATCTTGGGAGCGTACAGCCTGGCGGGCATTGCCATGAATCGCGACGAACCGGTCAACAGCATATGGCTGGTTCTGGCTTCGGTCTGCATATACCTCATCGGATTTCGCTTCTACGCCAAGTTCATCGCTGTCAGGGTGATGATGCTCAATGATGAGCGCGCAACCCCCGCCGAGCGGTTGCGTAACGGCCACGACTTCGAACCCACTAATAAATGGATCGTCTTTGGGCATCATTTCGCCGCCATCGCCGGTCCCGGCCCCCTTGTCGGGCCCACGCTCGCGGCGCAGTTCGGCTATCTGCCCGGAACACTCTGGATCATCATCGGCGCCGTTCTCGGCGGCGCGGTTCAGGATTTCGTCATTCTCTTCTGCTCGATGCGCCGCGACGGCAAGTCTCTCGGCCAGATGGCGCGCGAGGAGATCGGCAAGCTCGGCGGGTTCACCGCCCTGCTCACGGTGCTGCTCATCATGGTCATCCTTCTCGCCGTCGTGGCGCTGGTGGTGGTCAATGCCCTTAAGGGGAGCCCCTGGGGCACGTTTACCATCGCCGCCACCATGCCCATTGCCGTCTTCATGGGCCTCTATCTCCGCTACTGGCGTCCCGGTAAGGTGCTCGAAGTCTCCCTCATCGGCTTTGTTCTGGTCATGGCGAGCATCTTCGGCGGCCAGGCTGTCGCGCAATCGCAAGCGCTCGCCCCGTGGTTCACGCTCGGCGGCATGGCTCTCGCGGTAGCCGTGATCCTCTATGGTTTCCTCGCCAGCGCCCTCCCGGTCTGGCTGCTGCTTGCGCCGCGCGATTACCTCAGCACGTTTGTGAAGCTCGGCGTCATTCTGCTGCTCGGCCTCGGCATCCTCGTCGCGCGGCCAAACCTCGAACTGCCGGCCTTCACCCGCTTCACCGACGGCACGGGCCCCATCTTCGCCGGCAAGATCTTTCCCTTCTGCTTCATCACCATCGCCTGTGGCGCGATGAGCGGATTCCACGCGCTCATCTCCTCGGGCACCACGCCGAAAATGATCGCCAGGGAGTGGCACGTCTGGCCGGTCGGCTACGGTTCGATGCTGCTTGAGAGCTTCGTCGCCATCATGGCGATGATCGCCGCCAGCGTCCTCCAACCCGGCGTCTTTTTCGCCGTCAACTCCCCGGCGGGCATCGTCGGCTCGACGCCCGAGGCGGCCGTGGCCACCATCAGCGGCTGGGGTTTCCCCGTCACCGCCGGACAGATGGAAAGCCTCGCCAGGGATGTCGGCGAACACACCCTCTTCTACCGCACCGGCGGGGCGCCCTCCCTAGCCCTCGGCATGGCCCACATCTTCGCCGCCGGAGGCGGCAAAGCCATCCTCGGGTTCTGGTATCACTTCGCCATTATGTTCGAGGCGCTGTTCATCCTTACCATCATCGACGCCGGAACACGTGTCGGCAGGTTCATGCTCCAGGACCTTCTCGGCAATGTCCACCAGAGGCTCGGCGAGACAAGCTGGATGCCAGGCGTCATCGGATCGAGCGCCCTCATTGTTCTCGCCTGGGGGTACTTCCTCGTCCAGGGAGTCCGTGATCCGCTCGGCGGCATCAACTCGCTCTGGCCGCTCTTCGGGATCGCCAATCAGCTTCTCGCCGCCATCGCTCTGTGCGTCGCCACCACCATCATCCTCAAGATGCATGGAGCGAAATACATGGGGATTACGGTCGTCCCTCTTGTCTGGCTGGTCGCCGTCACCTATACGGGGGCCTGGCAGAAGATCTTCTCCCCGCTTCCACGCATCGGCTTCCTCTCCCAGGCCGATCAGTTGCAGAGCCTGATCGACTCGGGAAAGCTCACCGCAAGCCGCGTGGTCGAGATCCAGACGCTGATCTTCAACAACCGGCTGGATGCCGCCGTCTGCGGCGTCTTTCTGATCCTGGTCACCGCCATTCTGCTCGATTCGCTCTGGCTCTGGGCGGGCATTCTGCGTGGCACCCGCGAGGCCAAGGTGAGCGAATCGCCCTTCGTTGTCTCGCGGCTCGATCTGGAGGAAATATGACCGCGCTCCGCCGCTTCTTCAGAATCCTTGCCGGCCTGCTAAGGGAGTTGGCCGATGAAAACGCCTACCAGCGGCATCTCGCCGCCCACGGCGCGACACACTCCGCGGAAGAATGGCGCCGCTTCAGCGAACACCGTCTCAGGGCCAAATACACACGCGCCAAGTGCTGTTAGCCGACCGCGGTGGTTTCCAGCGCCGGTTCCGGCGGGCTGGCGATGTCTTCCTCGGGGAACACATAGCGGCCGGCCACGGCTGCCGCCGCCAGGGCCGCCGCGCTCATTACGAAAGCCGCGGAGTATCCGAATTTCTTCGCCACCGCACCGGCGGCAAACGAACTGACCCCCACGAACAGATCATAGAAAGCGCTCAGGAAGCCGACCACGGAACCGCGCTCGCCATCCGGTGTCTGCCGCAGCACGGTTGAGGCGACCGAAGACCATGGAAACGAAAACCCGAACCCCAGCAGCGCCGCGGCCAGCACCGCCGCCGCCGGACCCGGCCCCTTGGCGATCGCTATCAGCCCGAGCGCCATCAGCGCGATTCCGCCGTAATAGGTGATGCCGGGATTGATTCGATCCGGCAATCCGCCGAGAAAGAAACGCGAGAGCAGAATCGCCAGGGCGTAGGCGGAAAATGCCGCTGGACCGGCATTTCCGTATCGGGCGAGGTGCAGAATCAGAAAGCCGGTCACCACCGGATAGTGCACATTCACGAATCCCACCGCCACGCCGGGAGCGAACAGCGAGGCCGGCATCAGCCGCCGCCGCGGAGGACATTCCGCCGGGTGGTAGTCTTCCCTGATATGAAAGAGGATGGCGCAAGCAGCCAGCGCCGCCGCAACCTGCATCATGGCGGCATGTTCGAATGTTCCGAGCCACTGCCCAACCACAGGACCCGCCGAGATGCCTCCCCAGATGCCGCTGCTCAGATATCCAAGCGCCTGTCCGCTGCGCTCGACTCCCGCCATTTCCACCACCCAGGCCGCCGCGCCCGTATACAGGCAGGCCTCTCCGAATCCTTGCAGCATGCGCCCCAGGTAAGCGCCCGGAAGTCCCAGCGGAAGCAGGTAGATGCCTCCCGCCACCGAGCAACTGAACAGCCCCGTGAGAAACGCCGTTTTTCGTCCCCTCCGGTCGGCGAGAGGACCTGAGAACAACCGGCTCACCAGGGCGATGAAGGAAAAGCTTCCGATGACGAATCCCACCGTCTGGTCCGATCCGCCGAGATCATGGCGAACATGCGGCGCAATGCTGGGAAGAACGGTGCCAATGCCCAGGAATCCGAGAAATGTCGCTCCGATCAAGAACCAGAATTGCGCGCGAAACCCCTGCGCCGCACATAAACCCATTAATAACATCATACTCTTAAGCCCACGCTGGCGTGGGCGGAGCGAATATCCGCCGCTTCCCGCACCGCCGCATCCTGTACCGTCATCGGCAAAATCCCGCATTGCCAACAGCCTGAAGGATTCCGGCGGATCTCCACGCAAGGCATCACCCATACGTCATACTCGTATAGGTAGCTATGGCTGTCTCCGAACGTCCCCGCTTCAACGACCCAGTGGCCGAGGCCAACCAGGCCAAACTGCTCGCGGCGCGGTACCGCAGCGAATACGTCGATCTCAAAGAGGCCCGCATTGATCACGACCTCTTCCGGAACATTCCGGTCGACCTCATGTTTCGCTATAATTTCGTCCCTCTGCGAGCGGAGAACGGAAGCCTCGAGATCGCGCTCGCTGATCCGCGCAACCTCAACCTCATCGACGAACTGAGCATCCTTCTCGAGAAAAAGCTCCACGTCAAAGTCGCCACCCTTTCTCAAATCTCCGACCTTCTCAAGAAAACCGAGCAATCCCAGCGCGTCCTCGAGGAAGTCACCGAAGGCTTTGCCCTCGATGTCGTCGGCGACGAGGAAAATCAGGACGAAACTCTCTCTATTGATAGACTTACAGCCTCTGATTCCGACATTGCGCCGGTCATCAAGCTGGTCGACACCACCATCTTCAACGCCCTCGAGCGCCGCGCTTCGGACATCCACATCGAGACGCGCGACCAGGAGGTCGCCATCAAGTACCGTATTGACGGCGTGCTCCAATACGCGATGCCCCCCATCGCCAAGGAGTGGCACTCCACTATCATCAGCCGCATCAAGGTCATGAGCGAACTCGACATCGCCGAACGCCGCGTCCCCCAGGACGGCCGCTTCCGCGTGCGCTACAAGTCCCGTCTCATCGATTTCCGCGTCTCCATCATGCCCACCATCCATGGCGAAGACGCCGTCCTCCGCGTCCTTGACAAGGAGTCGATGAGCGAGAAGTTCTCCTCCCTCAGCCTCGATGTCGTCGGTTTCGCCGAACTCGAAATCAACCGCTTCCGCCGCGCCATCAAGGAGCCCTACGGAATGGTCCTCGTCACTGGACCCACCGGTTCCGGCAAGACCACCACCCTCTATGCCGCTCTCATGGAGATCAAGAACGACGAGGATAAGATCATCACCATCGAGGATCCCGTCGAATACCAGATCAAGGGCATCACCCAGATCCCGGTCAACGAAAAGAAAGGACTCACCTTTGCCCGCGGCCTGCGCTCGATCCTCCGCCACGACCCCGACAAAGTCATGGTCGGCGAAATCCGCGACCAGGAAACCGCGCAGATCGCCATCAACGCCGCTCTCACCGGCCACCTCGTCTTCACCACCGTCCACGCCAATAACGTCATCGACGTCCTTGGCCGGTTTCTCAATATGGGAGTCGAAGCCTACAACTTCGTCTCCGCCCTGAACTGCATTCTCGCCCAGCGTCTGGTGCGCGTCATCTGCGAGCACTGCAAGAAGGTGGTCCATTACGACGAAGAGTATCTGCGCGACAGCGGGCTCAACCTCGAGGAGTGGGCCGGCGTCACCTTCTACGAGGGCGCGGGTTGCTTTGAATGCGGCGGCGCCGGATACCGCGGCCGTACCGCCATCCATGAACTGCTCGACCTGAGTGAACGCATCCGCGAGATGATTCTCGAACGCCGTCCGGGTTCGGAGGTCAAACGAGCCGCCAGGGAAGAGGGAATGCGCTTCCTCCGCGAGTCCGCGCTCGAAAAGGTGCGTGACGGCGTCACCACCCTCAAAGAGGTCAATAAAGTAACATTTATTGAGGGCTGAACCACTTTGTCCATCGCCGATAAACTCCGCAATCTGCTTAGGGAACCGCCCCCGGAATTCATCTTCGAATTCTCCGAGGCCGGCATCTCGTGGGCGCATCACGGCAAGACGGAGAGCTCCGGCTTCCAGCCCATCGAACCCGAGACCCTCAGCGTTTCTCCGGTACGCGACAACGTTCTCAAGCCCGACGCTCTGGCGACCGGCGTGAACACCATCGTCGCCCAGGTCAACGGCGCCACCCAGAAGAAACGCCGCCCCTGCGCGCTCATCCTCCCCGATTACTGCGGCCGCGTGGCCGTTCTCGACTTCGACTCATTTCCAAGCGAACCCAACGAGCAGATGTCGCTCGTGCGCTTCCGTGTCAAGAAGTCCGTCCCCTTCGACCTCGATGCCGCTTCCCTCTCCTTCCACGTCCAGCCGCACTCTTCCGGCGGCAAGAAGAAGGACGTCGTCGTGGCTGTGATTTCGCTCGAGATCCTCGCCCGCTACGAAGCGCCTCTTCGCATGGCGGGCCTGCACCCCGGCCTGGTCACCATCAGCGCGCTTACGGCGCTCAACATGGTCCAGTCCACGGCTCTCGAAGTGGTCGCCAAACTCTGCGGCAGGGCGCTCTCCGTCGCGGTTACCGAAAACAACTCCCTGCGCATGTTCCGCTGCCTGGAACTCGATCACGTCACCCCCGAGGAAGTGATCGCTGTCCTGTTTCCGACTTTCGCCTACATCGAAGACGAACTCAAGAAACGTCCGGAGCGGATCTTTCTCTGCGGATTCAGCACCCTGGCCGATTCTTTCACTCCCCGGCTCGAGAGCGAACTCCAGATCCGCGTCGAGCCGCTCCGCTCCCCCATTGGCATGCCCGGACCCTATAGCGCCGGCCTGCTAGGCTATCTTCAGGGTGTCTCCCTCGTGGCGCCGGCCTTCGCCGCCGCCCGCCGCCCGGAGGCCGCATGAATATCCGCATCAACCTCTCCTCGGAGCCGTTCCGCCGCGACCGTCCGTGGGTGGTGGCCACCACTCTCATCGGCATTATCCTCTCGGTTTCCCTTGCCGCCTTGAGCTATCTCGCCATCATGCATCGCGATGAGGACAAGGAAGCGCGCGCCGAGGCGGAAAAGGCTCAGCGCCAGCTCAACCTCCTCATCCAGGAGCAGAACCGGCTTGAATCCACCCTCCGCCGCCCGGAAAACGGTGAAGTCATCGAGCGCAGCGTCTTCCTCAACCAGCTCCTGCGCCGCAAAGCCATCTCCTGGACACGAATCTTCTCCGACCTCGAAAAGGTCACTCCCTACAACGTGCGCCTCATCCAGGTGCGCCCCCAGGTCAATCAACGCAACGAAGTCTATCTCGAAATGGTGGTCGGGGCTCAATCTTCCGAGCCCGTCATCGAGATGCTGATGCGCCTGGAATCCTCGAACGAATTCGGCGCGGTGCACCTCGCCAATTCGCTGCCGCCATCGCAAAGCGAGCCGCTTTTCCGCTATCGCATCAACGTGAACTATGCCCAGAAGCTCTAAGCTCAACGCGCTCAAGTCGAAGATCGCGGCGGTCAACATTCCCCAATCCGCCGTCCGGGATCCTCGCGCCGCCGCGCGCCTGGTCATAGGCGTTCTCCTCGCCGCCAACGCGGCGGCAGCCCTTCTCATCTACCGTCCCTGGGCCGACTCGCCCGAGGAGCTTCAGCAGCAGCTCATCACCGCGCGCCAGAAAGCCATCCAGACCCGTGCGCGCATCGGGCAACTCGAGGTGCTCGTCCGGAAATCGGAGCAGGCCGTCAAGGAAGGTGACTCCTTCATGAACACCTACTTCCTTGGCCGCCGCACCGCCGCCTCGACGCTCGTCTCCGAACTCTCCACCATGGCCAAGGCATCCGGCATCACCCCCAAGGAGCACAGCTTCGCCTTTGACGCCGTCGAGGGTTCCGACACACTCGCCATGATGACCATCACCGGCAACTACGAGGGCAACTATGGCGATCTCATCCAGTACATCAACCGCATCGACCGCTCCCCGCGCTTCTTCATCATTGAAAGCCTCGCCGCCACTCCCCAACAAGGCGGCAAAGGCATCCTCAATATCAACATGAAGATCAACATCTTCGTCCGCGACGACAGCATGCTGCCGCCTCCCGCCCCGGTCGCGGAAAACCGCGCCCCCGCCGCCTCCGTGCCGCCCAGGGCGGAGCGTGTGGACTTCTCTCCCTCCTCGCCTGCCCCGAAAGCGGGCCGGCAGACCGCGAGCCAGCCGGCACAGGCCCAGGTCGAAACCAGCCCAACGATGCAGCCCACCTCGGCCCCCAAGCCCAATACGGCGCCGAAAATCGGGGTTCCGCCTCCTTCGGCCGCGGCGGCCGCCGCCGCGCGTATCCTCGGCATGCCCGGAGCCGGCGTGGGGCCATCCCCCGCGGCGTCCGGCCCGTCTCCGGCCCCCGGAGGTCCCCACGCCGTTCCCGGTGCGCCTGCCGCCGCGGAGCCCACCGCGTCCGGCGAGCCGAAGACCCCCACCGAACAACCTCTTCTTGCCCCCGGCACCGCGAGGCCAAATGACGACTAAGCTTGGCGCCGAACCGAAGAAACTCGCCATCCTCGGCGTTCTCGCGCTCGGAGCCGTCTACTCCTTTTACACGAACGTGCTTTCCGGTCCCGACATCCCCCAAAGCGCGAGATCCACTCCTTCCGCCCGCGCCGTCCCCGGGCTTCCTCAGCCCTCCTCCCCGGCTCAACAGGCCACCCAGACCCGTCTCGAACAGCGCAAGATGATCCTCGGCCGCCAATCCGTCGGAGAGTTTCGTCCCACGCTCAAGTTCGGCAAGGACGACCGGCCGGATCCCATGAAAGTGGACCCCACCTTGCGGCTCGATCTCATCGCCAAGCTCCAGAACGTCACCGTCGAGGGCGGCATGAGAAGCCTGTTCGAAATGGGGACAGCGCCGCCGCCCAAGCCCACGGGACCCGATCCGAAAATCGATGTCAAGAAGGGAGGAATTGCAGGTAAGAGCGCCAAAGGCGGAGTGGCAACGGCCGGAGCGGTTGCGGAGCCGGGAGCGAAATCCGCCGATCCCTCGAAGCCTCCCCCGCCGCCCATCCCGCTCAAGTTCTACGGCTACACGGCCTCGAAGGTGCCCGGAGCCAGGAAACAGGCCTTCTTTCTCGAGGGCGAGGACATCTTTGTGGTCCATGAGGGAGATCTCATCAAGCGCCGGTACAAAGTCGTGAGGATCGGCCTCAATTCCGTCACCGTCGAGGATACCCAGTACAAACATCAGCAGACCTTCCCCCTGGAAGAGCCACCGGCCAATACCTGATGCCATGACGAAACGAACCGAGCGCCCCCATACCCCCGAATCCGGCTTCATGCTGATGGTCATCTTTCTGATGGCCGCCATCGCCGCCATCAGCCTCTATATGGAACTGCCGAGGGTGGCGTTTGAAGCGCAGCGGGAGAAGGAGGAGATGCTGGTCACGCGCGGCTTGCAGTACCGGCGCGCCATCCAACTCTACGTCCGCAAATTCCGCAGCTACCCGCAGAGCATGGACGACCTCGAAAAGAAGGCGGAGATCCGTTTCCTCCGCCACCGCTATGCCGATCCGCTCACCGGCAAGGACGAATGGCGCCTCATTCACATCGGCCCCAACGGCGAGTTTACGGACTCCCTTGTCCTCAAGCCCAAGAACGCCCTCGACAAGGACAAACAGGCCAATCAGAACACCTTCATCACTGAAGGCCCATCTCTTGGCGCGCAATCCACGACCGGCCAGCAGGGGGCCGCCACCCTCGCTACCCGCGTCCGTCAGAGTGACCTCAAGGGAGCCCCCGGCCAGAATCTGCCCGGACAAGGTGGAGCCGTTCCCCCGGCTGATCCCAACAACCCCAACCAGTAT
Organism: Bryobacteraceae bacterium; assembly: GCA_019187195.1. Classification (GTDB taxonomy): domain Bacteria; phylum Acidobacteriota; class Terriglobia; order Bryobacterales; family Bryobacteraceae; genus CADEFT01. The sequence continues at coordinate 91,637 of JABAQT010000037.1, forward strand.
CAACAGGATCTGTCTCAATCGAACAGTGGCGTTCCCCAGCAACCGGGCGCGGTCAACCCCGGCTTCATGCCGCCGGTGGGCTATCAGCCCCCTGGAGCGCAGCCTAACGCGAACGGCGCCCAAAGCGGCTATAACCCGCAGGTTGGTTACAATCCTCAGACCGGATACAACCCTCAGACTGGATTCAATCCACAGACTGGCTACAATCCGCAGGCCACGAATCAACAGGGCCAAGCCGGCTACAATCCCCAGATCGGCTACACCAACCCTCCCATGGCCTTCGGCAGCCAGACCGCTCCCAACCCGCAGGCCGGCTACAACCCGCAGACGGGTCACAACCCGCAGACGGGTTACAATCCGCAAGGGGGCTACAATCCTCAGACCGGCTATAACCCGGTGCAGGCGGTCGGGTTCCCCTCTCCCGCGCAACAACAGGCCGCGGGGTTCAACCCCGTGGGACAACTCATTCCCGGAGCCGGCACGGGAGGAGCCCTCTCCAACCGCGGGCCGGTGGGTTTCACTTCCCCGGCCGGTTCCCAGCCCGGCGCAACCATGCCGCCTTCCCCCTACGGCGGCCAGAATCCGATCCAACAGCCTTATCAATCGGGATACCAGCAGGGAGGCATTCCGCCCAACATCTCCACCGCCGCCCAGCTTCCCGCTCAGATTCAACAGTTGATCACGCAGCCCCGGCCTGGCGGCGCCCCGAGCGGGCTGGGATCTCCCACTGGAATGACGTTCGGAGGGGGCGGCATCGCGGGCATAGCCAGCAAATTCGACGCCGAAGGAATCAAGAGAGTCAATGACCGCACCAATTACAAGGAGTGGGAGTTTCTCTACGACTATAGCCGCGATGCGGCCATGACCTCGGGCGGAGTCAACCTCAGCCAGGGCGGGGCGGGCGGACTCACCAATCCCGGCAACGGACTTGGCGGCAACAGCCGTTCCACCGGCGGCTTCGGAATGGGCGGAAATTCGAGCTTTGGAAGCGGCTCTTCGAGCTTTGGCAACTCCGGTTCGAGCTTCGGCGGAAGCTCCGGTTTTGGCCGCGGAAGTTCGAGTTTCGGAGGCGGCAGTTCCGGATTTGGAAGCGGCTCTTCCGGCTTCGGCAACTCCGGCTCGAGTTTCGGCCGGAAGCCTTAGTCCAACCGCTTGCGGAACCGCGCGACGCTAAACGCCATGATCGCCACTCCGAACACCGCCAGCGCCACGAACTGCGGCCACAGGATGCCGATGCCGCTGCCCTTCAGGAACACGCCGCGGCAGATCTCGATGAAATAGCGCAACGGGTTCAGCAGGGTGAGGTACTGCACCGGCAAGGGCATGCTGCGAATGGGGAAAGCGAATCCGCTGAGCATGAATGCCGGCTGAAAGAAGAAGAATGTCGACATGATCGCCTGCTGCTGGGTGCGGCTGACCGTCGAAATGAACAGCCCCAGCCCGAGCGTGGTGAAGAGGAACAGGATCGCGCCGCCGAGCATGAGCAACGCGTTGCCGCGAAAGGGAATATGAAACACCGCCATGCCGAGAATGATGATGAGCATCGTGTCGAACAGGCCGACAGCGGCGAAGGGGAGCATCTTGCCGAGCATCAGTTCTCCGGCGCGGATCGGGGTGACCATCAACTGCTCCATGGTCCCGATCTCCTTTTCGCGGACGATGGCCATCGCGGTCAGCATGAGGGTAATCAAGGTGATGATATTCACCGTGACGCCGGGGATAAAATAATTGCGGCTCTTCAATTCCGGATTGAACCAGACACGCTGATCGAGATCGACGGACGGCGCGGCCAGGCGCGTCACCACCGTGCCCCCCTCGGCCGCCATGCGTTTGCGCCGCGTCAGATCGGCCAGGCGGGCCGCCGAATACGAACGGACGACGGCGCCGGCATAGTTGGCGACGATGGAGGCGGTGTTCGAGTCCGAGCCATCCACCAGCACCTGAATCTCCGTGGAGCGCCCGCGCGCCAAATCCCGGGCGAATCCCGGGGGCACGCTGATGCCCGATTGAATCAATCCCTTGTCGAGCAGGCGCTGCATCTCGCGCTCATCGCGCGGCGTCGCGATGACCGTGAAATAACTCGAGCCTTCGAAGGCGGCGCGAAGCTCGCGGCTCGCGGGCGATTGGTCCTGGTCGAGCCACGCGAGGTTTGAGCGATCCACGTCGAGGTTCACCACGAAGCCAAAGACGAGGAACTGCAGGATGGGCGGAAGGAACATCGAAACGCGCAACCGCGGTTCGCGGAAGCTTTGCAGCGCTTCCTTGCGGATGATCTGGCGGACGCGTTTCCAGTTCATGCGATTTTCCGGCCGAGCTTGCGGGTGATCAGAACAAACACGACGGCGGCGTAAAGCACGAGTAAGGCCATCTCTCCCCACAGCGTCTCGAGGCCGGTTCCCTTGAGGAAGATCCCTTTCAGCAAGGCGACAAAATAGCGCGCCGGAACAATGCGGCTGAGCAGGCGGGGAATGAGCGGCATGCCGTCAATCGAATAGACAAAGCCCGAGAGCAGGAACGCGGGCAGAAAGGAGCTCATCAGTCCCAGTTGATAGGCCTGCAGTTGGTTGCGCGTGATGGCGCTCAGCCACAGCCCCCAGCAGAGAGCGCCGAACAGGAAGACAAAGGCGCTGGCCGCCAGCAGCAGAACGCTGCCGCGCAGCGGCGCCTCGAACACAAAGACCCCGGCGAGGACGGCGGTGACGGTGTCGGCGGCGCCGAGGACGAAGAAGGCTGAAAGCTTGCCCAGCACCAGCTCCGCCGGACGCAGGGGCGTCGAGAGCAGCTCCTCCATCGTTCCGTTCTCCCATTCGCGGGCAATCGAGAGGGAACTGAGCATGGCGGCGATCATCATGAGGATCACCGCGATCAGGCCGGGGATGATGTAGTTCTTCGATTTCAACTCGCTGTTGAAGACCACGCGCAGCCGGGTGTCCACGGGAGGCTTGATTTCGCCCGATCCGTTGCGGACCTGGTAGAGCGTGCGGACTTCGTTCGAGTAGCCGGCGACCATGGCGCGCGCGTAGCCGAGCGCAATGCCGGCGGTGTTCGAATCACTCCCGTCGAGCAGCAACTGGACGGGCGAGGGCCGCGCGTTCGAGAGCTTTCCGCCGAAATCGTGAGGAATCACGAGGACCGCCATGGCCTTTCCGCCGTCGAGCGCGAGTTCGGCGGAGGCGTAGCCGTCGATGTATCCATTGATCTGGAAGAAGCGCGACCCTTCGAAGCGCGCAATGAGCGCGCGCGATTGCGGCGTCCGGTCCTGATCATAGAGCAGCAGCGGGATGCGGTCGACATCGAGTGAGAGCGCGTAGCCGAACAGCACCAGCAACAGCATGGGAAGAGCGAGCGCCATGCCGAGGCTGAGCGGGTCGCGGGCGATGTGCAGCAACTCCTTGCGGGCCAAGGCGCGCGTGCGGCGGAGGCTGATCATGCGGCCGCCTCCTCCCGCCCGATCAGGGCCACGAAGACGTCTTCCATCGAGGGTTCGGGATTTTCCTCGCTCCGCTCGGCGGCGCACAACTCGTGCGGCGCGCCGAGCGCGATCACCCGCCCCTGATACATCAGAGCCACGCGGTGGCAGTATTCGGCCTCGTCCATATAGTGCGTGGTGACGAAGATGGTATGCCCGAGCTGCGAGAGGCCGTTGATGAGATCCCAGAAGCCGCGGCGGGCGATGGGATCGACGCCCGAGGTCGGCTCATCGAGGAAGATGACCGGCGGCGAATGCAGGATCGCGCAGCCGAGAGCGAGGCGCTGTTTCCAGCCGCCGGCGAGCAGGCGCGTCATCGTCCGGCGATTCTCCGCTATGCCCGCCATCTTCAGCGCATACTCTTTCCTCTCAGCCAGCCGGCCGGGCGTCACTCCGTAGACGCCGCCGAAAAAATCGAGATTCTCCTCGACGGTGAGGTCGTCATAGAGCGAGAACTTCTGTGACATGTAGCCGATATTGTGTTTTACGCTTTCCGGATCGGCGGCGACGTCGTATCCGGCCACCGTGGCGGCTCCGGAGGTGGGCGCGAGCAGCCCGCAGAGGATACGGATGGTGGTGGATTTCCCCGCCCCATTCGGGCCGAGGAAACCAAAGATCTCGCCCTTTTTCACGTCGAGCGTCACATTATCGACGGCAACGAACCCGCCGAAGGTCTTCGTGAGATTCCGGATAATGACGGCCGGCTCAGGCTGCCTCACGCTGACCCTCCCGGCGGACAGTGGCGATGAAGACATCCTCGAGCGAGGGCAGGACGGTACGCACCCCGGCATCCGGCAGCGCATGACGCAGGGAATCGACCGAGGCGCCCGGTTTGAGGAAGACGTGCAGGCGGCTGCCGGCGAGCACCACATCGTCCACCGCGTCCAGGGCGCGAAGAGTTTCGCGGGCGGCGCGGGCGTCCGCGTCCACCACCTCGTAGCAGGTCTCGGGCAGCGACTTCCTCAGAGCGGCCGGAGTGTCGGCAAGAATCAGACGTCCCCTGTCCATCAGGCCTACCCGGTCGCAGCGCTCGGCCTCATCCATGTAGGCCGTGGTTACGAACACCGTGAGCCCGTCCTCTACGAGTCCGCTGAGTATGGCCCAGAAGTCACGCCGCGAGACGGGGTCCACGCCGTTGGTCGGCTCATCGAGAAAGAGAATCCGCGGCCGGTGCAGCAGGGTGCACATCAGGGCCAGCTTCTGTTTCATGCCGCCGGAAAGCTTGGCGGCGGGCCGGGCGCGGAAGGACTCCATGCGCGTCATACGCAGCAGCCGGCTCATCAGGTCATCGCGCGCGGAGCCGGTGATGGCGAACAGGTCGGCGTAAAAGAGCAGATTCTCTTCGACGGTCAGATCGCCGTACAGCCCGAATTTCTGAGCCATGTAGCCGATACAGTCCTTCACCTGCCGCGCGTCGCCGGCTACATCAAAGCCCGCGACGCGGGCGCTCCCCGAGGTGATGTTCATCAGGCCGCAGAGCATGCGCAGCGTGGTGGTCTTTCCCGCGCCGTCGGGACCCACGAGGCCGAACACTTCTCCCGCGGCGACGGTCAGGTTGAGCCGGTCAACCGCGGTATGCGCGCCGAAGGTCCGCGTGAGGTTCTCGACTTCGATGACGTTCACAGCCTGATCTCCGCGTCCACGGGCATGTTGCCCTTCAATTCCTGGTTAGGATTCTCCACGTCGATCTTGACCCTGTAGACCAGCTTTACGCGTTCATCCTGGGTCTGGATCTGTTTAGGCGTAAATTCAGCCTCCGAGGCGATGTAGCTGATTTTTCCAACGTAGGTTTTTCCCGGAAAGGAGTCCGTCGCCAGCGTGACCTTGGCTCCGAGTTTCACGCGCCCGAGATCCTTCTCGCTGATGTAGGCGCGGAGCCAGGGATGGGCGAGATCGCCTATCGTGCACACGGTGGCTCCGGCGGCCACGACTTCGCCGGGTTCGGCTGACTTAACGAGGACGACGCCATCGAGCGGCGACAGAATAGCCGTGTCATCGAGTTGCGTTTCGATAAGAGAAAGATTGGCCCGGGCGCGCTCGATCTCGGCGCGGCGCACGCTGATCTCCTGCTCGCGCCGCTGGAGTTCGATTTGACTGGCGGCGGCAAGCTGCAAAGATGCCTTGGCGGCATCGAGTTGCGCGCGGGCGGCGGCGATAGTCTCCTTCCGTGGCCCTTCCCTTGCCAGTTCCAGCCGTTCGCGGGCCTGCCGCAGCGCCTGCGTGGTGCTCTCGAATTTCGCCTTGAACTGGTCGTACTGCGCCCGCGAAATATCCTCGTTGCTGAATAGAACCTGGGCGCGCTCCCAATCGGCCTTGGCCTGATCGTGCCAGGCGGCGGCATCGCGCACCTGCGCCTGTGCCGTCTGGATCTCCTGCGGCCGTGAACCGGCCATGAGTTCGGCAAGGCGCGCTTCGGCGCTCTCGACCCCGGCGCGCTTCAGGCGCAGGTCGCCTTCGATGTTGGCCTTCTGGAACCGCACCGCGGTGAGACTTTGCGCCAATTGCGCCCGCGCCGACTCGAGTCCGGCCAGTTCGCGCTGCTTCTGACTCAGGGTCGAGGACGGATCAATCCGGGCGATGAGCGCTCCCTTCGAAACCTGCGAGCCTTCTTCGGCATGGAGCGTCACGAGGCGTCCGGACATCTTGAACGACATGTCCACCTGGGTCAACTCGATGTTGCCGGAGAGACGGATGACGTTGGGGTCTTCCCTCGAGAAGAAGCCGCCGCGGACGAAGCCCGCTCCCGCGGCCGCGACCACAACAATGACAAGTGCGGCGCGTACGGATTTCTTCATGGCAGATACCTTTCCACGGCTCCGATGGCCGTACCAAGATCGAGCCGCGCCAGGTTGTATTCGAAGAGCGCGGAGATACGATTGTCGCGGGCCCGGACGAGCCGCGTTTGCGCGTCCGTGACCTCAATCGAGTTCGTGACGCCGGCCTTGTAGCGGCGTTCGGCCTGCTCGAGTTCCTTCCCGGCGAGCGCCAGGCCCCCGGAAGCTGTTTTCACCTGAAGGTCGGCGGATCTGAGATTGTCGAAGGCGACGCGCAATTCCAGTTCAAGCTGGCGGCGGAGATCCTTTGTCCGTGCCTGCTCGACTCTCCATTGCGAGGCGGATTCCGCGCGGCGGGCGTCGCGCCGGCCGCCATCGAAGACGGGGACACGGAGCGACAAGCCGACGGTGCGCGTGGCGCGGGAAGCGCCAAATTCGGGGCCAATCGATCCGTAATCGCCGAAAGCCGCGAGCGAGGGGAGCCGCTCCATCTTCTCCGCCGAGTAGCCGAGCCTGGCGGCGAGTTCCCGCTCCTGCTGCGCCTTGAAATCCGGCCGCGTCCGGATGGCGGATTCCAGCGCCTGCGCGAAGCTGATGGGTTCGAGGGGCTGGTAGGAGAGCTTGTCGCTGAGTTCGATGGTGGTTTCGAGGTCCAGATCGAGGACGCGAAGCAACTGGAGGCGCGCGCGGGTGCGTTCGTTTTCGGCAATTTGCAGGCGCTGGCGCTCATTGGCGATCTGCACCTCGGCGCGAGTCACCTCAATACCCGTTCCCGTGCCCGCGCGCTTTTGCGTATCGGCCAGCCGCTCGAGCGCTTCGGCGAGATCGAGGTTCGCCTTTGCGGTCTCGACACGGGCATCCGCCTGGAGAGCGGTGAGATAGGCGCGGACCACCTGATCCGTAACCGCATGACGCGTATTTTCCCTCTCGCTGCGCGCGGCCACGGCTCCGGCGCGCGCGGATTGATAGCGCCGGATGGAGCTGAAATCGAAGACGGACTGGGTGATGCTGGCGCGTGCGTCGATGACGGCAAACGGCCCGGCGAACGTGGAAAAGCGATAGCCGGGAATTGAAGGAAACTGAATGCCGAACGCCGCGAGATTGCGTGTGGCGTCCTGGTAGTTGAAGGAGCCATCGAGGTTCGGGAGCAGCGAGGCACGAACCTCGAGCGCGCGCGCATCGGCCTGCTTTACGGCTTCACCGGCTATGCCGACGCGGATGTTGCCTTCGGGCGCAAGCGCGATCTCGATAGCCCTGCGGAGACTCAACCGCAAGGTCTGCTGAGAGAGCGCAACAGACGCGGTGGAAAGGAGCAGGATGCCGAGGCGCAATTTCATAGAGTGCTCCCGAGCGGAGGAGCCTTCAGGCCGGCGGCCGAAAAGGCGATGAGGTACGCCGCGCACCTGGCGGGCTCAAGCGCCGGGAAGCGCCCCTCCGTGATGACGTGAAGGGCTCCGGCGGAGGACATCATCTGCGCGAATGCGCCCATGACGAACAGAAGACGCAACATCACTTCATTTGGAGGAACGTGCGGAAGGGAGCGCACAAAGGCCTCGGAGAAGCGCTGAACGATAGGTTGCAGATGACGTTCGAAGATGCGCTTGAAGACCGGCTTCTGCTCGAGGTAGAGCATCCGGACGATGAGGCGCGGAACCATGGAGCCGGCTTCGAGGATGGGACGCAGGAAGGCGTCGAGGAGATTTTCGACGGCCACGGGTTTGCCGTCTGCTTCGGCTTCGAAGGCGGCGAGAAGTTCGAGGCGGCGGTGGTTGATCGGGGTGGCGCGGCGGGCAATAGTGGCATCGAGGAGAGCTTCCTTGGACTGGAAGTGGTAGTTGACGGCGGCGAGGTTGACGGAGGCTCGAGCGGTGATCATGCGGAGGGAAGTGGCGTCGAAGCCGTGATCGGCGAAGAGGAGTTCGGCGGCATCGAGGATACGGTCTTTGGTAGGGGGTAGAGGCGGGGTGGGCATAATTAAACAGTCGTATGTTTGAATCGAACAATTCAATCATACGATGGTTTTATTTTCTCCGCAAGCAAAAAATTATCGCAATCTTCGAACGCCGTGCGGCGGCGGGCGCGGGCGAAGCCACGCGGCATTCTATATACTATTTTTTCAGCCATTTGCGGATTAGCGACAGGCCGATTGGGAGGCCCACCTGTAACAGTTGCGGCTCCTGGTTCACTATCCAGTTGGCGGAAGAGCTTATTTCACCGTTAAAGGAAGCCAGCGACACTGATGACCCATGCCGAAGCGAAAGCGCTCGGAGCCGTCGAGAAATACCTTCTGAATGAACTGTCGCCAGATCAATGCGACGAGTTTGAAGAGCATTATTTTGTCTGCCGGCAGTGCGCCGAGGAAGTGGAGGTGTTGTCCGACACGGTAGAGGTGATCCGCAAGGGGGTATCCGTCAATCCACCGAAAGCGGGGGGCGGGATATGGCGCCTTCTCGACCGGCCCATTGCGGCTCGCATCAGCTACCTTTGCGCGTTGGGGCTCGCGGCGATCGTGGCCTACCAGCAGGCTGTGACACTTCCGCGATTGAGGGCGGAACTCGACCAGCCGCAAGCGGTTTTGAAACTGACTCCAAACGTGCAACCCCGGGGAGCGGCCGGCCAATTCCAGTTTCTCGAGATACCGGTCCGGTTCCAGCCTGGGTTCGCATCGTACCGGGTGGATTTCATGAATAGCAACGGCCGGGTCATCCAGCAGCGGCTCTTTGCAGCGCAACAGGCGGAGGCAACCGAAACGCTGATCTGGCCAAACCGTCAGGGGGTCCGGGGGAAGGTTCAGATCCAGGTGTACGGATTGAATGCGGGGTTCGCGCCCCAACACCTGGAAGACGTTACATTCTATATCCCATGATGAAACCTCGAGGAGGAACGATGGTCCCATCCACGTTCTTGTACCGCGGCCATGCGGCCGTTATCGGAGGGTCGTTACGGCGGCCGGTCTCCAAGCCCATAAACGGCGCGGCGGCGAGCGTCTTGACGCACGCGGGTGGATTTCATTCGAGCCGCGTTCAGAACTATGATTTGGACAATATTGTGAAGTTCACGCTGGGGACGACGGAGGTTTCCGGAAGCCGGGCGGCGGATGGCTCCTACGCGTGCTACGTCTCCGCCGTCGTCGAGAACCTCAATGTCTATAACCAGGTGACGGCGGACCGCATTGCCGGACATCTGAGCAGCCGTCTGGAGAAAGATGGCGCGGAGATGGAGATTCTGTCTTTCGGGACGATGTTTACGAACCTGCGGATCGGCGGGGTGCCGGTGGAACCCCAGTTGGCGCACGAACTGTTCGGCAGGTTGAAGACGCATGGGGCGTTTCTGGACGCCTGGCACAACACGGAGCACTCAGACCACGCGGCGCTGCGATCGGCCGTTCGCAAGTGGTACCACAGCCCGGAGGATGAGAGGGCCGAAGAGGCCGCGGGGGCGCCGATCCTGCCGCAGCGGATGACGCGCGACGGGATGGTGAGAGCCAGCCTCTTCAACGGATTCACAAGCGAGCCGGGTCACGTGAAGCGGACGGGATTCGAAATCACCCTGCCGAACTTTGGAACCATCATCCTGGCGGAGTTATTCATCGGGAAGGATACGCGGCGGTTGAACATGCTGCGTTTGAAGATGGGCTCCCCGGTGGAGGGAGACATGGACGTAGCGGGGCTCGATCTGAACGGATCACTCTACCCCTAGGGCGGCCGGCGCTATAGAATGTAACCGTTGCGCCGGGCCGTACTTTTCGTCTCTCTACTGCTGCTTTCCGCCTGCGGAAGGAACAGTTGCGAAGCGCTCTACCGGCAGGCAAGCCGGGACTACGCGGCGGGGGAACTTGCCTCGGTCAGCGCGTTTCTGCAAGCGGGGTTGAAGAAGCAGTGGACGCCCGCTTGCGAATGGCGCCTGCGTCTGCTGCTGGCCGATGTGCTGGGCGCGCTGCGGCGGATGGAGCAGGCGCTGGATGTCCTCGGGGACCGGCCTCCCGATGAGTCCATGGGGAAGGAAGCCGCATTCCGTTACCGGATGCTGAGGGGATACTCACTCGCCTTCATCAGGGGGCCGGAGGCAGGATTCGCCCTGCTCGAGGAAGCAGCGGGGATCGCGCGGGCGGAGGGTAACAGCGGCTGGGAGGCGGACGCGCTGCGCCGGTTGGGAAACCTGAACTTTTTGACGCAGAGGACGGAGGAGGCCGGGAAGGACTTCCATACGGCATTGGCAAAAGCCATCGCCGCCGGAGACGAGCGCCTGCAAAGCGAGATTTACGGCAGTCTCGGCTTTTTCTACTTCCAGCATGACCGCATGGCGGAAGCGGCGCGCTATTTCGAGAGATCCATCGAAATGACGCGGAAAACGGGGAACGTTTTTTACGAGGCGAAGACGCGCGGCAATCTGGCGCTTGTGTATCTAACGTTCGGCGAGCCGCTGGCGGCGCTCAAGGAATTGCAGTTCGCCGAAAGGGTGGCGCGAGAGAAGGGGCAGACGGACGACCGGCTGCGGTGGCTGCTGAACCTGGGCAACGTGCAGTACAACCTGCGCCAATACGGAACCGCGGAGAGCTACTACAAGCAGGGACTCGAGATGGCGGGGAACAATCCCGACGTGGCCGCGTCGTTTCTGACCGATCTCTCGCTCGCCGTGCTGCGGCGCAAGGATTACGACGCCGCGGAGGCGTACATCGCACGGGCGCGCGCGATGCGGGAGAAGGCGGGAGGGGACTTGCGGTTCACCATTCTGACCGAAGCCGAAATCGCGCACGCGCGGGGAGACGTTGAGAAAGCACGGCGGAAACTCGCATCACTGCTCGAACGGAACACCCTGCCGCCGCTGCTGCGGATGCAGGTGGAATCGGAGTTGGGGAGCGTTTTTGAAGACATGAGGGACGCGGCGCGCGCGGAACAGCACTACCGCAATGCGCTCGAATCGGGCGCGCGGGCGAAGGCGACCCTCGCGTCTCCATCGGAGAAGGTGCGGTTCGCGGGGGTGTTGGAGTCAGCCTACCACCGTTATGTTCGCTGCCTGTACCGCGAGGGGAAGCTGGACAGGGCGCTGGCGGCGACCGAGATGAGCCGCGACGTGGAGCGGGAGGGGCCGGAGCCCACGATGCGCGCGCGGACGCTGCAAGAGGCGGCGAGACGCGAAAACGCCGTCATCCTCAGCTACTGGCTCGATGCGGAGGAGTCCCTGGTGTGGGTGATCACGTCGAGCGCCGTGAGAGTGCGGAGCCTTGGGCCGCGGAGAGAGATCGAAGAACTGGTGGAGAAGGCGAGCGAGGAGACGTATGGAGTTCGCCGGAGCGCGTACAGCGCGGCCGCGCGGCGGTTGTTCGAGGTTCTGGTGGAGAATGTGCTCCCCCCGGAGAATCGCAAAGGACGGTTTCTCGTGACCGCCAACGGAGCTCTGGCGTACTGGAACATGGAAGCCATGGTCGCCGGTCCGGCTCCACACTATTGGATCCGTGAGGCGAGTGTGACCTATGTCCGCAACCTGCGTTCACTGCTCAGGCGGCACGCCGAACGTCCGCGGCGAATCCGGGCGCTGATCATTGGAAACCCCACATCGCCGAACGCGGAGTTTCCGGCGCTGCCTCACGCCGGCGAAGAGGTGGCGGCGGTGCGGAAGGCGATCGAGGGAAGCGGGGAGGTCACCGTGAAGGAAGGACAGGACGCCACCGTGGATGCTTTCAGGAATGCAAACCCGGCCGGCTACGACTACGTGCATTTCGCTTCCCACGCGCTATCGAGCAGCAGCGAGCCGCTCGAATCAGCATTGATCCTGAGCCCTTCCGGTTCCGGGTTCAAGCTGACCGCGGGAACCATTCTGAGGACCCCGTTGCATGCGCGGTTGGTGAGCCTCGCCTCCTGCCGCAGCGCCGGGGAGCGCGTGACGTCGGGAGGGCTGGTGGGCCTGGCATGGGCATTTCTCGAAGCCGGAGCGCAGTATGTGGCGGCGAGCCTGCGCGATGTGGACGACGCCGCCTCGCGTGAGATGTCCACGCGTCTGTACGAAGGCTTGAGCAAGGGGCAATCACCGGAGACGGCGCTGCACGCGGCCAAGGTGGCGATGCTCGAAGGGCGGTACGGAGAACCGGTGTATTGGGCTCCCTGGATCCTGTTGCGCTAGGGCTATCTTTGTCCGGTCCCCGAACCGAGATTGCGGTAGAGCTTCAGGTTTCTTGTAGCCGAACCGATACAGGCCACATCCACTCGCCTGTCGCCATCGAAATCGGCAATGGCGCACCCGGCGGCGGCGATGCCGCCCTTGTCGATGGCGTGCCGCTCCCACTTGATGCCCTTGCGAGCCGCCTGATAGTAGTAGACGCTGCGCGTGGGACCGCGAAATCCCGCAATCAGTTCATCGCGCCCGTCGCCATCGAGGTCAGCGGCATGCAGCGTGTGCCCGTCGTGGTCCTCGCTGCTGATCACCGTTCGCTCCCACCGGGAGCCTTTGCGGAAGTACACACAAACCTGGTTGCCATGCCACGGGTCGATGCTCGCCAGGAAGCGCTTTTTTCCGAGTTTCGCCACCAGCACTTCGCTCGATCCGCTCTTGGGCCATGGAGCCGTGTCTCCCGGATTCAGGAGTTGCGGCCTGGCTCCCGGCCGGGCCGGGCGCAGCAGGTGGAGTCCCTGGAAATTCGCCGTCAGAAGATCATCGGCGCCGTCGCCATCCCAATCGAACACGAAAATGCCGTGCAGCACGCCATCGAGCGAATCGTCGATCATTTCGCGCTTCCAGCGCGGCGGACGGTACATCACGATGGGGATGTGGCCGCGGTAATCGGGCGGCTCGGCGGTGGGCCCGGTGAGCGGCGCGTTCACCACCGCGTTGCCGCCCGGCAGGTGGATGGGGCGCAGCCGGTGGGAGGTCCTGAGCCGGTCGATCTCGCGGATCTTCCAGGGTTGGCGCGGATTGCCGCCGCTTTCGGCGAGCCACACGATCCCCAGGCTGTTCCGGGCCACGTTGGCGAACTCCGAGGCGATCACCAGTTCGGGAATTCCGTCTCCGGTGGCATCGAGCGGTGCGGCGTTGATCATGCGGTTCATTCCGCCCGCTATCACATGGCGCTCCCACGACGGGTTCTCGAACCACACCAGTTCCTTCATCCCGCTGGCGAGAGCAAGCAGATCGGGCTTTCCGTCGTGGTTCAGGTCGACGGCCTGCAACTGGTATCCGCCGGCCAGGTCAGTGGCGAGCGTGCGCTCTTCAAAGCGAATTTGCGCGGCTGTTGGCGGCGCGAAAAGAAACAGAAGAAGAATGATCACTTTTTTCCTAACCACCGGATTCTCACATTGAACGCCCGGGTTTGCCCGCCGAACGTTTGCAGGAATTGCGGCGACCCTATCACATTATTCACCACGTTCGGGTTCTTGTGATTCGTGATGTTGTTGAATCCGAAGCGCACGCCCCACCACTGGCCGCGAAGCGCGATGCGTCTCTCGAGGAAGAGGTTCAGTTCGAAGAACGCATTGTAGCGGTAGGCGTTCACCGGGCCGATAATCTGCCCATAGCCGTCCTGGACGCTGTAGGGAAAGCCCGTGCGCCACTCCGCGAGATAAGCCACGGCCCAGTTCCTGAACGGCGTGGGAAGATAGCCCCAACTCATCCAGCGGTTCGGCGTATCCCACGGCAGCGCCCCGGCGTTATCCCCGATGAACAAGGGCTCATCGATGCTCTGGTCCACCACGGCGTTCGACCGCGCCTTGCTGCGCGTATAACTGAACAGCCATTCATACTGGCGCCGGATAGGCTGCCGCAGCGTGATCTCCACCGCCGTGTAGCGGTCTCTCCGCTGCGTGCTGAGGTTGTAGATCGCGTCGAAAACGGGGTTGTGGACTCCGCCGAAATAAACCGGCACTTCGATGCAGTCGCACTGTAATTCGTTGATGTAGGTGAACCCCCGGCTTCCCCGTCTATTCACAAGATTGACGCGCGCCTGTATCAGCCGCGGAAATTCGTGTTCGATGCCGAGATTCCAATTGTGATAGCGCGGGCTGGCGAGATTCGGATTTCCGATACGGTAGATCGAGAACGCCGGCCCCCGCGCCACGGCCCCATCCGGCTCGAAGTAGGTGGAGATGGCGAACTGGTCATCCGGGCGCGTGAAGATCCGCAGGCTCGTCGAATCGAAGATGCGCGCAAACCCTCCCGAAATCTTCGTCCGGCCGTTCGCGAACGGCGACCAGGCAAAGCCCAGCCGCGGCGAGAAATTCCAATTTCGTAGAATCTGATCACGGTCCGCGCGGATGCCCAACTCGAGCAGCCACCGCCCGCGCAGGCGCCAACTGTCCTGCAGGTACGCCGATGATTCGAAATTCGTCCTCCGGAACTCACCATTGCCCGCGAAGAGCGTCCGCCGGACCGGCACAAGGCCGGCGCTTGTATATTCCACCCCGCTGCGCCGCACGTTCTGCCAATAGCTGACGCGATCCAGATCGATGCCCGTCTTGAACTGGTGCTCTCCGAACAGGGAGAACGCCGGCAGAAACATGTTGGCCAGCCACTGGTCGCGCCCGGCTTTGCGGCTCGCGTCGATGAAATTGTTGCCCAACTTGCCGAGCGGCGTGACTACATAGAGATCATGCCCCTGCGGAATATCGCGGCCGAACGTGCGGTTGTTCGCATATCCGACCTCGAGCACGGCTCCACGCGAGAAGTACTGCTGGTCCTTGATGTAGGTGAAGTATTGCCGTGAGCGGTGATCGAGCGTCGTCTCCCTGGGGTCGAGCGCGCCCAGCCCGGAACGCGGCGCATACCAGAAGTTCAACAGGCTTCCCACGTGGAGGATGTTCGACGGCGTCAGGTTGATCTGGTTGTGGAGCAGATTGCTCCACCGCCAACTCGTCGTGCTGTCCTGTCCCCTGGGCAGCTCCGGAATCACCGTGTTGTTGTACTGGAGGTCGATGCTGTCGGAAAACCATGCCCGCCCCGTTTTCCACGGCCCGGAAAAATTCACCCGCGGCGTCCATCCGCCGATCATCCATCCCTTCTGGCGCTCGATGCCGGGGATGAAGTTCGTGGCCGAATAGCGGATCCTGTCGTCTCCCGTCCGCGCCCGCACCGCGAGCACTCCCGAGGAGCCTTTGCCATACTCGGCCGCCGGCCGTCCCGCGGTGGCTTCGAGCGAACTCACGGATTCAACGCCGATGCGAGATTCAAAACGTCCGGTAAGCGGATCGTTGATCTGAAACCCCTCGAGCGTGTAGAGGGTCTGCTCCTCGGCTCCGCCGTGCAGATGAACCCCGCCCCGCCCGTCCTGCACCACCCCCGGCATGATGCGCAGCGCGTTTCGCAGCGTGTTCGTTGACGGATAGGGAACGTTGATCAGGTCATTGCCGCTGAGCGTCAATTGGGGAGCGGTGCGGTCCATGTCAACCGCTCCCGGATTCGCGGTCACGTCCACCGACTGCGTCTCCTCCCTTACGCGGTTCAATGTGAGTTGAAGTTCGTTCGCCCCGTCCTTCAACTCGACTTTCCTGCCCGTGAGCCGGAAAAAGCCCTCGCGGTCCACGTCCACCTGATACCAGCCCGGCGCGGGAGCCGACAGGACAAAGCTGCCCGTGGGGTCGGAGACGGCGCCGAGCGAAGCGCCCGAGGGAGAAGGAGTGAACGTAATTCTCGCTCCACCCACGGGGCTGTTCGTTTCACTCAGGATCCGGCCGTTTACGCGCACCCCGGCCCGCGCCGCCGGAAGCAGAATGACCAGCGCCAGAACGCAAAAGCGGCCTGTTCGAGGCCTCCGGCTTGCGAGGCTCAGTTGATCGGGCGAATTCGACGGAGAACACCTGAGGCTCACTTCTGACTTGAAACCACTGGGGATTGATTTTATCGAAAAAATCCCGGCGGCCTCAGTGATGGAAACAGCGGAGGGCGGCTAAACGGCGGCGCCCAGCTTGGCGTACCACGGCTTGGCCGGAGCGAGGGCCGCGTTCACCGCCTGGATGTTCTTCACGCCTTCGGTGGAAAGCCAATCCTCGAGCGCTTTCACGCCGTTTTTCGCGTATACGGGAATTCCGTCCTTCCAGGTCGCGCGTCCGCACAGCACGCCCGAAAAATCCGTTCCCGCTTCCGCCGCCATGCGCAGCGATTCGGTGAACTGATCGTTGCTCACGCCCGCGCTCAGGTAGATGAACGGCTTGCGCGCCACATCGGCGCAGCGCCGGAAGTGATCGAGGGCTTCGGCCATCGAGTACACCTTCTGCCCCTTAAAGACGCTGCTGCCCTCGACGTAGTTGGCGTTGACCGGCACTTCCACCTTCAGGACATCCACATGGTAGTGCGGTTTGGAAAACTCTTCCATGGTGTGGCGCACTACGTCGGGCTTGATCTTCGCGTATTCCGGGCCCTTCTCGTCGCCTCCCTTCGGATCGTAACCGACAAACTCGAGGAAGAAGGGGATCTGCAACTGCTCGCATTCGGCTCCGACGCGCTCCACGAAAGCGTACTTGATGTCGTTCACCGCGGACTCGTCGAACGGGGTGTAGTAGATCAGGACCTTCACCGCGTTGGCTCCCCAGTCCTTGATGCGCTTCACCGAAACATGCGGCAGAAGATCGGGCAACCGTCCCGGATGCGTGTTGTCGTAGCCGCTCTTTTCATAGGCCAGCAGCAGGCCGGCGTTGGAACTGCGCGCCCGCGCCGCCGGCAGGCCGAACTCGGGGTCAAGCAGAATGGCGCTCGCGTGCGGCGTCAGCGCCTTGGTCACCGCAATCTTGAATTCCGACATCATCTCATCGGAGATGGCGCTTTGGGGCACTCCCTTCGCCGCCGCAATCGCTTTCGTCAGACTGCCTCGCTGATCCATGGCCGCGGCGGCAATCACGCCGCGCTCCGTGGAAAGCGCTTTCATGTGCTTCTGTTTTCCTTCGGAAATAGTCACGATAACTCCTTCTATTAGCCTATCTTTTCAGTATACGGGGCTTCCGGCGCCGCGCGCCCCAACAAGCGGTCGTTGCTCCAGCGGCGGTGCCATTTTCCGGCGCGCTCCACGTCGCTCAGAATCTGCGTCTTCAGCGCGGAAGGGCTCTCGAATTTCCGCTCGTCCCGGAGACGGTGGGCCAGTTCCACCCGGATGCGCGATGGGCGCTCCTCGAGCCGCTCCAGAATATAGGTTTCCACCGCCAACCGTGTTCCGCCGAAAGTCGGCCGGAAACCCACATTCGTCACCGATGGCCATATCCGCCCGGTTTCGACATCCGTGGTGCGCGTGACGTACACCCCCACCGCCGGCATCACCTCGGCCGCGGCCTCGATGTTCAACGTAGGCACTGTCTGCCGCGAACCCACGCCATGCCCCTTCACCACTTCCCCTTCGATGGAGGCAAACCGGCCGAGCAGGTGCGCCGCTCCTCCCACGTCGCCGGCCTGAATGCGCCTCCGGATTTCGCTGCTTGAAACCACCACGCCCCGCATGGTCACCGCCGGCAGGGCGCGCAGTTCGAAGTGATGCTCCACCCCCAGGCGCGCCAGCGTGTGCACGTCGCCCGATTGCCCGCGCCCGAAGCGGAAATTTTCGCCCACCACCACCGCCTTCGCCCGCAGCGCGTCCACCAGGATGCGCCGCGTGAAATCCTCCGCTTCGAGCGAGGCCAGTTGAAGATCGAAAGGCAGCACGAGCACTTGCGTGATGCCGCATTCGCCCATGTAGCGGCAGCGCTCGGCGATCGTCGTCAGGAGTTTCGGCGCCCGCGACGGAGCCACCACTTTCGCCGGATGCGGGTCGAACGTCAGCACGGAAGGCGCCCACCCGTTCGCCGCCGCTATCTGTGTCACCTCGCGAAACAGACGCTGGTGGCCGCAATGCACGCCGTCGAAATTCCCGGCGGTCAGCGCGCAGGGGCCAAACCGTCCCAGGGCCTCTTCGGGGCTGTGGAAGATCCGCGGCGCGGACGCCATCTACGCCGCCCCTCCCACCGTGATCTCCAATCCATCGTAGGCCAGCCGCACATGCTCCGGCAGCAGTTGCTCGGTCCGCTCGTGGGCGAGGTCATGCGAGATGTGCGTGAAGAACGTCCGCCGCGGACGCAACATCTCGACGTATTGCAGGCTCCGCTCCACGGTCGAATGCGTCGGATGCGGCTTATGCCGCAGCGCGTCCAGAAACAACACCTCGAGGCCTTGCAATTTCGCCAGCGATTCTTCCGGGATCTCGCTGTGATCGGTCAAATACGCGAGCCCGCCCAGGCGGAATCCATAGGCCGTCCCTTTCCCATGCTTCAGCCGGATGGGCAACACCGTTGTTCCGAAAAGGTCCAGCACGTCATTCTCGCCGAAGACGTGCGCCCGCAGTTTCGGCACCCACGATTCCGATTCCTTTTCCGAAAAGATGTAGGCGAACACGCGCTGGATTACCGAGATGGTCTCCTCGGACCCGTAAATCGGAATCTCGCCCCCGTGCCGGAAATTGAATGGCCGGGTATCGTCGAGGCCCATGATGTGATCGGCGTGGGCGTGCGTGAACAGCACGGCGTCCAGGCGGTCGATGCCGCGGCGCAGAGCCTGGTAACGGAAATCCGGCGTCGTGTCGATCACCACCGAGTGTCCTCCGAACCGCAGCGCCACCGACGGCCGGAGGCGGTGGTCGTGCGGGTCCGCCGACTGGCAGACCTTGCAATGGCACCCGATAGTCGGAACTCCGGCGCTGGTTCCCGAGCCTAGCACGGTGAGCCGGATTTCGCCGTTCGCACAGTCCATCAGGAACTCTTCGAGCCTGAGAACACCTGTACGAACCGGAATCGCAACTCGGTGAGGGAGTTGTCAATCAGCCGCTGCTCCTCGAGCGTCAGATTGCCCTTCGTCTTCTCCTGCAGCATGGCCAGCATGTCGATGGTGTGCCGCGAGAGGCGCTCGTCCGGAGCCGGACGGTCTTTTTCCTCGCCGAAGTGCAGCAGCCCCATGTGCACTTCGGCCTGTGTCTTGATCGAGAGCGTCAGAAACTCGAAGCTCGGCGGTGGAATCGGCATCTCGAAGGCTTCTTCGGCGGAAGTTTGCGGATTGGTTTGCTCGTCGCTCATGGTGAATCTCTATTCTACCTTTGGAGGAGCGGGCTTCCATCCTCCTCCACCGGGAGATTCCACGCGCAACACCGCGCCGCTCGCGGCCTGGAAGTTCACCTTCGCGGGCAACACGCGCGTCTTCCCATCCCGCCGCAACTCATTCCTGCCGGGCTTGCCGCCGCCTCCACCCTCGAGCCCGTACGGCGCGCGCTCGCGCCGGTCGGAAAGAATGGTCACCTCGGCCGCCGTCAGAAACTCGAATTCACGAATGATGCCGTCGCCGCCCCGGTGCAGGCCTTCACCGCCCGAACCGTCACGCACCCGGTAGGCGCGGATGCGGAGCGGATACAGATGCTCGAACGCCTCCACCGGCGTATTCCAACTGTTTGTCATGTGGGTGTGCGTCGCGCTCAGGCCATCGCCGCGCGCGTGCGCCCCCATGCCGCCGGCGATCGTTTCGTAGTAGGTGAACGGTCTTTCCCGCGCCGCGTCCCACCCCCCGAAACTGATGTTGTTCATGGTTCCCGAACTCGCCGCCGGGATCCTATCCGGCGCCGCGCGCGCCAGCGCGCCGAGCAGCACGTCCGTGATGCGCTGCGACGTCTCGACGTTGCCCGCCGCCATCGCGGCCGGCTCGAGTGCGTTCACCACCGTGCCCTCCGGGGCGATGACGCGAATCGGGCGCGACAATCCCTCCGTAAACGGCACGTCCTCCCGGATCAGACACCGGAACACGTACATGGTGGCGGCAAGCGCAATGGCGTAGTTCGCGTTTACGGGACCCGCCGCCCGTGGATCACTTCCCGTGAAATCCACCACCGCGCCGCCGTCCCTCAACGTGATCGTCACCGCGATGCGCACCGGGCGCGGCGTCAGGCCATCGGAATCGAGAAAATCCTCGAACCGGTACTCGCCTTCGGGAAGGCCGCGAATCGCGTTCCGCATCATCCGCTCGCTGTAATCGAGCAGTTCCGCAACCAGCGCGCCCAGCCGTTTCGTTCCATAGCGCGAATGCAGCGCCCGCAACCGCTGTTCGCCCCGCTCGAGCGACATCCATTGCGCCAGCAGGTCCCCTTCCCGCTCCCGCGGCGTGCGCACGTTCGCCAGAATCAGCCCCATCAAGTGACGGTCCACTTTGCCGCCGCGCGCCAGCAGGATGGGGGGAATCCTCAAACCCTCCTGGTAGATCTCGCGCGCCATCGGCATCGATCCCGGGCTCATCCCTCCGATATCGGCGTGATGCGCGCGGCTGGCCACGAAAAACGCGGGCCGGCGCGATTTGGCGAGGAACACGGGCATCACCGCGGTGATATCGGGCAGATGCGTTCCTCCCCGGAACGGATCGTTCACGATCGCCACATCGCCCGGCTCCAGCCGGAAAGCCTCCATCACGTGCCGCACCGAGAGTGGCATGGCTCCCAGGTGCACCGGCATGTGGTCTCCCATCGCCACGGTCTCGCCCGCCGCCGTGTAGACGGCGCAGGAGTAATCCCGCCGCTCCTTGATATTCGAGGAATATGAGGTCTTGCGGAGCACCGTCCCCATCTCCCCGGCAATGGAGACAAGCTGGTGGCGGAACAGTTCGAGATCAACGGGGTTGACGCGCATGCTCAAGGTTTCTTCAGAGTGGGCTTCTTCTTCCTTGGAGCCTTGCCCGGCTCGGATGGAATCACGAACACGCCGGAGGCTTCCGGAGCCGCGGTCTTTTCAGCCTCCGCCTCGCTCGGCGGCTCGGCCAGATTCAACTCCGGCGGACGGCACTCGCCCGTTTTCACCAGAAAGCTTGAAACCGTTTGCCAGCGCGTCCCAACACGCCGCTCGAGTTGAAAACTCTTCGAGGGAGCGTCCGCCCGCAGCCGCCAGTCCGTGTTGTGGAACCGGGGATGCTTCAGTTTCGGAGCCGCCGCCGTCACCTGCCTCAACCCCCAGCTATCGCCGCCCGTGTTCGTTTCATAGTATTCGTAGCGTCCGGAATCGCCGCCCTGCGTGCGGTCAATCAGCAACTCGCCATTGTTCTTGTTTTCGAAGGAAAACTGCTGGATAGCGCCCACGCGGGGTTCGCCGTACACCGCCCGGCGGCGCCAGGTCTTTCCGCCGTCGCCGGTGATCAGAAAGAAGGGATCGCGCGGCAGGGCCAACAACTGCTGCCCGCCAACCCATCCGATCTCGAAATCGATGAACTGGATCTGTTCGAAGCCCGCCGACCGCATGCGGTCATAAACCTCGCTCCACGTCTTCCCGCCGTCCTCGCTCCCGAGAAGTATGCTCCATAGCGTCACGGCGCTCGTGTGCAGGTTGCCGGTGAGAAACAGCTTTTCGCCCACCCTCTCGACGGCGGCCAGTTCCAGGTACACTTCGCAAGGCTCATCCGTCGAGCAGGTGAGACCGAAGGACTCGATATCCTCGGGCCCGCAGGCAAAGTCCAGTTTCATCGGCTTTCCCTCGAACGTGTACACGGTCTTCTTCGGGGGGGAGGCGGGAGGAGCGGCTTCCGGCTTCGGCGCGGCCGGTTCCTGCGCGAGGATCGCCCCCACGGCGGCGGCCAAGAGGATCGGAAACCGGAGCATGCTACTTCCATTCTCCTACAGGAAGTCGAAGTCGCATCCCAGGTTCGCCTGCGTCACATGATCGAGAAAAAGCTTTCCGTATCCGCGATGGTAGTGGGGGGGCGGCGGAAGGAAGGCCGCCAGCCGGGCGTTCAACTCCTCCTCTTCGACGCGCAGGTGGAGCCGCCGCGAAGGCACATCGAGCGTGATCTCATCGCCTGTCCTCACCGCCGCGAGCGGCCCGCCAACGGCCGATTCCGGAGCGACGTGCAGCACCACCGTGCCGAAACTGGTGCCGCTCATCCGCGCGTCCGAGATGCGCACAATGTCGTTTACTCCCCGCTCGAGCAGCGCCTTCGGCATCGGGATGTGCCCCCATTCCGGAAAGCCCGGCGCGCCCTTCGGCCCACAACTCTTCATCACCAGAACCGTGTTCTCATCCACCGGCAGATCCGGACTGTCGATCTTCGCCAGCATCTCCTTATAGCTTTCAAACACGAACGCCCGTCCCGTATGCCGCATGAGACGCGGCGACGCCGCCGTCTGCTTGCACACCGCCCCGTCCGGCGCCAGGTTGCCGCGCAGAACCGCCGTCCCGCCTTCCATCTGAAGAGCGTTCCCGGCGGGACGGATCACCTCGTCGTTCCAGCATTCCGCCTTCTCCACATTCTCCGCCACGGTCTTACCCGTCACCGTGATACATCCTCCGTGCAGCAGCGGAAGTATGCGCCGCATCACCACCGGCACTCCGCCCGCCGCGTGGAACTCCTCCATCAGGTACTCTCCCGACGGCTTCACGTTCACCAGAAACGGCACGCGCCTCGAGATCGCGTCGAAATCATCGAGCGTCAACCGGACTCCCGCCCGGCGCGCGATCGCCAGCAGATGCACCACCGCGTTCGTCGATCCCCCGATGGCCATGTCCACCGCCACCGCGTTCTCGAGCGCCTCCCGCGTCAGGATGCGCGAAGGCCGCAGATCCTCCCGCACCATCTCGACGATCCGCCCTCCGGAACGCTCCGCGATCTCGAGCCGCCGCGAATCCGGAGCCGGAATCGCCGCGCATCCCGGCAGCGCCAGCCCCAAAGCCTCCGCCAAACCCGCCATCGTGGAGGCCGTTCCCATCACCGTGCAGTGCCCGGCGCTGCGCCCCAAACCGCCCTCGACCTCGCACAGTTCCTCTTCGCTGAGCTTTCCGGCGCGGTAGAGGTCGAACAACTTGCGCCCGTCGCTTCCCGCCCCCAGTTTGCGGCCGCGCCATAAGCCGCTCAGCATCGGCCCGCCCGTCACCACGATCGCCGGGACGTCCGCGCTCACCGCTCCCATGATCTGCGCCGGCGTCGTCTTGTCGCAGCCGCACAGCAGCACCACTCCATCCATCGGATTGCCGCGGATCGACTCCTCGACGTCCATCGCCATCAGGTTGCGCAACAGCATGCTGGTGGGGCGTACGAACATCTCTCCCAGGGAAATGGTGGGAAATTCGAGCGGCACGCCGCCCGCGGCCCACACCCCGCGCTTCACCGCCTCCGCTACCTGCCGCAGGTGGACGTTGCAGTTGTTGAATTCGCTCCACGAATTGCAGATGCCGATAATTGGCTTTCCTTCGAAAATGTGGCGTCCGAATCCTTCCGACCGCAGCCACGCCTTCCTCGAGAATCCGTAGTATTCCGGCGTGTCAAACCAGCCACTGCTTCTGAGCTTTATCGATTTCTCCATGACGGCACCTATCAGACTACACGCAAACCGGGCCGTGATATTATCAACATCCATTTCACTAACAGTTGAGCTTATGAAAAAAGCACTACTCCTCGCCGCCGCCCTGCTGGCGCTCGCCGCCGCCGCCTTCGGCCAGTTGCCAGGAACCGTCCCCGGTATCTACATCGTCGAGTTGAAGGAGGATTCGGCCGCCCGATATGCCATGAAGGCGCACTCCTCCTTCTCCGCCCGGCGCTCGGCGATGCAATCGCGGCGAAGCGCCGTCCGGGCTTCGCAGACAGCCTTCCGCCGGGCCGCGTCGATTGCCGGTGAGCAGGTGGTCAACACCATGGACACCGCCATGAACGCCCTGGTGCTGCGGATGCCGGAATCCGGGGCGAGGAGCCTTGCCGCGAACCCCCAGGTGCGCAAGGTGTACCCGGTACACGAGATGAGGCTCGCCATGGATAAGGCGCTGCCGCTGTTGAGCGTGCCCGCCGCGTGGCAGGCGATTGGAGGCGCTTCCAATGCGGGAGCCGGAATCAGGATCGCCATCATCGATACCGGCATCGACGAAACGCATCCGGCGTTCCAGGCGCCCTCGCTCGCCATCCCGGCGGGATTCCCGAAGTTCGACAACGTCGCCGACATCGGGCAGACGAACCACAAGGTGATCGTGGCGCGAAATTATACAGCCCCATTGTCTCCCGCCGCGGTGGACCTCGAGGATCAGGTCGGCCATGGGACGGCGGTCGCGATGGCGGCCGCGGGCATGCCTGTTCAGGGTCCCGAGGGGACCACCATCTCCGGCGTGGCGCCGGGAGCCTCGCTCGGCTCCTACAAGGTTGGCGTGCCCGGCGGTAGCACCGGCGGCCGTACCCGTAGCGACCTGGTACTGAAGGCGATCGACGACGCCATCGCCGATGGCATGGATGTCATCAACTTGAGCATAACCGTGGAGAGTTTCTGGATCGTTCCTCCCGAGGAGTTCGAACTCTTCGATGTGGCCGCGCGCCAGGTTTCCGCCATGGGCGTGCTGATGATCGTCGCCGCCGGCAACGACGGTCCCGCGCGGCTCACCATCGCTTCGAGCCCCAGCTACTACAATCTGCTCGTTGGCGGCACGAACAACAGCCGTCTCCTCGGCGGCTCCGCCGTGCTCTCGGATGGCTCTACTTATGCCGCCATCCCCCCCGCGCCGCCGTACGCGCTTCCTCCCGGCCCGGTCTCGGGCGTAGTGGAAATCGTGGACGATATCGACCCACTGGGCCATGGTTGCCTTCCGCTTCCCGCGGGCAGCCTGGCGGGCCGGATCGCGCTGCTGCATAGCACGGGCACGTGTACGGGTACGGGTATGCTCGGGATTGCCCGTGACGCCGGGGCCTTGGGCATCATCCTTTACTCGGAAGACAGTCCGGACCCGTCCATCTACTCCTCGGGCGGCGTAACTCTTCCCACGGTCATGATCGGACTTTCGGGAGGGCAGACAATCGCCAGCAAAGTCCGCTCATCGCCCGGTCTCTCCGCTACAATCAATCCGGCCCGGAACCCGATGCCAGCCGATTCGAACCGCCTCGCCGGTTTTTCCTCCCGCGGCCCGGATTCGAACTTCCAGATACGGCCCGACCTGCTGGCCGTGGCGGATTATGTCAACATTGCCCTCCCGAACAATCAGTTCGGCCTGAGAAGCGGCACCAGTCTTGCGAGCCCCATGGTGGCGGGCGCCGCCGCCATCCTGCGGGCCGCGCGCCCCGGTCTCAGCGTCGAGCAGTATTTTTCCCTGCTGACCAATAGCGCGACTCCACTCATGTCCGACGGGCAGCATTTCACTCCGGTAATGGAACAGGGGGCGGGGCGCCTGAACCTGGACGCCGCGCTCAAGGCCACGCTAGCCGCGGTTCCGCGGTCGCTGAGCTTCGGGCAGGGAGCGGCAGGCGTGAACAAGACCATGTCCTTCAACCTGGTCAACCTCGGCCCCGCCGCGGACACGTTACAGCTTTCCATTCAATCCATCGACGGCGTGGTTATTCCGGCGCTGTCGACAGCCAGCGTGCCGCTCGCCTCGGGGCAATCGGCGCCGGTGAATCTGACGCTGTCCGCGGGGAGCCTCGCGCCCGGTGAATACCAGGGCTTCGTCCGCGTCCGCGGAACCGCCACGAATTCGGAGATCCGCATCCCCTATTGGTATGGCGTCGCCTCCGCCGTGCCCAGGTTCATTAAGGTTAGCGCAGTCGAAGCGCCGGCAGGCTCTCCGCGGAACAATCTGATCTTCTTCCGCATCACGGATGCCATTGGAGTTCCCATTCGCACCACTCCCACCGTGCAGGTCCTCTCGGGCGGCGCCACCAATCCCCAACTCTTCAGACTGGACCATTCCAGGGATCTCTTTGGCGCCAGCGCTATTCCCAGTCCCACCCCCGGCGTCAGCCTGTTCCGCATCACACTCGGCGGATTGACTCGCGATGTGCTGGTCAACTTCCCCGCCGCCGCTCCGAGAGTTATTGCGGGCAATCCGTATTTCGGAGATGTGCTCGCGGGCTCCTACCGGGATGCCGCCCTCACGGTCACCAACGCCGGCAGCGCCACGTTAAACGTCACGGCGCTCACCACGACCGATCCCCAGTTCCAGGTGTTGAACCCCTCCGGATTCCAACTCGCCCCGAACACCAGCCACACGGTCACGGTGCGATTCTCACCAGTCCGGTTGAGTCTTCAGGCGGCATCCTTGATCATCGACTGCAACGACCCCATCTATCCTCATGCCGCCTTCCGTCTGCGAGGGTACGGCGTTTCGCTCGCCGGCCCCATGCGGTTGTCCCTCGACAACAACTATCCCAGTCAATCGTGGGGGTTTCCCTCGGGCGCTTCCACCGCCTATTTCGTGAGCCGCATAACGCCGCCCAAGTATCCGGCCGTGCTCCAGAGCATCGAAATCTACTTTGGGGACCGCGCCGACGGGCTGCAGACGGGAACGCCGCTGACCCTGGTGGCGGCGGCAAATCCGGGCGGATCCCAAAACATAAATGGGATCGTCCTCCAGACCACGGGTGGAACCGTTGGAAAGCTGGGTGCGTTCAACACCTATCCCGCGCCGGCCATCACCATCAACTCAGGCGATCTCGTGGCCGGCATGATGGTCAACAACCCGGCGAATGTCTTTCCCGCCGATTCCGACACGGCCTCGCCCGCGCAGCTCCGGGCCTATACCAGCACGAACGGCAGTACGTTTTTCCAGGAACCGGCCGCCGCCGGCAACTTCCTCATCCGAGCCATCATGAGCTTCCCCGGCGGATGTACATTTCAGGCCGTGCAGACCTCGGTTTCCGTGGCTTCCGCGGGCGATAACGGGCGCATTCCGGTCACCGCCTCCTCGCCTTACTGCGCCTGGACGGCGCAAACCACCACCCCGTGGATCAGCCTCGCCTCGGGCGGCCAGGGACAGGGCCGCGGCTCCGTCGCCTTCACCGCCGCCGCCAACCCTGGCGCGGCCGCGCGATCGGGCGTCATCTCGTTTGCGGGAACAAACATCAATGTCTATCAGCCTCCGGCGGGATGCGCGTTCACCTTGAGCACGCAATCGCTCGCTGTTCCGGCGGCCGGGGGAGCCTCGTCGGTCCTCGTCAATACCGCTCCCGCCTGCCCCTGGACCCCCGCCGCGCAACCCTCCTGGACCACCCTCACCAGCGGACCGGGTTCGGGCACGGGGAATGCGGCCCTCTCCTCGAGCGCCAACTCGACGAACTCCGCCCGTACGGGCTCTCTTCAGGTGGCCGGATTCCTCACGCAGTTGCTGCAACCCGCCGCCAGCCCCGCGCAGATTTTCCAGGACGTACCGCTCTCGAACCCCTTCAGTCCCTACATCGGACTGATGAAGGAAAACGCGGTAACCTCCGGGTGCACCCCCACCACCTATTGTCCTGATACCACCACCACCCGCGGCCAGATGGCGGTGTTCATTGTCCGCGCCCTCATGGGCGACTCATTCGACTACCAGCCTGGACCGTATTTCACCGATGTGCCCGCCTCCCATCCCTTCTTCAAGTACATCCAGAAGATGCGCCAGCTCGGCGTGACCAGCGGCTGCACCGCCACCACCTACTGTCCCGATGCTCCGGTCACCCGCGGCCAGATGGCGGTGTTCATTGTCCGCGCGCGGCTCGCGCTGCAACCGGGCGCGGCACTGTTCTCCCCGCCCGCGGCGTTCTTCACCGATGTGCCGGCGTCCCATCCCTTCTTCGGCTTCATCCAGAAGATGCGGCAGCTTGGCGTCACCAGCGGATGTTCGGCTTCCGCCTACTGTCCCGACGACCCCACCACGCGCGGCCAGATGGCGGTGTTCATCCTGCGCGGCATCCTGACGCCTTGATATCGTTACAGTATTGTCCCGCCCAGGAATTTCATGTCCGCTAGCGCTGCTTCTCGTCTGTATGTGCGCGGCACAGGAGAGAAAGCCCGGCAAGCCCACCGAGGCTCCCAAGCCCGCCGCCAACCAGGGTGACGCGCATACCGGCCTGAATCTGCTCGGCCGCGCCAACACCCAATCCGGAGAAAGCCGGCGCAACGAAAACGTTCAATTCAACCTCATCGACAACAATTCGCTCAAGGAACTGAACATCCGGCTCGGCACCACCGCCACCATCGTGTCCGAGTTTCGCCCCGAGCGCCAGTACTACGGCGTCGAGTTCGGCAACTCCCCGCCCGCTCTTCCGCACCTGGCCGCGTCGAAATACGCCGCCGGATTTCACGGCCTGCTCTTTGCCACCCACGGCAACAGCGTCTTCGGAGCCCGTTCCTTCTTTCAGGTAGGCGGGGTGAAACCGGCTCACGAAAACAATTACGGCTTCAACCTCACCTCGAGGCTCTGGAAGAACGCCTTCCTCACCCTGGACGGTTCTCAACAGAAGATCCGCGGCAGCGTGAACGGCAACGTGCTGGCTCCGCGCCCCGAGGAGCGGACTCCGCTAGCCGCCGACCCGCGCGTGCGCGCGCTCATTCAGCGCTTCCTCGCCGCCTACCCGGCGGAGCCCCCCAACCGCACCGACATCGACCCGCGCGCCCTCAACACCAACTCCCCTCAACGCATCAACACGGATACGGCCGCGGTCCGCCTGGATCAGATCCTTTCCCCCCACGACCGGCTCACCGCCCGCCATGCCTGGACCACGCAGCAACTCGAGGCTTTCCAGTTTGTCGCCGGCCAGAATCCGAACACTACCACGAAATCGCACAGCGCCCGCCTTACGTGGGAGCGGAACTGGTCGGCTTCCACCAACATGGAGCTATCCGCCGGCCTGGACCGCGTGCGCTCGCTGCTTGTTCCCGAACCCAACGCCGTTGGTCCCCAGGTACAGATCGGAACCGCCTTCACCACCCTCGGGCCGGGCTCGAACATCCCCATTGACCGCATTCAGAACCGCTTCCGCTACGCCGCTCTCTTCAACCTGCGGCGCGGGCGGCACAACCTGGCGGCCGGCGGCGAACTGACGCGCCTTCGCTTCAACGGGCGGGAGGCGAGCAGCAATCGAGGCAATTTCTCGTTCCGCAACGACTTCGGCCGCGACGCCATCACCAATTTCCTGCTCGGCATCCCCAGCCGCTATTCCACCGGCATCGGCGATCTCAACCGCGGTTTCCGCAATTGGGAGCAGCAGTATTTCGCGGGCGATAACTGGCAGGCCCGTTCGAATCTCACGCTGAGCTTCAGCCTTCGCTACCAACCCATGCTTGCCCCGCATGAGGTCAACAACCGCACCCTCATCCCCTATGATTGCGACTGCAACAACGCCGCCCCGCGGTTCGGGTTCGCCTATCGCCTTCCGCGCCGCGGCGTCATCCGCGCGGCCTACGGACTTCACTACGGCGAAGTGTTCCCCGTCACCTTTCAGCAGCTCCGCTGGAACCCGCCGGACTTCCAGAAGATCGAGGTGCAGGCGCCCAGCCTGCTTGATCCGCTAAGGAACGCGGTGATCAGTCCCGGCGGCCGCAGCACGCTTTTCATCGTTCCGCCCAATCTGAAGACTCCCTACTCGCACCAGTACAACTTCAGTTGGGAAACCGCGCTCCCCGGCGATTGGCGCCTCCAGTTGGGCTACGTCGGCAGCCGCACCCACAAGCTCCTCATGCTATGGCATCTCAACCGGGCCGTGGATGCGCCGGGCGTTCCCCTGACCACGGCCACCATCAACGATCGCCGCCCCGACCCCCGCTACTTCGACGTCCGCCCCGTCATCAACGGCTCCCGCGCCTACTTCGACGCGGGGCGCGCGACGCTTGCCATCCCTTCCTGGCGCGGCCTCACCGTGGATGCTTCCTACTGGTTCAGCAAGGCCATCGACACGGGATCGGCCTACACCAATACCGCCGCGGGCGACGACGCCAAGCAGGGCTTCCCGCAGTACCAATACCTGGTGCAGGCGGACCTGAAGGGACCGAGCGTCTTCGATCAGTCGCACGCCGGGCTGGTGCGTTTCCGCTACTTCACTCCACCCTGGAACAGCGCTCATCGCGTCGCGCGAAGCCTGCTCGGGCGATGGACGCTGTCCGCGATCTTTCTCGCCAAGACAGGCATGCCCTTCACCGTCATCTCCGGTTCGGACGCGCCAGGGTTCGGCAACGTGGACGGCACCAGCGGCGATCGTCCCGACATCGTGGACCCCTCCATTCTCGGCCGGGTCATCGGAAACCCCGATACTTCGGTCAGCCTGCTGCCCCGCTCAGCCTTTGCCTTCATGAAGGCGGGAGCGGTGCGCGGCAACATCGGAGTCTCGACGTTCCGCCGCGGCGGCATCCGCAACCTCAACGCGTCGCTGGCCCGTACATGGGCCGTGCGGGGAGAGCGCGATCTCACCTTCCGCGCCGAATCCGTGAACTTCACCAACACGCCCCAGTTCGCCGAACCGAACTTCGATCTCAGTTCCCCGGCCTTCGGCAGGATTACGAACACGCTCAACGACGGACGCTCTTTTCAATTCACTTTGCAGTTCCGGTTCTGATCGTATAGATGCGATAATTTTCGGCGGATGTACTGGCTCGGCATCGACATCGGCACCGGCGGCTCCCGCGCGATCCTCGTGGATGAACGCGGAGTGGTGAAAGCGGGCTTCACCGCTCCGCATGAAGACATGATCATGGCGCGCCCGCTGTGGGCCGAGCAGCGCCCCGAGAACTGGTGGGACGCCGCCCGGGCCGCCATTCGCGGCGTCCTCGGAAAGGCCGGCGCCACCGGCGCATCCATCCGCGCCATCGGCCTCAGCGGGCAGATGCACGGCCTCGTCATCCTGGACGCCGCCGGAGAGGTGATCCGTCCTTCCCTCATCTGGTGCGACCAGCGCAGCCAGCCACAGGTGGACTTCATCAATCAAACAATTGGCGCAGAGAATGTTTTGGCGTGCATCGCCAATCCCGTTCTTACCGGGTTCACCCTCCCTAAACTCCTCTGGGTCCGCGATAACGAACCCGCCCATTACGCCCGTATCCGCCGCGTTCTTCTCCCCAAGGACTACATCCGTTACCGCCTCACGGGCGATTTCGCCAGCGATGTGTCCGACTCGAGCGGCACTGCCTTGTTCGACGTCGTCCACCGCCGCTGGTCCCGGGAGATGGGCGAAGGGCTCGGCATTCCCGCCGCGTGGCTGCCCACCGTCCACGAATCCCCCGAAGTCACCGGCACTGTCTCCGCCCTGGCCGCCGAAACAACGGGACTCGCGCCCGGCACGCCCGTCGTGGGCGGCGGCGGCGACCAGGCATCGAGCGCCATCGGCAACGGCATCGTCGAAGCCGGCATCGTCTCCTGCACGCTCGGCACCTCCGGCGTCGTGTTCGCCCACACCGGCAGGCCCGCCTACGACCCGGCCGGACGCGTTCACACCTTCTGCCACGCCGTCCCCGGCAAGTGGCACGTCATGGGAGTCACCCAGGGCGCCGGGCTCAGCCTTCAATGGTTCCGCAATCAACTCGCCCCGGGGACGGATTACGACGCGCTCACCGCCGAAGCCGCCCAGGCCCCCGCCGGGGCGCATGGCCTCATCTGGCTTCCCTATCTGATGGGCGAGCGCACCCCGCACCTCGATCCCACCGCCCGCGCCGCCTGGGCCGGCCTCACGGCCAAACATTCCCGCGCTGATATGGTTCGCGCCATCCTCGAGGGCGTCTCCTTCTCCCTCTACGATTGCCTCCGCATTATCGAGGACATGGGCGTGCCCATTCGCTCCGTCCGCGTATCCGGCGGCGGCGCGAGGAGCGCTTTCTGGCGCCAGATGCTGGCGGACGTGTTTTCAAAGACCGTCATCACGCTCGAGACCCAGGAAGGCTCGGCCTACGGAGCGGCCCTGCTCGCCCTCACGCGTGAAACCGGAACTGTCGAGGAGACCTGCCGCCGCGCCATCCGCGAAGTCACCCGCTGCGAGCCCGCTTCGAACGCCTACCGGCAAGCTTACGAAAACTACCGCGCCCTCTACCCCGCGTTAAAACCCATATACTCCCGGCTGTGATCGGCCGCGGACCCAGAAAAGTAGCTGGCGCGTTTTTCTCAGGTTTTGCGCGATAGATGGCTGAGGTGACGCGAGGAACATGTCAGTCAGACTTTGTTACGAAAACCGGTCCCAACTGATAAGCCGCATTGGCGCGCGTGAAGTCAACCACACCCTGGTCTTTTTTGGCGGCTACATAAGCAGGAATCCACTTGGTGGAGAGGGACTCTCGTACAACACCGACTATGTCATCCCAGTGGACACCCAATCCAGGGTGGCATACACCGGAATCGGAACTATATTGAAGCAGGCGATGCGCCGCCACAATGGACGCGCGACCGTCAACGCCTATGACCCGTGCATGACGGGCGACGGCCCGGACCAATGCCGTGCCCAATGCGCCAACGTGCGAAGCCTGGCCGCGAGATGGGCATTCGGCCGGGATGTGTTCGATCCGCTGGGCGCGCTGATCGTCTACGGCTACAGCGCCGGGGCTTTTAACGCCGCCTGGTTCTGCGACGACGTGTCCCGGACCCATGCCTGGTATGACTTCGCCTCCCGCCGGACGCGACCGGCGCGCGGCCAGGGCAGCGGATCCGAGGTCGTGATCGATCTCCTCATTACGGTCGATCCTTCGATCGACAACCTACCTGGTGGACGCGAGGCTTCGCTCACCTCGCCACGAATGGTGCGCCGTCACATCAACTACTACAACCGTGAGCGCAATACTCCTCCGTCGCGAATAACGGAAGAGTCGCGGCATCAGGATCACTACGTCGATAATCGTCCGAGGACCGGTTTAAGTCATAGCGACATGCCGGGAGCTACTCTCGAGGGGATCCAATTCGAGATTTACCGCGTGTTGAACGAACTCATGGGTGCGGGAAATTCCGCGCGAATCAGCAGCTAGAAATGAGAAATTCCGCCGTCTCGCTTTCCACGCACTTGCCCGCTTCGAGCCCGTTTCCGATAGCCACCAGCGAGCTTACGAATATTCCGCGCTCTCTATCTCGCGCTGAAACGCGTCTACTCCTGATCGCAGCCGGCACGGACCGGAAAAATAGTTGGACGCCTATTCCCGTCTCTTGCGCGATGAACGGGCGGGAGAGGTAATGATGGTTGTTCGAAATGCTTCCAATTGGCCGATGCGCAAAGGCTCCTCCATGGGGGCCAACCGCGGAGGCCAAGCTGGAGCGGAGGCACGTTGTGGGCCTGTACGGGAGCGCGAGCCATTTGGGCTCACCCACCGCCGCACGGGGACGCCGCCAACAGCGTCCGGTGGACCGCCCGGCAATCGATCGCCGGAGCGCTCCGTTCGATTGATCGTGAAACCGCTCCGTGATCCGAGCCGCCGGCATATTCCGAGGAACGCTGGAACGTTCGCGTGGACGGACGGGATCCCTCCGTTGCACGGGAGGTTGTACGTGACCTATGTATTGAGTTCCGTCGTGTTTGGCGCGCCGATATGGGCCCACGGGAGCCGTGGACCCCGGGAAACTGTCTCTTCACGAAAGGCGACGAAGCACGCCATCCGCTTCGCTAATCCCGTTGCATCGCCGGGTTTCTGTATCCTGTTAGCCGGTAGCCGGCCATCCCGAATGACGGACAAGGACATCACGGCCATCGTTCAACGGTGGGCAGCGGGCGACGCCTCCGCTCTCGATCAGCTCATGCCTCTTGTCTACAATGATCTCCGCAGGCTGGCCCACAGCCGGTTGCGCAACGAGGGGTCCAATTGCACACTCCAGGCCACTGCTCTCGTGCACGAGGTGTTTCTTCGCCTGGCAGGCCAGCGAGAGCCGGACATGCAAAATCGCGGGCAATTCTTTCATCTCGCGGCGGCGCTCATGCGGCGCATCCTCATCGACCATGCCAAGCGCCGCAAGGCCCTCAAGCGCGGGGGAGGCATGGAGAACCTGGAACTGGACGAAGCTCTCGCCTCCACGCCTGAAAAGCTCGAAGAGTGGCTTGCCGTAGATGAGGCTCTCGAACGGTTTGCCGCCATCGATCCATTTCGCGCGCGCGTTGTCGAACTGCGTTACTTCGCCGGCTTCTCCGTTGACGAAGTGGCGGAACTCATGGGGATTTCGGCCACTACCGCAAGGCGGGACTGGGCGGTGGCGCGATGCTGGCTGCAAAGAAGATTAGAGGATTCAAGACGTGGATCCGCAAACCTGGAACCTGGTCAGTGAAATACTCGCTGAAGCTCTCGAAGTGGAGATTCCGGACGAGCGCGAATCCTTGCTTTCCTCCCGCTGTGCGGGCAATCCGGCACTGCGCGCGGAAGTGGACGCGCTGCTGGCGAGCTATCCACGCGGGGAGTCCCTTGAAGATACGGCCCTCGCCGCTTCGCCGTGGCTTCTATCCGCCGGCGCAATGTTGGGACCTTATCGCATCACCAGCCAGATCGGGAGCGGGGGAATGGGCGTTGTCTATCGAGCCGAGCGCGCCGACGGCCAGTTCGAGCGTTCCGTTGCCATCAAAGTAATCGGCGAAATCCTGATGTCCGGGGATGCGGTCCGGCGGTTTCGCGCCGAGCGCACGATTCTCGCCTCTCTCCGGCATCCGAATATTACGGAACTCCTCGATGCCGGAGTCACTTCCACGGGCATGCCGTATCTCGTAATGGAACTGGTGGAAGGCGCACCCATCACCGAATACCGCGAAACCCATCACCCGAATCTCCGCCAACTCCTCGCGTTGTTCCGCGAGGTTTGCCTGGCGGTTCAATATGCCCACCAGCATCTTGTTATCCACCGCGACCTGAAACCCTCGAACATTCTCGTCAACTCCGAGGGGGTTCCGAAGTTGCTCGATTTCGGCGTCGCGCGCCTTCTCGATTCGTCCTCTGACGCTGGTGTCACGAAAGACTTTCGCCGCTTCACGCCGAATTTCGCCAGTCCCGAACAACTACGCGGCGAGACTCTCTCGACCAGCAGCGATATCTACTCCCTGGGTGTTGTCCTGTACTGCCTCCTCAGCGGCGGACGCCCTTATGATCTGACCGAGTACAGCTTCGCGGACGCCATTCGCTACGTCAGCGAGGAAGAGTCTCCGCCGCTTCGCTGCAAGGCCAGACCCGAAGTCGCGGCGGAGTTGGAGGATGACCTGGAACTCATCGTCCGAAAAGCCATGGCCCGAACTCCGTCCGGCCGCTACGCCTCCGCTCGAGAACTTGCCGCGGACCTGGACAACTTTCTCAACGGCCGTCCGGTCACGGCGCACGCGGAAAGCAAAGGCTACCTGGTGCGCAAGTTCGTGACGAGGAACGCCCACGCCTCGGCAGCGGTTCTCTGCGCCGCCGTTCTTCTGGTTGCCGGCATAGCAGCCGTGCTCCACCAGAACCACATCGCCAACATCGAGCGGCAGAAAGCGGAACAGCGATTCGAGCAGGTCCGCCGCCTCGCTAACAGCATCTTATTCGAGTTTCAGCAGGACCTGGCGAACCTTGCCGGAGCCACGGAGATTCGCCGCAAGATGATTGCGAGAGCCACGACACACCTGGAGGCCCTCTCGCGCCAGGCATCGGATATCACTTTCCGGCGGGAACTGGCCGCCGCCTACTCGCGGCTCGGCGATGTCCAAGGCGGGGAGAACTGGAGTCTTGGAGACCGGAAAGGCGCGATGGCAAGCCTGGAAAAATCACGGGGGATTCTCAACGGGATTCTGGCTGAGCAGCCTTGGGACAAGGCGGCGGCGCTAAGCCTGGCCGCGGTGACCGGACGAATGGCTACCATCGCCCATTTCGGGGGATGGACGGAGGAGGCCACGCGTTGGAATGCTGAGCGAGAGCGGGTGGTGCTCGAACTTTACAAGAGATTCCCTGACGACGAAGGCTCCATGGAGTCCATGGCGAACGTGTGGTTCATGCGCGCAAACGGCCGTCAGAAACTCGAGGATCAGGCCGCCTGTCTTCAAAACGCGTTGGATCTGTTTGAGAGATTGCTCCGCTCCCGTCCCGGCGTACGAGCCCGCATGCACGACGTGGCGGTCACCAGCAAAGCACTGGCGGCCGCAGTCCTCGGCCTGAGGGATTACAGCCGTGCCCGCGCGCATGCGGAGCGCGCCGTCGATCTGGACCGAATGGTGATCGAGCGGGATCCGCTAGACGCGCGCGCCAGACTTGACTACGCCTATTCCCTGAGCACGCTCGCCTCGATCGAAAGCGATACGGGCAACCTCCCCCGCGGTCGCGATCTGTTCCGGCAGTCGGTGGAAATCCGGAGAGCCTTGTGGACCACCGAACCGCGGAACGCCCGGATTCGCATCGCCTATGTTTCAGGCCTGTTCCAACTGGCCGACTGTCTGAAGCGAGCCAACTTGAAAGCCGAGGCCAGACCGCTTCTCATGGAAGCGCTGGCGATTCTTCAAGAACATAAGATGCGGGAACCTCAGGCGCGGCGGCTTCACCAGGAGATTCGTGAGATGCTCGCGGCCCGCTAACTCCCGCCGCGAATCGCCTTCCAATACACTTCCGGCCGTTTGTGCGCGCCAAGATGGGGATTCGGCTCCACCATCCGCCCATACAACTCGGGCCGCCGCGCCTTGATGTAGGAAGCGCCGGACGCCAGTTGCAGTTTCTCCGGCACGAGTTGCGCCACTGCTGCCTCATCGCCCAGCGCCCGGCACTCGGCGACCACCTCACCGAACGGATCAAGAATCATCGATCCGCCCGGCTTGATCGTGCCGCCCTCGACTCCGATGGGATTCGAATAGATCGCGTAGACGCCGTTTTCCCAGGCGCGCGCGGGCAGCCAGCGCATGATCCACCCACGGCCCTTGGGGCCATCGAACTCCTGACGGCACCTCACCGGATCGCGATCACGCGCGTGCCACACCGCCGGATCCACGGTTCCCCGCCCCGGCATCGGCGAGGGCAGGCATCCCGTGACATGCGGCATCAGGATCACCTCGGCCCCCATCATCGCCGTCAACCGCGCGTTCTCGGGAAGGTTGTTGTCGTAACAGGTAAGTATTCCGATCTTCGCGCCCAGCGCTTCAAACACCGTGTGACGGTCTCCGCAGGAGATGTGTTCGCTGATGAATTCGTGAATCTTGCGATGCTTCGCCAGCAGACCACCGCCGTCGGCCACGACATGGCAGTTATACAGTTTTCCGGCGTCGCGTTCGACAAGCCCCGCCGCGATCACCGTGCCCGTTCCGGCGGCGATCTCCACCAACCGCTTCACCGACGGCCCTCCGGGCACATCCTCCGCCAGCGCCTCGAGCTCGTCGCGGCTCAACGTCTCGAGGAACGTGTAGCCCGAAATCGAGCACTCATGGAAGCAGACCAACTCCGCGCCCCGCGCGGCCGCGCGGCGGGTCATGTCTTCAATCACCGACAGGTTATAGGCCTTGTCGCCGTCTCTCGCCTCGAATTGGGCTGTCGCCGCCCACAGGTCTCTCATCTCCTCAGTATGCATTAGCTGACGAAGGCGGGTTCAACGGAAGGGAGGCGTCAGTCAATGCTTCATGACATGTGCGGGCCACCCACAACATCGAACGGCGCGCCAAATACGGTTGGCCCGCGGGGTGGGAGCGTTAGTAGAATAACAGTTCATGCGTTGGAGCAAGCTTTTCATCCCCACGCTGCGGGAGGCGCCCGCGGAAGCTGAGGTCCCCAGCCACCAGTTGTTGTTGAGAGCCGGATACGTGCGGCAGCTTGCCGCCGGCATTTACAGCTACCTTTTCCTGGCGCAGCGGTCCTTGAACAAGATCATGCGCATCGTTCGCCAGGAAATGGATGCCATCGGAGCCCAGGAGATGTACCTTCCGGCGTTGAATCCGGCTGAGATCTGGCAGGAGTCGGGACGGTGGCAGGTGATGGGCGACAACATGTTCCGCCTGAAGGATCGCTTCCAGCGCGACCTCTGCCTGGGGATGACGCACGAAGAGGTGATGACATCCATCGCCCGCGGCGAACTGCGCAGCTATAAGCAACTGCCCCAGATCTGGTATCAGATTCAGACCAAATTCCGCGATGAGCCGCGGCCGAAATCGGGTTTGCTGCGTGTGCGGCAGTTCCTGATGAAGGATTCCTACACCTTCGACATGGACGCGGCGGGGCTCGATGTGGCGTATCAGAAGCACTACGAAGCCTATTGCCGGATCTTCGATCGCTGCGGACTGAAGTACACCGTGGTGGAGGCGCACTCGGGGGCCATGGGCGGCAGCCAGTCGCATGAGTTCATGGTCGCCTCGCCGGCGGGAGAAGACCTGATTGTGATCGGCGAGAAGAGCGGCTATGCGGCCAATCTCGAGAAGGCGGTTTCAAGGCCCATGCCGCCGGCGCAACCCGATCCCGAAGGCGATCTCACACCCGAGGAGTTTCACACTCCGGGGCGGAAGACGATCGAGGAGGTAGCGGCATTCACCAATCTTCCGCCGACTTCGCAGATCAAGAGCCTGGTGATGGTGGCCGGTGGAAAGCCGGTGCTGGCGCTGTTGCGCGGCGATCATCAATTGAGCGAGACGAAGTTCGCCTCGGTGACGGGCGAGACGGAAGTGCGGCCGGCGCATCCGGCCGAGATGCGGGACTGGATGGGCGCCGAAGCCGGCTCGCTCGGTCCGGTGGGCATCACGAAGATGCGCGTCGTGGCGGACCTGGCACTCGAGGGGCGGCGCAACATGATCTGCGGCGCGAACAAGGATGACTACCATCTGCGGCATGTGACGCCGGGGGAGGATTTCCAGGCGGAGTTCCATGATCTGCGGCAGGTCGCGCCGGGCGATGCGGAAGTGAACTCGGGCGAAGCGTTGAAGATTGTGAAGTCGATGGAGATCGGGCATATTTTCAAGCTCGGCTACAAGTATTCACAGTCGATGGGCCTGCGTGTGACCGATGAAAACGGCAAGGAAGTAACGCCCATCATGGGCTCCTACGGCATCGGCATCGAGCGCATTCTGTGCGGGGCGATCGAGTTGTTTCACGATGCCGACGGCATGATGTTGCCGTCTTCCATCGCGCCGTTCGAGGTGGTGATCACGCCGGTGAACAGCAAGGACGCCGCACTGCGGGAAGCCTCGGAAGCTCTCTACAGGGAGTGCCTGGCGATGGGCCTGGACGCGCTGCTCGATGACCGCGATGAGCGCCCGGGCGTCAAATTCAAGGATTCCGACCTGGTTGGAATTCCATTCCGCCTGACACTGGGCAAGAAGCTGGCACAGGGGCTGGTGGAACTCTACACGCGCAACGGCAAGCAGGTGATGGATGTGCCGGTGGCCGGGGCGGCGGCGAAGATCAGGCAATTGATCGGATGAGCATGCCGGACTGGGATGCTGTCCGCCGGGAATTTCCCGCTCTCGAAGGTCATACCTTTCTCAATACAGCCACGTATGGACAGTTGCCCCGCGCCACCACGAAGGCGGTGGAAGAGCACTTTCTTCGCCGTGACAGGTTCGCCTGTTCGGATTTCATCGAGTGGTTCGACGATGCCGACCGGATTAGGGATTCGATTGCGCGGCTGATCCACTGTTCGAGGGAGGATGTCGCGTTCTTTCCAAACGCCTCGACGGCGGTATCCCTGCTGGCGCAAGGCATCGACTGGCGGGAAGGCGACCGTATCCTCACGCTCGAGGATGAATTTCCAAACCACCTTTACATCGCGCAATCGCTGGCGCGGGCGGATATCGTGCCCTGGCCGCGGTTTCTCGATGCCCTGACGCCGCGCACACGCCTGGCGATGCTTTCGACAGTGAACTACACAACGGGACTCTGCCCGCCATTGGACAGGATCGCCGAGGCATGCCGGGCCAACGGAACGGTGCTTTCCATCGACGGAACGCAAAGCATCGGCGCGCTCCGGTTCGACGCGGCACGCGTCCAGCCGGATATGTTCGCGGTGGACGGATATAAGTGGCTGTGCTGTCCAAACGGCTCGGGGTTCGCCTACATCCATCCAAGTGTCCGGGAGTGGCTGAAGCCGCAAACCGTCGGGTGGCGCAGCGACAAACGCTGGCGGGAAGTGAACTCGCTGCACCACGGGGCTCCGGAGTTCAAAGAGAGCGCGGAACGCTACGAAGGCGGCATGCTTCCCTTCCCCCTCATCTACGCGATGGGGGCGTCAGTCGAGTTCATGCTGCAACTGGGCGCGGAAGCGATCGAGCGGCGCGTTCTCGAACTGGCCGGAACGCTTCGCGACAGGCTGCGCGAACTGGGCGCGCGATTGCTCAGCGACCAGGACCCCCTCTGTGTCTCGCCGATTGTGGCCGCACGCTGGCCGGATGTGGATTCCGAGGCGCTCTCGCTCGAGTTGAAGCGGCTCCGCATCCTCACCGCCGCGCGGCATGGCAACCTTCGCGTGTCCACTCACTTCTACAACAACGAAGATGACATCGGACGGTTGATCGAGGCGCTAAGGAAACTTCTCGCATGATGCCGGCGGATTCGAGCAATCCTCGCGAACTTACATTCAAGGCGATCGCGCTCGGTCTGTTTCTGGCGTTCGTATTCGGCTCGGCGAACGCTTACCTGGGCATGCGCGCCGGACAAACCGTGGCGGCCACCATCCCCGCCGCCGTCATTGCCGTCGCCCTGTTCCGGCTTCCCGCGTTTCGCGGCACCATCCTCGAGCAGAACATCGTGCGGACGGCGGCGAGCGTGGGCGAGGCGCTGGTGGCGGGAGCGATCTTCACCATCCCGGCGTTCCTGCTGGCGGAGATGGACGGACGCCGGCTGTGGTCGAACCTCCGTGAACACTACTGGGAGGCGACGATGATCCTGCTGGTGGGGGGACTGATCGGAGTGTTCTTCATCATCGCCCTGCGCCGGCCGCTGTGCGTGGATGCCGGCCTGCCATGGCCGGAGAGCGTCGCCAGCGCGGAGATCGTCAAGGCGGGCGCGGAGGCC
This sequence comes from Bryobacteraceae bacterium, assembly GCA_019187195.1. Classification (GTDB taxonomy): domain Bacteria; phylum Acidobacteriota; class Terriglobia; order Bryobacterales; family Bryobacteraceae; genus CADEFT01. Next base: position 132,432 of record JABAQT010000037.1, read on the forward strand.
GGCGACGCGCCGCGCACGATCTTCGGAGCCATGGGATTCGGCGCTCTGATGCAGCTTTTGAAATCGGACAAGGGACTCCAGATATTCCGGGAATATACACAGGGGTGGCTGCCGTTTCCTCCTTCCGTGATTCGCCATTCAACGGGGACAGAGGCCGCGCATGGCGGAGGAGTTCCGTGGTCCACTCCGAGCCTCTCGCCCGCCCTCACCGGCATTGGCTACATCATCGGATTCGAAGCGTCCTCGATCACCTTCGCGGGAGGCGTTCTCGCGTGGTGGGTATTCATTCCACTGCTCCTCTTCTTTGACCCCAGCCTGGGGCGCCGTGTGGGTGGAGGAGAGAACGTTGCAGCCGAGGCGCTGGCCGGCACGGTGTGGAGCAACATCGTGCGCCCGATCGCGGTGGGCGCGATGCTGATTGCGGCGGCCGAGACAATGTGGTCCATTCGCGATTCCCTGATCACGTCTTTCCGCGGCGCGCTTGCCGCGACGTCGCTGAAAGCATCCGAGGCAGTGGCGCGAACGGAGCTCGATATCCCTTTGAAGTGGGTGATTCTGGCTACCGCCGGGCTGTTGATGCCGATCACCGCGATCTACTATTTCTTCACGCGGAATCTGCCGGCGGCGATGGTGACGTCCGTCATCATGGCGGCGGCCGGCTTCCTGCTCTGCGCCTGCGGCGGCTACCTGGTGGGCCTGGTGGGCAGCAGCAATCAGCCGCTTTCGGGGCTTACGCTTTCGGCGCTGCTGCTTTCGGCCATCGTGATTCTTGCCATTGGGGTGAAGGGGACGGCCGGAGTGGCGGCGGTTCTGGGCGTCGCGGCCGTTGTCGCCTGCGCGTGCTCGGTGTCCGGGTCGCTGATTCAGGACTTGAAAGCGGGGCACCTGTTGGGAGGAACGCCGTGGAAGATGGAGGTGGTGGAAATCCTCTCTGTGATCCTGCTCTCCTTCTTTCTCATGGGCCCCATCATCGCGCTGCATGAGGCGAACCTTGCCACCGGGGGCATCGGCGGACGGGCGCTGCCCGCGCCGCAGGCGGGCCTGATGGCGCAACTGGCGAAGGGCATTGTGGGCGGGCAGATGGCGTGGGGCCTGCTCGGTATTGGAGCCGCGCTCGGCGTGGCGTTCATTCTCTGCGGCGCGCGCGCTCCGATGCTGATCGCCGTGGGGATGTATCTCCCCTTCGATACGACTTCGGCCATCTTTCTGGGCGGATTGATCAAGTACGTGGCGGACAAACTGACGGCCGCGCGCCCCGGGCATGAACGGAGGCATATCGAGGAGAAAGGCACGCTGCTTGCCTCGGGATTGGTGAGCGGGGAGGCGATTGTGGGTATCCTGCTGGCGGTCACCTACATCGCCGGAGTTCCCTCGTTCACTTACATGCTGACCGGAAAGGATGCGTTCGGCTTCTACCCCGCCTGGGGAGGATGGCTGTCGCTGGTTGGGTTTGCCTCGCTCGCTTACGTACTGATCGTGATTCCGCTGCGAAGCCGCCGCTGAAGGAACCTACCGCCAACTCTCCGTATCGGCGCCCGCCGGAGCCATCTTTCGCATATGGGCGGCAAAGATGGGCAGGTAGTACATTTCGATGGTCTGGCCTTCGGGGATGTCGCCCGCCCAACAGTGCGGCTTGTTGTCGCCGTACTGGAAACTGCCGCCGTAATAGGGGCCTTTTCCTGGAAGCTTCGTGCTTTCGAGAAAGTCCTCCATTCCGTGGGTGGCCGCGTCGAGATAGAAAGTATCTTTCGTGCCCATGGTCACGTGAATCTTCCCGATGAGCTTGGGGCCCAACCGCGCCCAGTCCCGGGAGAGGATAGCGGTCAGGTCATAGCGCTCAGTCCAGTATTTCGCCACCTCGGCGTTGATGCGGCCGGTCTCCGAATCCCAAAGTGGCGCGGGATAGCCGTCGGGACCGGCCGGCCCGAACGTGGCATGAAAGGCGTCCATCTGGCCGCCGGACCGGCCGTGGGAGCCGATGACGAATTCCGACCGCGTGAAGTCTTCCATGGTGGTGAGCGTGTGGCCGTCCGGCAGCCTTCCGAGAGGCTTTGGGATCCTGAGCCATGGCCCTTCGTCGAAGAATGCGTTCCTGTCCTGATACACGTTGATGAGTTGAAAGGCGTGAAAGTCGACCGGGTCCGGGCAGAAGCCCCATGCCCCGCCGAAGTACTCCGGATAGAAGATCTGCTGTGCAAGAGTCATCCATCCGCCGGTCGAGCCGCCAAAGAGCACACGCGCCCAGGGTTCGCCAATGGCGCGGAATTTCTTCTCGAGCGCCGGGTACAGTTCCTGTGTCAACGCATCCCCGTAAGGGCCCGAGTTGGCCGTGTTCACGCCGTAGGAGTCGTCATAGTAGGGCGTGGGGTGTTGCGTCTCGACGATGAGCATTTTCGGGAGGCGCCCGGATGTCCATTCCTGGTAGAAACGGTAGGCCGTATCCGCCCTTGCTTTCGCAATCCCTTCGAGACCCGGTTCCGGCGGTGTTTCGCGGAACCGGGACAGCGACGATGGAAAATGTCCCTGGAGAAACGCCACCGGATAATGCCGCCGGGGATGTTCGTCGAAGCCTTCGGGCACGAGGACGATGGCTCCAAGATGCATGGGGCGGCCCCAGAACTTCGACAACAGCTTGCTCTCGATGCGCATACGGCGGACATATTTCGTGTCGGGCGGCGGTTTGATGGGCGGAATCACTCCGGTCATCTCGACCTTCACAACCGAATCCGCTCCCACGGTGACTTGCATGGGTTTGCTGATGAGGTTGCCGGGCGAGGTGTTCCAGTGCTGGCCTTCGCCGTTGTCCATGGGCAGTTTGAGAGTGTGCCCGCCGCGATGGAAGGTTTCGTAGAGGTGCAATACGGCCTGAAGGTTATAGACCCCGGGAGGCAGGTCCTTCAGGCTACGCAGCGGATAGCCGGGTGCGGATGCATCGAGCGTAGCCACTTCACCGGGACGCAATCCGTCCACGGTGAGGCCGAAGAGCTGCTGGGTCTGGATTCCCCAGGCGGCCTGAAACCTGGGTTCGCCCCGCATGGACTTCGAGATGATGACGATGACGCGGCCATCGGCGGCGGTTGCCCGGGCCTCCCGATGGAAGCTCACTTCGATGCGGGGAGCCGCAAGAAGCGGCAGCGAGAAGAAGACACAACACGCCGCGAGACGCACCATGGCGCTATTGTAGCCAGCCTCACCGCCCGGCGATCGAGCGGAACATGCCGGCCGCCGTCCACTGGCTGAACCAGCCGGAAAGATCGGATTCCCTGACCCGCCGCAACGCGGGATCGCCGAGCGCCCCGCCAAGGGGAGTCCCCGACGCCAGCGCCCGCAGCAGCAGGAACGCCGCGCGCGGCAGTTCCAGGCGCACGACGCCGTAATCCTTGCGGCACACGGCGGCGTAAGTCGCACGTTTGCGAAGCGGGGGAACCGGCGTCTCATCGCGCACGGCGCGCGCATAGGCGTTCACGGGGTAGGAGAATTCGAGCAGCCGCAAGGCGGGAACAGGCTCGAGGCGCATGACATCCCAAGCCTCTTCAGACAGTGACTCGACTTCGATGAGAGATAGCACGGCGGCCTCTTCGGCATCGAATGCCTCCGTCATGGCGAGTTCGAATCGCGCGAGGTCGTACAGAAATCCGCGGCGCGCTACCTTCGCCGTACGGAGGAACTCCGGCAAATGGACGCCAAGCCGGTTGAGAGTATAGCTCTGCGAAGGACAGGCATGGACATAGTCATCGGCCAGCGCCTCGAAGCGTTCTTCGCCGAGAAACCGGAACAGCAGCGGATAGTCCGTACGCAAGGCTTCGCGCAAACGGAGCATGTACATGTCGCGATAGATGCCGATACGCTCGGCCGAAGTCAGCATCCGCGAGGGCGTCACGACTTCGGATAAACGCTTTGCCGGGACTTCACGTTCCGCTTCGTCTGAAGACAGAGCCTGGGCCGTATTGCCGGGATGCAGGATGACGGCCTGCATCCAGCGCTGCGTGCGGCCCAATCCCGGTTCAAAGGACATGACCGGCCACCTCTTCAACGGGCGCGTAAGCTTCACGGTAGGACCGCGCCTTAAGAGCCTCCGCATGCACGGTGTCGAAGCCGGGAATGCTTTCGTCCCACTCGAGCAGCGTGGATGCGCCGCCCGTTTGACGCGAATGATAGCCGTACAGCTCCCACACTGTGTCGATCACATGATCGCTGTGCGTATCGAGAATATGCGTTCCCTTGTTGGTGTGGCCGGCCAGATGGTTTTGTACCACGCGGTCCGGAGGGATGGCGTCCAGATAAACCCTGGGGTCGAAGCCGTGATTGAACGCGCTCACGTAGACGTTGTTGACATCGAGCAGGATTCCGCAATCGGCTCTCTCGGCGAGCGCCGCGAGAAACTCCCACTCCGTCCAGGTGGAGTGGCCGAATTCGAGGTAGGTGGAAGGATTCTCGAGGATGATAGGTTGCTCGAGGAAATCCTGCACGATCCGCACGCGCCCGGCCGTGTGCCGAAGGGATTCGTCCGTGTAGGGCATGGGCAGCAAGTCGTGCACGTTCAGCCCGCTCACGCCGGTCCAGCAGAGATGGTCGGAGATCCACCGCGCCCGCGTTCTCCCGGCGAGCGCCTTCAACTTTCGCAGGTACTCGAAATTCAAAGGGTCAGTGCCGCCGATTGAAAGGGACACGCCATGCAGCGCCACCGGGTAGCGTTCAGCCACGAAATCGAGCACATAGAGCGGCCGCCCACCCGTATCCATATAGTTTTCCGAGAGCGCCTCGAACCAGTCCACCGGCGGACGGCGCTCCAGGATGTGCGTGAAATGAACGCTGCGCAATCCGATCCCGAAGCCGAGATCGGGCAGATTCCAACGGTTTCCGGCCATCTTGACATCCTCGGGCGGATCGCGGGCCGGAACTGCACACCCGCGATCCACCAGTGTTCAAACTTTAGCAGAAAAAGACTATTTGCTCTTCTTTTTCTCTTTCGTCGAGCAGCCGCCCTTGCCTTTGCAGGAGTTCTTGCCGGCGCACCCGTTGTCGCCGGTCTTGCAACCGCCCTGGCCCTTGCAGTCGTTCATTCCCTTGCAATCGTGCTTCGGGGTCTTATCCTTTTCCTTCGCTACCGCGGCAACGGCTCCGGCGGTCATGCCGGAGATGGCGGCCTTCATGAAAAACTTTCTGCGATTCATCGGCTTGTTCATCCTTCCTTGCGTCGTGATTATGGGAGTGGCCGCCTGGCGGCGGGTCAGAGTTGCCCCTTGTTAGTACTAACGCTATCCCCTCATGAGAAGTAACGATTAAGATTCGTTAACACGAGCGAACTTTTTTGTGCTATTATACCTAGTAATGCAGGACCGCCACACCATTAACGCCTCTTACTATTGTTCGCATGGTAGAGGGGACGTGATTCACGTTTACAATACCGGTGCTTACCTGATCGCGGAATTTCATGAGCAATCCGGTCAACTGAGATGGCAGCGTGTCGTACCCGCGGAACAGAAGAAGGCGATTGAGTCGTGGCTCAACCAGCACTTCCGCAACACGCCGCGGGATGCAAAGCCGAAACAATCCACAGCTCACGCCTGAATTTCAGCGAAACTCCAACGCTGTTACAACACCCGCGGTACCATGAACCGGATCCGCGAGCGTATTGTATTCCACAACGACCGGCACGGGCTTCTGGACTCCGCAGTGAAATTCGAAGGTCACCGAGGAGAGGCGCTTCAACAGCACCTCTCCCGGATTTTCGACCAGGAAGGCCGCGGAACGTCCCCCGCCGCGCACGTGGAAGCGCGCTGATTTCCCCATGCAGTCGATCCGCTCGAGAAGGCCCTCGAAGCGGGAATCGCCTTCCTTGTTTCGCCAGCTATCGGGCACATTGACCTCGGGGCGTTTTGCGCGCGCGGGCGGATCCGGCGTTTCCGTCATCCGCACCGCCTGGCGCGCCATCTCCGCCTGGCTCGGCGTGACGGCGGATTCGAATGCCTTGCGCGCCGCCTGCCGGGCGTCTTGCTTCCTGCCAGCGGCGAAATAGCTGATGGCGAGGGCGTGCCAGAAATAGGATTGACGGGGGAAGATGGCGGCAGCGCGCTCGAGATAGGGGATGGCTTCACCATGCCGGTTCTCATTCGCCGCCGAGACTCCCAGCAGGAACTGCGCTTCGGCGAAAGCCGGATTCCGCTTCACGGTCTCGAGGAGATTCTTCCGCACCAGGGCGGGGCTTCCGCCGGTCTCGCGCAAGAGCATGGCGTATTCAAAGAAGACAGCGGCGGGGGCATTGGGATATCCGGCCGCCATCTCGAAATACCGGGCGGCGGCGTCATTTCGCTTCTGGGCCAGCGCCAACCTGCCGAGAGCGAACGCGGTTTCCGCATCCTCCGGCTTCCTACTGGAAATCCGCTCGTACACCTTCCGTGCTTCCTCGGCGTGGCCGGTTGCCAGGGCGAGTTCCGCATAAGACATCTC
>JABAQT010000037.1:138981-145196 GCA_019187195.1 Bryobacteraceae bacterium
CGCTCCGGGGCGCTTTGGTAGAAGCCCTTGGTGCTGGGGGTGGGCCGCAGTGCGTCGAAGCGGCGCCCGGAGAGTACGAAGGCGGTCAAAGGAAGAGGCGTGGCGGCGTTCCCGGGGCTCATTCCGGCGATAGCCACGCGGGCCAGGTCGAGGCGTCCGGCAACGAAGGCGGCCTGGCGTTCCCCGACGTCGGAAAACACGGTGGAGGAACCGCTCTTCACGCACCACCATTTCCCGAACGCGGGCCAGCACAACACCAGGATCCAGACGATCCGCGCCATATTCCCAGGGTATCGGAGCGCGCGCCGCCCGGCGAATTCGCGCGCCATCAGGACGGCGGCACTGATAGAATGAACGTCAGAGGTACGCTTGCTTTCGCATAAGTTACAACTGCGGATGACGCAAAAGCAAACTCTCACCCCTGGCCTGGTCCAGATGGTGACGGTGCTCCATCTGACCCGCTTCGAGTTGAAGGAGATGATTTCCGAGGAAATGGCCAACAATCCATTCCTCGAGGAATCAGAAGGCGGTGAGGAGCTTACGCCGCAGGAGGTGCAGGCGCTGCTCGAAGCCGAGAGCGTTTCGAACCTTGCCGACAGTGGCGCAACGCAACCGCTGCAGGTCGAGTCCCAGATGGAGGCGATCGAAACCGGCGCGGATTTCGAGCACGAGCACGTGGAACCGGATCGCGCACCCGCCGATGGCCAAACCGCCGAAACGCCGCCCGCGCAGGCCACGGATAGCTTCGACGAGATTGATTTCGGGTCCTATTTTGACGACTACCTCGATCCCGGCTACAAGAGCCCGGCGTCGGAATCGGTGGACAAGCCATCCTTTGAAACATTTCTGTCTTCTCCGGTAACGCTGACAAGCCACCTGGACCAGCAACTGGCTCTCATGGTGCTCACCGACAGTGTGCGCGATGCGGCCGACGCGATTGTGGGCAACCTGGATGAGAACGGCTATCTCACCGAACCATTGGAAGATCTGGCGGCGGCGGGCGATCTGAAGGCGGAGGATCTGGCGGCCGCGCTCAAAGCTGTCCAATCCTGTGATCCCGCCGGGGTTGGCGCGCGGACTCCGCAGGAGTGCCTGCTGCTGCAACTTGAGAGCCGCAATGGAAAGGGCGGCGTCGCCTGGCAGATCATATCCGGGGACATGAAACTGCTCGAGAAGGGGCAGTTCAAGGAGATGGCCCGTGTCCTGGGCAGGCCGCTCGAGCACATCCGGATCGCGATGGATGTGATTCGCCACCTCGATCCGCGTCCGGGGTTGCGGTACTCGAGCGTCGGGGCGCGCGTAGTCCAACCCGATGTGTATATCTACAAGGACGGCGACGACTATATCATTCAGGTCAGTGACGAAGACCTGCCGCAGATCCGTCTGAATCCGGAATACCGCAAACTTCTCGATCGCGATCAGGAGCCGAGCAAGGAAGTCCGGAACTACATGAAGGAGCGTTACCAATCCGCGCTCCAATTGATGAAGAATATCGAGCAGCGGAAACAGACCATCTTCAAAGTCTGCCAGGCGATCATCGGCCGCCAGACGGAGTTTCTCGAGAACGGGCTTGATTACCTCCGTCCGATGATGATCAAGGAAGTGGCCGAGGAGATCGGCGTGCACGCTTCCACCGTCAGCCGCGCGGTGGCAAACAAGTACGCGCATACGCCGCAGGGCGTCTTCGAACTGCGTTTCTTTTTCTCGGAAGCCGTCCAGGGTCCTTCGGGCGGCGCAACGCCCCTGCTCATCCTCAAGCGGCGGGTGAAGAAGATGATCGAGGAAGAAGACACCGCCCGTCCGTTGACCGACGAGCAGATTACCGAACGGCTGCAATCGGAAGGCATTGAGGTAACGCGCCGGACGGTTGCGAAATATCGCGAGGACATGGGAATTCCGTCCACGCATGTGCGCCGGCGGCGCGAATAGCGGATACACGCATGCCGCCGGCAACGGTCCTTCTCATTGGAGAATCTAATGAAAATCAACTACACAGGCCAGGCCGCCTTTTCTCCCGCGCAGCAGAAAAAGCTTGACGCGAAGTTCGCCAAGCTTGGCAAATTGCTGGACCGCGGGGGCGAAAAGGGAGCGCACGTGATTCTGACCACTGAGCGTCACCTTCATCGCGCGGAGATCACGGTCCACTATTACGATCATCCTCTGGTGGTGTTGCACTCGAATGCGGACCAATTGCAGGCCATTACCGGCGCGATTGAAAAGCTCGAGAAGCAAATCGTCAAATCGCAGGCCAAGTGGCGCGACTCCAAACGCCGCCCCGCCGCGAAGTCCAAACAGGAAGCGCCGGCCCCGGCGGTAAAATCGAAACCCTCCGCCGCGCCCCCCGCCCGGCCGGCGGCCAGGAAGGCCCGCCCCGCGCCGGGCAAGGTGTTTAAGGTCGGCAATGATGGAGACGCCAAGCCCATGACCGTGGATGAAGCGATGATCGAGATCGGAGAAAATGATTACATGGTCTACCGCGACGCGGAATCCGAGCGTCTTCATGTGCTCGTGAAGCGACGGGATGGACACTTCGATCTCATCGAATCCTGAAGATTGCTCCGATGGCAAAATCCGAGAGTCCGGCGAAACCCGGCGGTCCACAACCGGAACTGGTGGTCATCACCGGACTCAGCGGTTCCGGGAAGGCCACCGTCCTCAAGTGTCTGGAAGACCTGGGCTACTATTCGGTGGACAACCTGCCCACTTCGCTCATCCCGAAGTTCGCGGAATTGACCAAGTCGTCGCCGAACATTGTCAGCGCCGCCCTTGGAGTGGATGTGAGGGAAGGCGATTCCCTGAGTCAGTTTCCGGAAATCTATTCGCGGCTCCGGACAGAGCTTCGCGCGACGCTTGTTTTTCTCGAGGCCGATGATGCCGTGCTCATCCGCCGCTACAGCGAAACGCGGCGTCCGCATCCTCTGGGCAAACAGGTATCGGTGGCGCAGAACCTGCGCAAGGAACGGGAGATGCTGGCGCCGGTGCGCGCCATCGCCGACTATGTTTTCGATACCACGCGGTTCAATGTTCATGAACTGCGCGAGGCCATTGCCGGAAAATTCCAGGGCGCGCGGGAAGAGTCGAAACTGCTCATCTGCGTCACCAGCTTCGGGTATCGCCATGGCGTGCCGCCCGATAGCGACCTGGTGTTTGACGTGCGCTTCCTGCCCAACCCCAACTACATTCCCGAGTTCAAACACCTAACCGGCAGGCACCCCGGCGTGGCGCGTTACATCCGCTCCTTTCCGCAGACACAGGAGTTCATGGAGCGCATCACCCAACTGCTCGTGTATCTCATTCCTCATTACATTCGAGAAGGGAAAAGTTATCTCACGATCTCGTTCGGCTGCACCGGCGGCCAGCATCGCAGCGTCATGATGGCGCACGAGATCCGGAAGCGCCTCGTCCGCGCCGGTTACAAGGTGAAGGAAGTCCACCGGGACTCCCCCCGCAAATAGCGTCTACTTCTTCTTACCGGCGATCTGCCACTCGGTGAACGGAGAACGCGACCCGCGAATCACGAGATTCAGCAGGTAGGGCTTACCCGCGGAAAAGGCCCGCTTCACCGCGGGAGCCAGGTCCTGGACGCGCTCGACGGTTTCGCCGTCGCCGCCAAAGCCTTTCATGATGATGTCATAGCGCGTCTGCTGCAATTCGCAGGCAACCGTTTCATTGCCCGTCAACTCGCGCTGCAGTTCGCGCTCGAGACCCCATCCGCCATCGTTGCCGACGATGATGACGACCGGAAGCTTGTAGCGCACCAGCGTCTCCAACTCCGCCAGATAGAAGCCGAGCGAGCCGTCGCCGGTGATCATCACCACGGGCTTGCCCGGATTCGCCATCTGCAGCGAGATGCAGATGGGCAGCGCCGAGCCGATGGTCCCCATGGGGCCCAACCGCAGCCATCCGCCGCGCTGGGTGGCGGGAATCATGGCGCGCCCCCAGTGGACGAAGTCTCCGCCATCCCAGGCATAGAGCGTATCCTTCGGCAGCGCCTCCCGAAGCGTGGCGAAGACGGCGGCCGGATGCATGGGAGAACTCCGGTCTTCGCCGAGTTTGTTGAGTGCCGCCTGAGATTCCGTTGCGTACTTGCGCAGCTTGCGGGTCCACTTATCGAGCGGCGTCCAGGGCTTGGTCCCGGCCAGTTCCCGCATTGCCTCGAGCGTGGCCTTGACGCCGGCGCAGATGCCTTGCGCAACCGGACGAGCCGCGCCGAGTTCGGGCGCGTGCAGGTCCACCTGGATGATTTTCGCCGACGGGGAAAACAGCCGCGGGCCGCCCATCGCCAACCGGTAATCCAACCGCTTGCCGAGCAGGAGCACGACATCAGCCTCCTGAAACGCGGGGAGACAGCCCCTGTTGATGGCCGGGTCGGCGTAGCCAAACACATTGCGCGCGTGGTCGGAGATGACCCCGCGCGCCATCGTGACGGTGAACAGAGGAAGTCGCGTGACCTTGAGAAACTGCTCGAGTTCCCGCTCCGCCTCGCCCCACCAGACGCCGCTTCCGGCAATCACTACCGGGCGTTCGGCCTGAAACAGAGTGCCGATGGCCTGCTCCACTTCCTCCCGCGAAGGGGCGAGGGTAGGTTGAGGCCGGGCCGGAGGCATCGGCAGCGAAGTCTCGGTGGAGGAAGCAAACACATTTACGGGTATCGAGAGATGAACCACCCCTTTGCGGCCCGAGTTCGCCTCATTGTAAGCCCGGCCCAACAGATAAGGAATGTGCGACGGATTGACGGCATCCGCGCTCCATTTGGTGGAAGGCGCCGCCATGCCCGCCTGGTCCATGACTTGAAACACCTGACGTCCGGCGAACACCGTCGATGCTGTTCCGCTGACGGCAATCAAGGGGCTTCCGTTCAAGTGGGCCGTTGCGATTCCGGTAAGAGAATTCGTGTGTCCGGGCCCGCCGGTTACGAGCGTGAGAGCGGGCTTGCGATGGACGCGCGCCCAACCGTCGGCGGCGTGCGTAACGCCGGATTCGTGCCGTTGGTCAATGATCCGCACTCCAGCCTGGGACAGAGCCAGCAGGACTTCATTCAAATGATCCCCAACAAGAGTGAAGATCGTATCAATTCCAAGTTTGACAACAGAGGAAGCAAATAATTCCGCGCCAGTAGGCATACCTTTGCCATGGTAACCCAACCAGTACGGTCATTGGCGCAAAATCATCGGGCGGCAGGATCGCGGCTCAGTCGATGAAACCTCGCCATACGTTGCCGCGCTCGTCGCGAAGAACGACGTCGCCTCCAACGCAGATGCCGCTGATGGTGCGTCCGTTGCCGTCGCGCAGACGGTAACGCACGGTGTCGTCGGCCTGCGGTTCAGCCTCGCCGCGCCAGACGTTGCCGAATTCGTCCCTCAGGCGAATAAAATCGCCGTATCCCGAGCCATGAATCACTTCGCGCGTTCTTGCTGATTCGAAGCGGTAATAGCCGTCAGTCGAGCGGAAGCGTTTGCGGCGTCTGCTGAGCACGCACTGTCTATCGGCGGAAGGAGGTGCGCGGATGGATCGGGGAAGAGCCCTACATTCACCGGCGCGAATCCCTTACTACTCTAAGGAATCGTGACCGGTCTCCTTCCGGCGATCCCCTCAGCGCGCGAAGCCTCAAGCGGCCGGAATCGGCAACTCGGCGGCGTCGCGCCAAAGGCGCTCGAGATCATAGTAGGCGCGCGCCTTCTCCGAAAAAATGTTGATCACGAAGTTTCCGTAGTCCATCAGCACCCACTCGGCGTTGTCATAGCCTTCGATGCTCTGCGGATGTTCCCCGGCAGATTTCAATTGCTTTCCGGCCTCGTCGGCGATGGCCTGGATCTGGCGCGGGTTGGAGCCGCTGCAGATCACCAGATAGTCGGTAAACGTGGTGACTGGACGCAGATCCAGCACCTTGATAGCTCCGGCTTTCTTGGCCTCCATGGCGCGCACGGCCGGCAGCCATGCCGCTGTCTCTTCAGCGGCGGATTGGGGCGCGGCGGCGGGTTTGGGTCTTTGCTCCCTGGCGGACGTTCCCGCGGCCGGTTTCTTCCGGGCCCGGGAGCTTGAGGCGGACTTCTTCGTTGTAGCCAATTCGCGAGTGGAAACGCTCCTGCCTGTATCGTACTACAATAAAATAATGCGTTCGGTCATGTTTTTCGCACTATTCGTCTGTGCGAACACGGCCCTCGCGCAAACCTCGCCCGATCCTCCGGAGGTGGTTCGCGCCAAAGCGGAACTGG
>JABAQT010000037.1:145296-148558 GCA_019187195.1 Bryobacteraceae bacterium
CACACGGGCCGCATCGATGTTGCGTTGAACCCTCAATCGGCCGAAGGCCGCTGGCTGCGGGGCTGGCTCGACCGCATGGGTGTCCCCTATCTCGCGTTCACGCGCGCCATCCCCGGCCAGGCCACCGCGCCCCATGTCCACATCGGGCCGCCGAGCCAGCGGTTGCGCATAGCGGACTAACGCCCTCCAGCCGCCGCGTCCGCTTTGCGTATACTCAAGTTTTCCCATGCCCGATCCCAAGCTCACCGTACTCATCTCCGCCTCCCGGATCGAGGCCCGCATCCGGGAACTCGCCGCGCGGATCGACAAAGACATGGAAGGCCGCGGCCCGCTCTACATGCTGTGCGTTCTTAAGGGAGCCGTGTTCTTTTATGCCGACCTCGCTCGCGCCATCACTCACCCTGTCCGCATGGATTTCATCGGCACTTCAAGCTATGGCAAGGGCAAGAGCACTTCGGGCGAAGTCAGGCTCACCAAGGATCTTGATACGACGATCGAGAACTTCGATGTCCTGCTGGTGGAAGACATCCTCGACAGCGGCATCACCCTCAGCTATCTCATCCATGTGCTGCAGCAGAGAAAGCCGCGGTCCATCCGTATCGCCACCCTTCTCGACAAGCCGGAGAGACGTGTCCGCCCGGTGGTGGTGGATTATGTCGGCTTTCGCATCCCCGACGAGTTCGTCGTCGGCTACGGCCTTGACTACGGAGAGGACTACCGGCAGCTCAAGGATGTGTGCGTGTTGGGAGAGTAGCCGGCTATGTCTCCCGTAACCGAATACGAGGCCCGCCTGGCCGCCAGGCGCGGCAGGGTCGCGGCCGAGGACCGCCTGCACGTGCGGCTCGGTAACATCCGGCTGCTTCTCGGCGTCTCAGCCGCCGTCATCGCCTACTCCGCGTTCGTCCACCACGCTCTCAACCCGTACTGGCTGTTCGCCCCCGTTGCCGCATTCCTTCCGGTCCTGCCCATTCACTCCCATGTGCTGCGCCGGCGCACTCTGGCGGCGCGGGCGGTCCTCTTCTATGAGCACGGACTGGCGCGCATGGCGGACAAGTGGGCGGGCATGGGAGAACAGGGCCTTCGCCTGCGCGACCCGCTTCACCCCTATGCCGACGATCTCGACCTGTTCGGGCACGGCAGTCTTTTCGAGCTGCTCTCCGAGGCGCGCACGCGCGGAGGCGAGGACACACTCGCCAACTGGCTGCTGCACCCCGCTGATGCGGAAACCATACGCGAGCGGCAGCAATCGGTGGCGGAACTCAAACAGTACCTGGATCTTCGGGAGTCGCTCTTTGTCCTCGGCGAGGATGCCAGGGACACGGTCCACACCAGCCACCTGGCCGCCTGGGCCGGATCCTCTCCCATTCTCGATTCGAAAGCGCTCTGGTGGGGCGCGGCGCTGCTCAGCCTGAACGTCGCTGTCTCCGCCCTCGCCGCGTGGCATCTCGATTTCGAGCGGCCGCTATTGTTCGCCCTGCTCGCCGTCACTGTATTCGGCTACTGGCTCCGCAAACGCGTGCTCGCCGTCATCACCACCCTCGATGAGGCGGTTCATGACCTGCGGCTGCTCTCTTCGCTGCTCGAGTTGATCGAGAAGCAGACATTCGAGAGTCCCCGCCTCCTCGAACTGCGCCGCCGCCTGACGGCCTCGCGGGCCATCGGAAGCCTCCACCGTCTGGCTGAGCTCGTCGATTCGCGCGATAATCCGCTCATCCGCGTGGCCGGGCCTCCCCTGCTTTATGGAACCCACCTCGCTTTCGCCGTCGAACGGTGGCGCGGAACCTATGGCCCTCGAGTGGGCGGGTGGCTCGATGCGCTGAGCGAATTCGAAGCTCTCCTTTCGATTGCCGGTTACGCCGCCGAGCATCCTTCGGATCCATTCCCGGAGATCGTATCCGAAAAACTGCTTGACGGAACCGAACTCGGCCACCCTCTACTTCCGGCGGACAAGTGTGTGCGCAATTCCGTCCAACTCGACGCGAACCTCGCCCTGCTGTGCGTGAGCGGCTCCAATATGTCCGGCAAGAGCACCTACCTGCGCGTCATCGGGATCAATGTAGTGCTTGCCATGGCCGGCGCACCCATCCGCGGAAAGCGTCTCCGCCTGTCACCCTTCGCCACGGGAGCCGCCATCCGCGTAACCGACTCGCTCCAGGGCGGAGCCTCCCGTTTTTATGCCGAGTTGAAGCGTCTCCGCCAGGTTCTCGACCTCGCGGCGGGCGAGTATCCGGTCCTGTTTCTGCTCGATGAGCTGTTCAGCGGCACCAACTCCCACGACCGCAGAATCGGCGCCGAGGGCGTCCTGCGGGAGTTGCTCGGCCGCGGAGCGCTGGGTCTTATCACCACCCATGACCTTGCGCTCACCGCCATCGCGGAAGCCCTTCAGCCGCGCGCCGCGAACGTTCACTTCGAGGACACTCTGGAAGACGGGCAGCTTCATTTTGATTACAGGTTGCGGCCCGGCGTGGTCGAGAAGAGCAACGCGCTGGAACTGATGCGTTCCATCGGCATCGATGTTTGATACCATGGCATACAGTCGAGGGGCTTCGGATGACGCTTCCGGTTACCGGGAACCGCGTAGAAAACGTTCGATCCCATGATGGGTTATCACCTGGATTTGCGCATTACCTAGTGTGGACGGTAGATAAGTGACATCGAATGCGGGCAACCGGGCGGATGAGATGTCACGCTTCCGGCCTTGCGAAAATCCTGGAGCGCGTCCTTCCGGCGCCTCTGAACAGTAACCTGAGAATTCAAACAATTAAGAGGAGAAACGACAATGTCTCAATTTGATGCTTTTTTGAAGATCGACGGGATCAACGGAGAAACCGACGACAAGATGTTTCCGCAGCACATCGAGCTGCTTTCCTATTCGTTCGGCGCCACGCAGACCGGCAGCTTCGCCTACGGCGGCGGCGGTTCGACCGGCAAGGTCCAGTTCCAGGACTTCCACTTCACCAAGCGCGCCGACGACGCCACGCCCCACCTCTTTGATGCCTGCTGCAGCGGCAAGCACATCCCCAAGTGCGAGTTGCTCGTCCGCAAGTCGACCGGTGACGGCGGCCAGCAGGTCTTCTACAAAGTGACCTTCGAGGACGTGCTGCTCTCGAGCCAGACTGTCAGCGGCCAGGGCCACGGCGACCCCATCCCCACGGAATCCATCAGCTTCAACTTCGCCAAGATGATCATGGCGTACGGCAAGCAGGACGCCAAGGGCAAGGTGGGCGCTCTCGTTCCCAAGGGCTGGGACCAGAAGAAGAAC